>QEVI01000210.1 GCA_003576855.1 Planctomycetota bacterium
AACGAAGGCCGCGGCGCCGCCGGCGCGCGGCGTGGAAGGCGAAGTGCCGGGCGACGGCCGCGCGGCCGCGGCGGCGGGTCCGGCCGTCCGCCGCCTGGCCCGCGAGATGGGCGTCGATCTCCGCCGCGTGCGGCCGTCGGTCGAAGGCGCCCGCATCACTGAAGAAGACCTGCGCAACTACGTGCGCCGCATTCAGGAAGAAGCCGAGGCCAAGGCCACCAAGGGGGTCACGCCGCCGGGCGCCCCCGAAAGCGACGCCTACGGAGCAGTTCGGCGCGAAAAGATGTCGCGACTGCGGCAGACGATCGCGCGGACCATGTCCACGTCGATGGCGACGATTCCGCAGCTTACGAATTTCGACGACGTCGACGTCACCGAGCTGGAGCATATTCGCAAAGAAAGCCAGAAGGACTACGACGCCCAAGGCGTGAAGCTCACCATGCTGGCGTTTCTGGTGAAAGCGGTGGCCGTCGGCCTCAAGCACCACCCGGTGGTGAACGCCTCGGTGAGCGACGAGGGCAACGAGATCATCTACAAGGAGTACGTCAACGTCGGCGTCGCCATCGACACGGAGCGGGGCCTGGTGGTGCCGGTGCTTCGCGACGCCGATCGGAAGATCATTCCGCAGATCGCCCGCGAGTTGGTGCAGATCACCGAAATGGCTCGCGGCGGCAAGTACACGATCGACGACCTGCGGGGCGGGACGTTCACGATCTCGAACCTGGGCACGATCGGCGGGACGTACTCGACGCCGATCATCAATCCGCCCGAAGCGGCGATCCTGCTCATCGGCCGCAGCCGCATGATGCCGCAGTTCATCGGCGGCGCGTTCACCCCGCGGCTGATGATGCCGCTGTCGCTCACCTACGATCACCGCATCGTCGACGGGGCCGAAGCCGCGCGGTTCCTCAACGACGTCAAAGGACTGCTCGCCGCGCCCGGTCGGCTGCTGCTGGCCCCCTAACATAGCCGAGCCATCCTGGCTCGGCCCGTTCTGGCCGGCAGAACCGCTACGATCGCGCCGTCGCCCACGCGTCGTTGCGTCGGCGGCGACGCCGATTAGCATGAGGACTGGCCTTCGCCTATGGCAGGCGAGGCGGTCTCTCGCGATTGGGGGTGTACGATGCTTACTCGGTCGGCCGGCGTTGCGGTGGTCGCTGGTTCGTTGCTTGCGGCGGTTCTGGCGCTGGGCGCACCGACGGCGACTTGTTCGCCGTGCGACAGCGTCCGCGACGGCCAGTCGCGCCAGGTGGCGTCCCGCTGGTACTATCGGGCCCGGCGCGGGGGGCTCCATCACCGCTCGACATTTCGCGGACGAGGCGCAAGCCAGACGCTGCGGCCCAGCGGCCGAGCTTAGCCTCCCGACCGTGGCGGAAGTCTACAGCGTCGCCTCCAGTCGCACGCCCACCGCAACGGCGTCGCGGCCGTCGCCGCTGGGGTTGGCGATGTACTGCAAGTCGGGCTGCAGCCGCAGCCAGGGCCGAAGCTGCACCGTGTAGAACAGCTCCGTCGCCGTCTCGGCCGTGGGGCCGGCCGATGCCAGGGGCGCCATGAGCAGGTGGGGCGCCCCGCGGACGGCGGCCATCACAGGCGCGGGGCTGCCCAGCAGCATCTGATCGCTGAACTCCGCGTGCGCGACGCCGAGGCCGAGGTAATCTTCGTCGCGCCCGGCGAGCGGCCCCTTGTAGAGCAATCCCCCGCCGAAATAGTGCGGCACGGCGTTGTACCGCGGCGGCGCCCAGCCGTATTGCACGAAGACGCCAAGCCCCTGGTCGTCTGCGGGGTCGCCGCTTTCGTTCAGCACCATTTGCTCGCCGAGGAAGTACGCGCCGTAATTGCCGGCATGCGAGTCGCCTTCGGCCAGGTCGTCGACGTCGCCGCTGTGATACCACGACCCGGCGTGGTAGGCGCCGGGCAGCCGACCGTCGGCCAGCGCCGGGCGCCAGACGGCTTCCGCGATGCAGAAGGCGCCGTCGGCGCCTAAGCGCGACCAACCCCAGGTACGCCCGTCGGGCGTGCCGTCGTAGACGCCCGCGCCGAGCCAGACCGTTTCGCTCGGTTCGACGAATAGCGCGCCGCCGACTCCGGGGTTCGGCCACACGGGCAGCGGCACGTTGGGGATCAAGCCGAAGGAGCAATGGATGAAGCTCGACGCGGCGTCGAGCGTGCAGAAATCGGCGTTGGCGTCCTGCTTGCCGAGCTTTGTCGTCACCAGGCCGTCGCCCCACGATTGCATCCACCAGTATTCGCTCACCTGGAGGATTCGCCGGCCGTCGATGTTGCTGACGGTCTGATAGTCGCCCACATGGTCAAGCGTTATGCCGCGGCCATGCCCCTCCTGCCCGTAGAGAAAAAACTCGCCGCCGTGGATGCCGCCGACCTGCGCCAGGTCGAAGACCATCATCAGGTCGAGATTGCCGCGGTACTCGGTCGCGTCGTTGGTGTTTAGCCCGCCGCGGGCATTGGTGAACACTTCGCCCGTGTAGACGTACTCGCCCGTCACCGGCCCGAACTGGTGCAGCCGTGGAGACAACAGCGACGGCGGCAGCTCGTCTTGCGCTGGCTCTGCGTCTTCTTGCTCGGAATCGTCGGCGTCGTCTTCCGCCGTGCCGGTCTCCGCTTCGGGATCGGTCGCCCCGTCGTCGCCGGCAGCGTCTGCATCGAGTGCGAGCGGGTCGTCCGATGACTGGAAACCGCGTTCGACGGACTCCGCGTCGCCGTCGATCGCTTCGGCGTTCAGCCACGCCGGCGCGCCGAGTTGCGAATCGCCGCGCCCCGTCGCCGCCGAAAGCATTCCCAGCACGACGGCATGGAACAGGCTGGGCAAGGGCGGTCGCATCGCGGCACAGGTCCGAAGGAAGCCGTAGGCGGTCAGCAGCGTGTTGACCAGGCGGACCGGCGTGCTTTCGCAAGGCGACGGCTCGCGGCGTACACGCCCGGCTACGTCAGTATCGGCGACCAAGCCCGTGGGTATCCGCAGTCTGTCGGCCGACTTCGGGCTGAAACGACTATTCCGCTGGCAACTCCGCGCTAGCGCGAACTCACAGGGGCAGACATGCACGTAGCCGCAGCAGCGGTGGTGCAGATAACCGCAACGCCGCGCTGAAGGCCTGCGGCTTGCAAGATCAACTTCAGCGGTTGCCGGCGCGATCAAACAGGCTTGTTAAACTGAGCGAAAAGCCGGGCAGCAGTTCTGGCGATTGCAGCGAGCCTTCCGCGCCGACGTCCTCGACCGCGTCTCGGGCCCGGTAGGTGCGGGCTGCCAGTCGTTGTGGGTCGATGATCCAGACGCTGCGGACGCCGGCGGCGAAATACTCGTCCAGCTTCGTTTCCATTTCCTTGCAGGTGTTGCCTTTCGACAGCACCTCGACGGCCAGGTCGGGAACCAGTGCCGGAACCGGCGCGTCGGGGATTTTCCTCCCCGGCAGTTTGTTCCAGGAAATGTAAGCCACGTCGGGGGCTCGCAGACGCCCGGCCGATAGCCGGATCAGGCCATCGGGACCGACGGCGATGCCCAGGTCGCGGTCTTTCAGATAGCGCCCTAGCGCGATCAGCAGTTTGCTCGCCACATAGGCTTCAAAGAACCCCATCGCCTTCTCCACCAGGATGCCGTCGAGTACTTCGCAGGTTCGTCCTTCGGCGTCTTGAACGCGCAGGGCGTCCTCTTCCGTCGCCGTACCGGGCGGCGGAACCATGCGGATTCGCTCCAGCGGAATGCCGCCTAACTGCTCTTGCATCTCGGCGGCGGTGACATAACCGGCGGACATGGGGCGGGCTCCGTGGCTAGCATGGCGCTACGGGCGACAGTCGGCAGTATAGCATGGCGGCGGGGGGTGATCGGTGATCAGTGGGCGGTGAGCGGTGCGTCCTGGCAGTTCTTTTGAGTACGAAATGTAGCGGGCCCGCTTGCGGGCCGAGCCGCGCCGACCCCGGCCGCTAAATGCAATAGCCGAAAACAGGACCGTGACGGAACACTAGCGGCATGAACTACAATCCTCCGTCCTCCAGCCTCCTCCCCTACTGCCGCACGCCCAGCAGGGGGAAGCAGAGCACGGGAATCGCCAGCGACGCCAGGCCGACGGCCCACCGCAGCGGGCCCAAGGGAATGCTGTCGTCGGTCGTGGGCGGATGATGGATGCCCAAGAAGATCACCAATAGCAGCATGGGCGTCCAGAGCACGGCTTCGTCCAGATTGATCACCACGTACAGAATGGCGAACGAAATGAACAGCCGCGCAAACGAATGCGCGCGGTCGAGAAACAGAGCGTACATCGTGTGGCCGCCGTCGAGCTGGCTGATCGGCAGCATGTTCAGGCCCGTGATGAGCATGCCGACCCATCCGGCCATGAAGTAAGGATTCAGGTCCGAGAGGCCGACCCACTGCTCGCCGGCCCAGGCGGCCTGCGGGTGGGCCCAGCGGAGCATCCACTGCGCGACCAGCGGCAAGTGGAACTCGATTTCGCCGGGCGACGCCGGGCGGCTCAGGTCGAGCGCCTTGATCCCTTGCCACAACACCGGAAAGGCGACCGCCAGTCCGGCCAGCGGCCCAGCGATGCCGATGTCGAAAATCTGCCGACGATCGGCCCGGCTGCCGTCCATGCCGATGACGGCGCCCATCGTGCCGATCGGATTGAACGGAACGGGGATGCACAGCGGGTAGCTCGCCGAAATGCCGTACTTTACCGTCTGCAGAAAGTGGCCCATCTCGTGCGTCAAGAGGATCGCCAGCACGGCGCCCATGTAGGCCAGGCCGATGGGCCAATTCGTCGAGACGACCTGCCACGCCGCGGGCCAGTCCCGCGAGTATTGGGCCTGCAACGGGTCCCACCGGGTGACGCCGACCCAGAAGGTCGACGCGCACGTCGCCACGAACAAGAGCACGGGCAGCATGACGCGCCGCTGGCTGATCACGCCCAGATCCGATTCGCGGATCTCGGGCAGGTGCGACATCGACGAAGCGAAGAAGGCGTCGCCGGCGCTAGGACCCGAGCCCGGACTATAAGAACCCGCCGGCGGCACAATCGGCTGCGAGGTCGCCGGCCCGGCGGGCGCAGCGGCCGAAGCAGGTGCGGCAGAAAGCTCGGATCTGGCGGCGGGGCGCGGCGGACCGGTGCTCATCAGCGAATCATATCAAAACCAGCGCCAGCGAACAGGCGACGGCCGCGGCGCGGCGGCGACGCGGATTAACTGACTTCCAGGCTCTTCACGCCGCCGCTGGTCATCGCCGCCGCGAGGCACCGCTCGGCGGTCTCGACTAGCCGCTGCGGCTGGAAGTTCTTCGCCGGCAGATCGACCCACGCCACGCCGGCGGCGACCGTACACTCCGGCAGCAGCTTGGCCTGTTGCAGCGGCGCCAGGAGCCGCCGGATCCGCTCGACGAGGCTGCGGGCCACGCCGACCGCTTGGAGGCGGTCGCGACCTGCCAGGATCATCAACCGGCGGACGCCGCCGGCCTGGGCCATCACGTCGGTAATCGCCTCGGACTGGCGAAGCGCTGCGTGCATTGATCGCTCGAGCGCCGCGAGGTGGGCATCGGCCAGCGGCGCCGAGCTCTCGACGGCCAGCAGCACCACGCTCAGCGGCGTCCGCGACGATCGGCACTGCCCCACGGCGAGCGTCAACCGGACGGCGACGTTATCGCGGCCAGCCAGCGACGGCCGCTCATCAAGCGCCGGCCGTTCCGCGGACGGCCCCGGCGTCTCACCATGCGGCGCCAGGCACGCCACGGCACAAGTTGCGGTCGCGCCGTCGGACTGCGAATCAGCCGGCGGCAGGGCAAAGAACTCCTCAAACGACGCTCGCAATTGCCGGGCAAGCGCCGGCGCGGGACGCCCCTCGGCTTCGATCGCGGCAGCTTCGTCGCGGGCAAGCTCGCGGCTCAGCGGTGCGGCGACCGTCTCGGCCACCGCGGACATCTGTTGGTGCGCCTGGATCAGGATTTCGGCGTAGCCTTCCGTCTCGCTCGCCTTCAGCGACAGGACGTCGGCCAGTTGTCGCACCTTCGGCTCGAGCGCGGCGATCAAGTCGTTGAGCTTTGACCGGTCGAGCAGGCAGTAGGCCTCGCCGGTTTGCAGCAGGTCGGGCAGCACGCTCAATCGCCGCTGGCCAACCAATTGAGCGAGCAATTCGGCCAGGTGAAGCACGCGGACCAGGTGGGCGTGATCGGCCCGGCTGCGGGCCCAGCGGCGGCTGTCCCGCTCTTCGGCGATGGCCGCGACCAGCCCCGGCGGCAGATTCCAATGCTCCAGCAGAGCGGCGGTTAGCCGTTGGTGCGGAAAGCCAATTGCGGCCTGTTCAAGCTGGTTCAAGTCCGCCTGCGACGCGATCGCCTCGTTGAGCAGCATGGCGTACGGCCGGCCGAACTGGCCCAGGAGCACCAACACGCCGAGGTCTTGCAGCAACCCCGCCAGAAAGGCGTCGTCGCCTGGTTTGCCGAACAGGTGCTCGCTGATTTCGCGGGCTGCCACGGCCCGCACCAGGGCCGATCGCCAGAACCAGTCGAGTTGGTCTCGCGCCGCGGCCAGGAACAGGCTTTCCGGGAGACTGAAGCCCAGCGCGAGCAGTTTCAGCGGTTTGATGCCCAGCAGCGCCAGCGCCTGGTTGAGATCGCTCACTTCGCGCGGCAGTCCGAACAGCGAGCTGTTGACCACGCGAAGGATTTTGACCGTCAGCGCCGGGTCGCGTTCGATGCACGCCTTCAGCGCGCGCACGTCCACCTTGGGCGATTCGGTTAGTCGCAGCACCTCGACCGCAACCGCCGGCAGCGTGTAGAGCGATTCCGCCCGGCGAATAATGAGGTCGATGGTAAGGGCGGCGTCTCGTTCGGCGGGCGCTTCGGCAGTGGGCATCGCGTCGCTGGGCCGTGTCGCGGCGACCTGGAGCGTTCAAAAGTCGGCATGCAAGCATAGCTCAAGGAGACGCTGCGGCGGCGTCGCTAGCACGACCGCTACGACCCGCCGCGGCGCCGGCGGCGCAGTTCGTCTAGGGAGCGTCCGCGCCGGCCGATACAATCGCCCCCATGCGGCGCACCTTACGCAAAGTCATCATCGCGGCCGGCTGCCTGGCGACCGCCGTTACGGGCGGGCGAACGCCGCTGGGAGCGGTCGATGCGCAACCGCCGGTCGGCCCGGCGGTTCACGAGGCGTCGGCCGATCCACAGGAAGTGGAACTCATCCGTCAACTCGCCCGCCGACGCGGCGGCCGGCCCGATGCACTGGCCCAATTCATCCAGATGACCGCCCCGTTCGGTGACGCGGCGGCAGCGGCCGTGCTGGAAGAACTGGCCGTCGCCCATCTGGCCGCGGGCGAGCTGAACCTGGCCGCCGAGGCGCGGCAGATGATGTTCGAGCAATACCCCGCGCAGCCGCAAGCGCAACAGGCGGCGCTGTGGCTGGTGCGAATGTACGCCAGCAGCGAGGTCGGTCATGCCCGCCGGCAGCGATCGCAGGGGGTCGAGAACATCAAGCGGCAGCTCTCGCCGGCCATGCAAGCTGCGCTAAGTTCCGAACCGGCGGCCTCGGCCGGCGCTGACGGCTCGGCCACCGGCGACACAGCGCCCGCTGCGGACGCCGGCGCCCTGTACGCCTGCCAATTGGCGTCGCAAGCCGCCACGCATCAGCCGGCGCTGGGCAGCGACGCGGCGTTCGCGTTCGCCCGTTCGGTCGCGGCGCGGCGAGCTGGCCAGCCGCGGGCCGCCCAAGCCCTGCTGACGCCGCTGAAGCATCGCGCCGCCGGCGACGTGTGGGGCGATTGCGCTCGCGCCGAGGCGTGGTTGCAAGACCCGGAGGACGACGCTGCGCCCAAGCCGACGGCAACATGCCTGCGGGCCGCCGAGCGGCCGCGGCTGGACGGCATGCTCGACGAGGCCTGCTGGAGCGGTTCGCCGAAATCGCTATGCAAGACCGCCGACGTCCGCCTGGCCTACGATGACAGGTACCTTTATCTGGCCGTCTGCTGCGCGAAGCGCGACGGGGTTGCGTATCCGCGGGACGATCGCCCGCGACCGCATGACGGCGACGTCGCGTCCTACGACCACGTGCGATTGGCGCTCGACTTGGATCGCGACTATGCGACGTGGTTCGAGCTGACGGTCGATAGCCGCGGCTGGACGGCCGACCGCTGCGCCGGCGACGCCAGTTGGAATCCGCGATGGTACGTCGCCGCCGCCGAAAGCAACGTTGCGGCCGGCCCGGCGTGGATCGTCGAAGCCGCCATTCCGCTGGCGGAATTAACCACTGAAACGGTGACGCCGCAATCCGTCTGGGCTTGTGCCGCGGCCCGCGTCGTTCCCTCTGCGTCGCCCAGCGCCGCGCGGGACCTCGCCCCGCCCGATTTCACGCTGCTTCGTTTCTCTGACGCCGCCGCATCCCCCTAGTCGCGACTCAACGCCCTCAGCCGCAACTCAACGAGGTAGCCGCGGCTCAACGCAGTAGCCGCGGCTCAACGAGCCGCCGGAGCGGCCCCGCATCTCCGCGCCCCCTCGCGCGTCATCCCGGCTCGCGCCCTTCGGACCGCCGCCGTCTCGCGGCAGAAGACCGAGCGTGCAGCCCCGGGTTCTGCCCGGGGGTGGATCGCCATCAATCCAAACGTCGCCCGGGCGCGGCGATTCCCCTGGGCAGAGCCCAGGGCTGCAAGGGGCGCAGCTAGTAATCGTTGATCTCGCCGCCGAATCAAGGGCGTCGCAGCGTCTCGTGTCGACTCGACAAGAGCCCAC
>QEVI01000211.1 GCA_003576855.1 Planctomycetota bacterium
GACCTCGGCCTCCTGCGGCTTCTCCTTGGCGGTGTCGGGGATGATGATGCCCCCGCGGATCTGCTCCTGCGCCTCGATGCGCTTGACCACGACGCGGTCGTGCAACGGACGGATGTTCACGGCTCGTCTCCTCCTTGGACTGAGTTCGGGTGTCCGGGCCGCCCTTGCTAGCAGTCGGGGCGACCGAGTGCTAATAGCTTACGGTGCCTCTGCTGAGGCGTCAAGGGGTTCAGCGGCGGGGCGGACAAGCTCTGTTCCAGGAATTCCGATCGGCGCCACAGGTAAAGTCATTATAGCTGCACGCCGCCGTTTGCCTCCGCCAATGCGCACGCCCCTGGATGAAACGCGTCCCTGCCCCTAAAATACCGGGCTATCCCGCCCGCGGCGCCGGCAATCGCCGGCGCGACGCGGCGCCTGTTCGAGTTTCGCGTATACGACGGAAGCCTTGCGATGGCCAAGAAGAGCGGCGGTAAGAAAAAGAAGAAGGTCGAAACCGTGTTCCTCGTCTGCGAGGAAACGGGGGATTACAACTACACCATCCGTCGCAAAATGGGCGGCGAGAAGCTCAAGCTGTCGAAGTTCTGCCCTCGGCTCCGCAAACATACGATGCACGTCGAGAAGAAGAAATAGGCCCTCGTCGCCGCCTGCGCGCGACTCGCAGTCGCCGCCGGAGACGGCGCTCGGCCAGCGGCCGGCACGCTCAGCGCGCGGCCCCCTAGCCGCCTGGCCCCCCTCGAAGGAAGACGGCGGAGCCTCTCCTGATGCCTAAGTTGTGGCGCATCGCCTCGCACGACCCGGCTCGCGTGGCTCATCTGGAGCGGGCCGCCGGCGTGCCGGCCGTCGTCGCACAACTGCTCTTGGCCCGCGGCATCGCCGACCCGGCCGACGCGCGGCACTTCCTCGAACCGAAGCTCAACGGGCTGAGGGAGCCAGACCTGCTCCCCGGGGCGGCGCGGGCGGCGGAGTTGCTGCTGGAGGCCGTTCGCCAGAAGCGGCGGATCACCGTTTACGGCGATTACGACGCCGACGGCATGACGGCCACGGCAATCCTCGTCGGCTGCCTCCGGCTGCTGGACGCCGCGGTCGATTTCTACGTGCCTCATCGCATCGACGAGGGTTACGGCCTCAACGGCGACGCCCTGCGGAAGCTGGCCGAGCAAGGCGCCGAGGTTGTCGTGACCGTCGATTGCGGCGTATGCAGCGTCGAGGAAGCGGACCTTGCCGCCGAGCTCGGCTTGACGCTCATCGTTACCGATCACCACCACCTGGGCGACAGGCTGCCCCGCGCGGCCGCCGTGGTGCATCCTGGCTTGCCGGGCGGCCAGTATCCGTTCGCCGGCCTCTGCGGCGCCGGCGTGGCGCTGAAGGTCGCCTGGGCGGTCTGCCAGCGAGCCAGCGGCGCTAGCCGCGTCAACGAGCGGATGCGGCAATTCCTGCTGCAAGCCGTCGGCCTGGCGGCCCTGGGAACCGTCGCCGACGTCGTACCGCTCGTCGACGAAAACCGCATTTTGGTGCGGCACGGCCTCCAGGGGCTGCTGCAGTATCCCACCGTCGGCATTACGGCGCTGTTGCGCCAGGCGAAACTCCACCACCAGAAGTCGCTGGCCTGCGACGACCTGGCCTTCTGCCTGGCGCCGCGACTCAACGCCGCCGGCCGGCTGGGGCAGGCCGAGCTGGGCATCGAACTGTTAACCACTCAGAGCGAAACCCGCGCCGAAAAGCTGGCCCAATACATCGACGAGCTCAACGGCGAGCGGCAATCGCTCGAACGGAGCATGGCGCTGAAGGCCGATAAACAAGCGCAAGAAAAATACGACCCCCGCCGCGACGCCGCCCTGGTGTTGGCGGACCACGACTGGCATCCCGGCGTCATCGGCATCGTCGCCGGGCGGATGACCGACAAGTACGGATTGCCGTCGGTCGTCGTCGCCCTCGATAAGCTGGGCGTCAAGGCGGGCATTGGTTCGGCCCGCAGCGTGCCAGGGTTCAACCTGTATGCCGCCCTGGATGAATGCGGCGAATTGCTCGAGGGCTGCGGCGGGCATGCCGCGGCCGCGGGCTTGAGAATCGCCGAACGCAACCTGCCGGCGTTTCGACGGCGGTTTTGCGAAGTGGCGGCCCGCGAGCTGGGCCACGGGGCTCGCTCGGCGGAATTGCAGGTCGACGCCGAAACCACCCTCGCCTGCCTCACGCGCAACATCGTGCACCAAATCGAAGGTCTCGCTCCGTTCGGCCACGGCAACAGCCGCCCCGTGCTGTGTGCCAGCAATGTGCGGCTAGCAGCCCGTCCCAAGCGGATCGGCGGGGCCGGCCGCCATTTGGCCATGACCTTCGACCAGCACGGCGTGCGGATGCGGGCCGTTGCGTTTGGCGGCGGCGACTGGGAGCAGGAACTGGCGGCGGTCGACGGTGAGTTGTCGATCGCCTTCTCGCCCGCGCTGAACTGCTATCGCGGCCAGACGACCGTCGAAATCCGCCTGGCCGATTGGCGGCTGGATTAGGCGTCGGCAGTCGCCGTGGCGACCCCGTCGCCCAGGCAATTGCCAGCCGGAGGCCGCGTCCGCCGCTTACCGGACCGCGCGGCGGTCCGGCTAGGGGAATTGACGGCTTATCGCTTTTACGCGGGCGACATCGGCGTTTACGCGCTAGCGGCGTTCTCGTATGCTCTCCCGCGATGGACCTCCCGCTTGGCGCACCAGTGGAGCACGACCATGGCACGACGCCCTTTCACCCTGGCCGCATCGACCGCCGTCGCCGCCGCGGCGCTGGCCGCCTCGTTCGCGACGCACGCTTCGGCCCAGGAATTCCGCATCGAAACCGATGTTTTCATCGGCGAGGAGGAAACCTCGGCCAGCCATAGCGTAACGCTCTTCGAGAAGTCAGCCGTCTACGAATTCAACGAGAATCCCGGCGAGATCATCGTCTACCGACCCGGCGACGAAGGCCGCCCGGCGCAGTTCATCCTGCTGGACCTCGCATCGCAGCAACGCACCGACGTGGAGGCGGACCGCGTCGAGAAGCTCATGGGCAAGCTCTCCCAATGGGCCGCCAGCCACAAAGACCCGCTGATTCAGTTCTCGGCCGCCCCCAAGTTCGACGAAAGCTATGACCAGCAGTCAGGCGTGCTGACGCTTTCCAGCCCCCAGTGGACCTACAAAGCGGCGACGATCGAAGCCGAGGACGCCGCCGTGCTCGAGCGCTATCAGGACTTCATCGACCGGTACACGAAGCTGTCGACGATGCTGCAAAACGCGCCCCCGCCGGGCCCCCGGCTGTCGCTCAACGCGGCGCTGGCCAGGCATGGCGTGGTCCCGGTGGAAATCCAGCGGACCACCGGCGGCGACGACAAGAACGCCGTCCGCGCAACCCACCTCTTCTCCTGGCGCCTCTCGCGCGAGGACCGCGCACGGCTCGACGAGGCCCAGACCTTCCTGGCCAACTTCGAAAAGGTCGACAACGAGGCGTTCATCGCCGCCCGGACCCAGAAGGACAAGCCCGTCGTCCGCGGCCAATCGAACTAAGCTCAAACGACCGCGACGCTGACGCCATCAGCGCCGCACCATTTCGTGGAACCGGTCGGTCAGGTCCTTGGTAATCGGTCCGGGCTTGCCGCTGCCGATGATCCGGTCGTCCACCTTCACGACGGGGACGACCTCAGCCGCGGTGCCGGTCAAGAAGCATTCGTCGGCGACGTAGACGTCGTGCTTGGTCAGCGGCCGTTCGCTGGTCGGAATCCGGGCGTCGCGGGCCAGTTCCAGCACCGCGTTGCGCGTGACGCCTTCGAGAATCCCGGCGTCCAGCGGCGGCGTGGAAAGCTGCCCGTGCTTGACCAGGAAGATGTTGTCGCCGGTGCATTCGGCGACCTCGCCTTTGTGGTTCAGCATGAGGGCTTCGACGCAGCCGGCCTTGAGCCCTTCGATCTTGGCGAGAATGTTGTTCAGGTAGTTCAGCGACTTGATCCGGGGACTCAGCGCGGCCGGATGGTTGCGAATCACGCTGGAGGTGATCAGTTCCAGGCCGTTGTCGTAAAACTCCTTGGGATACAGCCGGATCGAGTCGGCGATGATGATCACCTGCGGGTCGCTGCAACGGTTGGGATCGAGCCCCAGCGTGCCGGCGCCCCGCGTCACCACGGTGCGGATATATCCATCGTCGATGCCGTTGGCGGCCACCGTCTCGTTGATCGCCTTGGCCATCGCTTCGGGCGATAGCGGAATCTCCAGCCGAATGGCGCGGGCCGAGTCAAACAGCCGCTCGACATGCTCCGCCAGGCGGAACACCTTCCTGCCGTAACTGCGCAGCCCTTCAAAAACGCCGTCGCCGTAGAGCAATCCGTGGTCGAACACGCTGACGGTCGCTTGCTCGGCCGGCACGAGCTTGCCGCTGATGTACACCTGTCGCGACATGGTTTTTCGAGGTAACGCTGGGGGCGCGGTGGTTGCAGAGGAAAGCATGAGAATACCATGGCGCGATGAAGGTGGCGACCGGCAAACGCAGAGCCCGCCGGAGAGTCAAACGCCCCTCCCATCGGTTCGAAACAGGAAGCGAGCAGCGCGTACTCAGCCGCGGCTCAACGAGCCGCCGGAGCGCCCTCGCACCGGTCTGATAAACAGAGCCAGCAGCGCCCGCGCCGGTTCGCGGTTTTTTCGAAACTACACGCGATGGCGAGCCGCGCCCCGCCGCCACCTGTACGGCGATCGCAGGGCCCGCACGCCGCCCGGTCGCCTCAGCCCTGCTGAATGCGGCCCTCGGCCAGGTGCACCGTGCGATCGGCCTGGCCGGCGATCCACGGGTCGTGCGTCACCATGACGATCGTCAGCCGCTCGCGCCGGTTCAGTTCGCCGAGAATGTGCATGATCTGCTCGCCGGTCGAGCGGTCGAGGTTGCCCGTCGGCTCGTCGGCCAGCAGCACCTTGGGGCGCGACAGCAGCGCGCGGGCAATGGCCGCCCGCTGCATTTCGCCGCCGGAAAGCTCGCGGGGCTTGTGTCGCGCCCGATGCGCCAAGCCGACCAGTTCCAGCAGCTCCCAGGCCCGTCGCCGATGGGCTGAGCGGCGAAGCCAATACCCGATGGTGCTCTCGGCGATGAGCGCCGGCGCCAGCACGTTTTCCAGCGTCGTCAGCTCCGGCAGCAGGTGATAGAACTGAAAAACCATTCCGAAGTGCCGATTGCGGAGCAGGTCGCGGGCCGCCGCCGGCAGGTCGTCGATCCGGTGTCCCTCGAACGTCACGACCCCGGCATCGGGCTGATCGAGCGTTCCCAAGAGATGCAGCAGCGTGCTCTTGCCGCAGCCGCTCGGGCCGACGATCGCCAAGAACTCGCCCTCGCGCACATCCAAATCAATGCCTTGCAGCACCGGAATGCCCAGCGGGCCCTTGCGATAGCTCTTCTGGAGCCCCCGGCACGCGAGATGGATCGCCCGCCTGGCGCCAGCCGCCGCCGCATGGTCCAGGGCAGCCGCCGCGCCGGTTGATCGCCGCGACGAAACCCACGGCGGTGCGACGGACGTATCGAGCAGGTTACTCATAGCGCAGGGCTCGCACGGGATGAAGTCGGGCGGCCCGTCGGGCGGGCAGCACGCTGGCCAAAACGGCGATCGCCACGGCGCCGGCCGCAACCCAGGTTACCGTCAGCGGCTCGACGATCGTCGGAATGCGGTAGAAGTAATACACGGCCGGGTCGAACACCGGTTGCCCGGTGAGCCGCGCCAGCAAATCGGCGATCTCGTTGATCTTGGCGACGAACAACAAGCCAAGTCCCGTGCCGACGCCCGCCCCCACCAGCCCCAAGCACAGCCCGTAGCCGAGAAAAATCCCCATCACGCCGCTGCGCGAGGCGCCCAGCGACTTCAGAATGCCGATGTCGCGGGTCTTCTCGACGACGATCATGCAGAAGATCGCCAGGATGCCGAAGCCAGCCACCGCGATGATCAAAAATAGCAGCACGTTGAGCACCATGGTTTCCATGTGCACCGCCGCCAAGAGCGGGCCCTGTTCGTCCCGCCACGTGCTCACCTGGTACAGTTGCGCGGGAAAGGCGTTTTGCAGCCGGTCGCGGACGGCCTCGGCGTCGGCGCCCGGCCGGAGCTTGATCTGAATCGTCGTGAATTTGCCCAGGCCCGTCTTCGGGTCGATCATGCCGCGGTTCTTCTGCAGCGTCCGCAGCGGCACGAAGGCGAAGCTGCCGTCGTATTCGCTCATCTTGCTTTCGTAGAAATCCACGATCGTGTAATCGTGGCTGGTGATTTCCGGCGGCACGACCGACAACGGGTAGCTGACCTTCACGTCGTCCCCCGGCAAGCCGAGAAACTGATCCGACCCGTCCGGCATGCGGAAGCCGCAGATGCCGATGCCCAGGACGATCCCCGCATGTTGCTCGCTCGCCGGGTCGAAGTCGCGCCCTTCGGGTTCGGCTTCGCCGTGCGCGGCGGCCATCTGCTGAAACGGGTTTTGAGTCGCCGCCGGCGCGGCCGCCGCGGAGCCGGTCGCCGCGGCGTTCGACTCCAGCAGGCGCTGCTCGTCGGCCCGCTGGCGATCGATCATCGACTTGTACCGCCGCCAGGGCCAGCCGGCGTTTTTCATCACCGTGCGCGGCTTGGCGACGCTGGCGTCGGCCTGGTGATCGACGACGTCGTAGCCGCCGTCGCGAAGACGGAACTGGAGCTGTCGCCGGTTCTCCGGATGCTGCAGGTACTTGCCGAAGGAGCTGACCGAGGCGTAGGTCTGTTCGTCAATTCCCACGAGCGTGATTTGCCGCGGCAGCAGCTCGCCGCCGACGGTCAGGTACATCAGCGCCGGTACGTGGACCGTGGGCGACATGCCGGCGATGGCTTCGCCGGCGACTTGGCGGATCTGCGCCATGTGGGCCTCCGCGTCGAGCACGCCGTCGAGGCTGCGGCTGCGAAAAATGAGGTCGCCCAGCATGCCGTTGAGCCGGTCCTGCATCTCGTGCGTGAACCCGGCCATGACGCTGTTGACGACGATCATCGTCGCCACGCCGAGCGTCACGCTGATGATGCACACCAGCGCGATGTACCGAGTCCGCAGGTAGCGCCAGCAGAGGAGGAGTTTGTACATAGAGTCGCCTTCCATGGCGAGCAGTCAGCTATCGGCTTTCAGCAAGAACCCTCAGGCTGACTGCTGACCGCCGACCGCCGACCGCTCCTTCACTTCTCCGGCCGCAACAGCGGAAACAGAATCACATCGCGGATCGACGGCGCGTTGGTCAGCAGCATCACCAGCCGGTCGATGCCGATCCCCAGCCCGCCGGCCGGCGGCATGCCGTGCCGCAGCGCGCGAAGGAAATCGTGATCCATCTTCGCCATCGACTCTTCCTCGCGCAACCCGGCGAGCTGGCTGCGGAAAAGCTGCTCCTGCAAGTCGGGGTCGTTCAATTCCGTATACGCATTGGCGATTTCCATCCCGCCGACGAACAGCTCGAACCGCTCGGCCGTCGTCGGGTCGTCCGCCTTCCGCTTGGTCAGCGGGCAGATGCTCGCCGGGTAATCGAGCACGAAGATCGGCCCGGCGAGCTGGTCCTCGACCTTCTCCTCGAACACGTCGTTCTTGATCACATCCGGGTGCCGCCCGGCCGTTTCGATGTCCAGCGACCTGGCCAGCTTCGCGATCCCCGCCTGGTCGGTAGCGCCGACCCCGGTATGCTCTTCAAACAATTCCGCGTACGTCTTGCGGGCAAAAGGCCGGCAGAAGTTGATGGTCTGCTCGCCCCACGGCAGCTCGTAGCAGGTGGCAAGCGGCAAGTTGCGCGTGGCGAGCGACGCGGGCCGGTCGCTCGCGTCAATCACGCGGGCCTCGCCGCTGGCGCCGCGCGACCCGCTGCTGGCCTGAATCGCTTCGCAAATGCACTCCTCGGTGAGCTCCATCATCGAGCGGTAGTCGCCGTAGGCCTCGTAGACCTCGAGCATCGTGAATTCTGGGTTGTGCCGGGGGCTGAGGCCTTCGTTGCGGTAGACGCGGCCCAGCTCGTACACCCGTTCGATGCCGCCGACGAGCAGCCGCTTCAGGTGCAGCTCCAAGGCGATCCGCATGAACAGGTCGATGTCCAGCGCGTTGTGGTGCGTCGTGAAGGGCCGCGCCGCGGCTCCGCCGGCGATGGCGTGGAGCGTCGGCCCTTCGACCTCCACGAACCCCCGGTCGCCGAGCGTCTTGCGAATCGCCGCCACGATTCTCGTCCGCTTGAGGAACCGCTCGAGCGACCCGTCGTTGTAGATCAGGTCCAAGTACCGCTGCCGCTGCCGCAGCTCCGGGTCCTGCAGTCCGCTGTGCTTTTCCGGCGGACTCTCCAGCGACTTGGCGAGGATGTACAGGCGCTCGGCGAAGATCGAAAGCTCGCCGGTCTTCGTCCGCCGCAGCGCGCCGTCGACACCGATGATGTCGCCCAAGTCGAAGTTCTGCGCCAGCTCCCAATCGTCGCCGACTTGCGCCTTGCCGACGAAGAGCTGGATCTGCCCCGTCATGTCGCGAATGTCGAGGAACTTCAGCTTCCCGGCGTCCCGCGCCAGGACGATGCGGCCCGCGGCCCGGACCCGCGGGCCGACGAGCTCTCCGGGACCTTGCTCGGCGAGCCAGCCGCGAAAGGCGGCTCGCTGCTCGTCGGCGTCAAGCGGCGGCAATTCGATGTCGACGCCGTCGGCTCGGCGGAACAAGATTCCGCTAGCCGCCGCGAGAATCTC
>QEVI01000212.1 GCA_003576855.1 Planctomycetota bacterium
CGGCGCTTTTGCCAACGTCGCGCATGCGGGCCGGCACGTTCGCGAGGCAGCTTCCTAGCCTCTCACCGACGCCCATGGAAGCCCAGGCCCCTCGCTCCAAGCCCGCCGCCCAATCTCCGCGACGCGTTCTTTGACAATTCGAACTAACTTCGCGCCCGGTCGCCGTTGACGATCAGCACCGGCGTTGCGCTCCGGCGGACGAGGTACTGCACCGGCTTGCGGCGCATCCGCCCGGCAAGCGTCCGCCGCAAGCTCGCCGTCATGGCGATCAGATCGGCGTTAAGACGCTGCGCTGAAGACAGGATCACCTCGCCCATGGCTTCGTCGCTGGTCCATACGACGGACTCGACCGGCACGCGGCGTTCGCGGAGCGAGGCCGCGACGCCGTCCAGGTAGTCCTGGGCTTCGCCTTCCTTCTCCAGGCACGGGATGCCGTAGTACGGCATGGCGGCGACGGTTCGGAAAAGCGAAATGGTCGCTCCGGTCGCTTCTGCAATCGCCGTGGCGGCCGGCAGGCTGCATTCCGCGTCCGCCGTGCCGTCGAGCACGACCAGGATGTGCTTCGGCGCCGGCATGCGTCGGCGAGAATAGAGCCAGCGGTACCCGCGAACGGCGATCAGCGGCGATGAGCCGAACTTCAGCAGCCGCTCGAAAGGGCTGCCCAGCGCCAACGGATCGGCCAGCCGCAGCGGACGGCGAGCCATCACGACGAGATTGCGGTCGTGGGCCAGCTCGGCTAGCGCGTCGGCCGACAGCAGCGCCGTCCGCAGGCGCGGCGTCACCGGCGCGGCGCCGCCCGCGGCGATTCGCTCCGCGGCTTCCTGCAGGTAGTCGTGCATTCGTTCTCGGCGTTTGGGACTCGACGCTTCCTCGTACGACCACGCCCACGCGTCGTAACCGGCGCCGAAGAGCAGGTGGAAGTGCTCCAGCACGAGCCGCGCCTTCAGGGCGGAAGCGATTTCCAGGGCGAGCGGAATGGCATGCTCGGCGTAACGCGAGCCGCTCCGCCGTCGCCTCTGGACTTGAGCTCTCGGTATGTTCGTCGAAAGCGGTCAGCGATCGCGCTTCGGTCGGCCACGATTCGGCTCATTGCTAAAATGCTCATGTCTTCCTCCCGGCGCGATCGTGTCGCACGTTCCGCGCGACTGTAATCTCGTTGACCACTTCGCTCACGCCTGGCAGCGAGCGAATCGCCGCCAGGGCGATTTGCTTGTGATAATAGGTGGGCACGCTGCCGCTGAGCCTCAACACGCCCCGCTCGAACCGGCAGGCAATGGTCTTCAGCGCGCCGTAGGCCGAAGCCTCTAAACGGCTTTGTGCGGCCCGTTCGACGTTCGCGGCTTCCAAGCCGTCGGCGATCATTTGTTGCAGCGAGCTCACGTCTACGCCCTCCTACGAGTGCAACACTGATTGGCTGTTTCGACTATCCGTACTCCACGGGCGCGGCCTGCGTCCGCACGTCGTCAATTCGCAAGCGAATGGTTCCGACCGGCGCTTCCACTTCGACGACGTCGCCGGCGCGGCGGCCGTAAATGGCGTGGGCGATCGGCGTGGCGATCGAAATGCGGTTCGCGGCGATGTCAGCCTGACCGGGCGGCGCCAACGTATACACGTCCACTTCGCCGGATTCCAAATCGCAAATGGTGACGGTCGAGCCGAGGCCGACGATCTCTTCATTTAGTTCGAGCGTGTTCATAGCAGTTCCTGGAAACCGAAGTGGTGGACAATTACGGCGGACGCCTGGCTTCCGATCGGCGCGTGGCGATGGCGCCATGCGTCTTTCAGTGAATCGCTCGCGTCCGGCGCTTGGCGCTTCTTGCCCGTTTGAGCGACCGGTCGAGTCGCTCGCGCGCCCGTGCGGCGCACTTCACGACCGCCAGATGTTCGTTAGCCTCTTCCGCGGCGACTACGAAACGGCCGCGGGGATGCAGTGCGAGATTAAAACGGCAGCGGACGCCTGAGCCGTCGCGGGGACCATTGGCGTCTTCAATCCACACGAACACGTGGCGCACTCGTCGGCAGAAGCGTCCCAGTTCGCTTTGGATGCTCGCGCCAATAGTTCGGCGAAGCGTCTCGTCGAGCCGCACGCGCCGGGTCTTGAAGGCTACCGGGATAGGCCGCCTGGCGCCTTGCAGTAGCACGTGTAGAGCCATGAAAACCTCCTGCTGCTAGCTGGTCGCCGGTGCAGCGTGAGTAAAGCGCCGGAGAGCAGCGACGCCGTGACGCCGGCAAGCGTCCGCCGGCCGTTCATCGCTTCGTGGGAAGCTGCCACGTGTAAAAGCAACTGCGGCGCCATCGACGTGCGGCCCAGCGGATGCACGTCGTCCGAGCGGTAATCTCGCTGTTGCACGGTTGCCGGCTTTGTTTGGGGGCGGCAAAACGTCGCCGACTGTTGACACTGTCCACAGTGATTAACGGACGTGCCCTGCACAGCGGGCATAGTGCATTCGTACGCCAGCACGCGATGCCGTATTCGGCGGCAATTGGCGTCAATCGACGGCTCGCCGCGCCGCTCTAGCTGTTGTCGCAGGCACGCCGCTTGCGTTGTTAGCGGGCCTGTCACCAGGGGTGAGCCGCATGCGATGTACACCGGATAAGTTGGCTCCAGCGCGAGGGCTGGATGACGTCGTTGTCACGAGCGACGACCGGCGTAGATTGGGATCCTTAATCGACGACGTCGAGGCGTCGGCCGACCTCGCGGCGGTGGCTCGGCTCGAAATGCTGCTGGAAGACGCCGCATACGTCGAGCCCGACCGCGTACCGCGGACAGTCGTGACGATGAATTCGAGCGTGGAGCTGGTGGACGTGCAAACGGGCGCCAGGCGCCGAGTCCGCGTCGTCTACCCCGGCGAGGCGGAGCTCGTGCGCGATGCGGTTTCGGTACTCGACTGCCTGGGATTGGCCTTGCTGGGCTCGTCCGTTGGAGACGTAGTACAATGTACGGACGGCCCCCGTCGCCGGACGCTGAAAGTCGAGCGCATCCTCGATCAACCTGAGCGGTCGCTGCTGCCTCCCCAGGAGCGAGCGTAACAATGTCCGAACCAACAAGTGGGCCCGGCTTGTCGGCGACGTCGGCTGGGCCGATAAATCCGCAGGACTTGGACGATCGCTGGTTCCGCGCTGTCGCCAACTACACCTACGACTGGGAGAGCTGGCACGACGCCTTGGGCCGCGTGGTTTGGGTCAATACGGCCGTCGAGCGGATCACGGGCTATTCGCCGCGCGATTGCCTGGCGATGGCCGATTACCCGTTGCCGCTGGTGGCCCCGGCGGACCGCTCCAAGGTGACGGCCGCGCTGGCCAGCGCGCTGCGCCGCACCGCGGGCGAAGACGTGGAGTTCCGCTGCCCTCATCGCCAGGGCGAAGTTCGCTGGTTGTCCATGGCGTGGCAGCCGATGTACCACGACGGATCGTACCTCGGCTTTCGCACCAGCACGCGGGACGTGACCGATCGGCACAATCTGCGCGAACAACTGCGAATCCACGCCGAGCACTTGGAGCAGCTTGTGCAGGAGCGGACCGCGCGGCTGCGGCAGTTGGAGCAACGGCAGCGGCAAATGGAAAAGCTCGCCGCGCTGGGGCAATTGGCCGCCGGCGTAGCGCATGAGATCAACAACCCCTTGGCGGGCATCCGCAACGCGTTTCAGCTCATCCGCTCAGAACTGCCGCCCGATAGCGAGCAGGTCGAGCTGATCGAGCTGGTGGACCGCGAAATCGAACGAATCAGCTCGATCATCCTGCAGATGTATCAGCTTTACCGCCCCCAGTCCGCAGCGAGCACCGACTTCTGCATCGCGCAGACGGTCCGCGAAGTGGCGTACCTGCTCGAGGCGGCCGCCCGCAAGCGCAACGTATCGCTGGCGTTCACCGCGGACGACGACGCGGCCGTCGTGCGGCTTCCGGAAGGCGAAGTCAAGCAGATCCTCTACAACCTGATTCGCAACGCCATTCAAGCGTCTGCCGACGGCGACGCCGTGCACATCCGGCTGCAGCGGCGGGGCGAGGCGGTGGAAGTATCGGTTCAGGATCGCGGGCCGGGCATTCCCGCGGAGATCGCCTCGCGGATCTTCGAGCCCTTCTTCACCACCAAGCAGGGCCGCGGCGACACGGGCATGGGCCTGGGGCTTTCGGTTTCGCAGAGCCTCATCGAGGCCATGGGCGGCCGCATCGACGTGGCCGCCGGCGCGGGGAAGGGAAGTCGGTTCACGGCGGTCTTTCCAGCACAGTTCAACGCGGCCGAGCCAACGTCCCTTGACTAGCCCTAGCGCACGCATCCTCGTTGCCGACGACGAGCCGCTCTTCTTGCGGACCACCGCGGCGCTGCTCAAGAAGGCGGGGTACGACTGCCTGACGGCGACAGACGGCGCGTCGGCGATGAAGCTGCTCGCCAAGGAACCGGTCGACCTGATCCTGTCCGACTTGAACATGCCGGGCAATCTGAAGCTCGAGCTGCTGCGCGAAGGGCGAGCGCATTGGCCGGAGGTGCCCGTCATCGTGGTGACCGGCGCCCCGTCGCTGCCGACGGCCATCGAAAGCGTGCGGCTGGGCATCGCCGACTACTTGCTGAAGCCGGTCAAGTACGCGGATTTGCTGTCGGCGATTGCGCGGGCGCTGGCCGATCGCCCGCGCGGCGCGGAGCGGCGGGCTCGACCCAGCGCGACCGGCGCACGACGCGCTTTTCCGGAAATCGTCGGGCAGAGCCCGCCGATGCAGCAGCTTCTTGAGATCCTCGACCGGGTCGTCGAGACCGACGCAAACGTGCTCCTCACCGGTGAAAGCGGCACGGGCAAGGAAATCGTCGCCCGCGCCATCCATCGGCATAGCCGGCGTGATCAGGGCCGGTTCCAAGTCATCGATTGCACGGCCATTCCGGAGACGCTGTTCGAGTCGGTGCTGTTCGGGCATGCCAAGGGGGCCTTCACCGGCGCCCTCAAAGACCAGCCGGGGCTGCTGAGCCAGGCCGACGGCGGGACGGCGTTCTTCGATGAAATCGGCGAGCTGCCGCAGGCGCTGCAGGCGAAGCTGCTGCGGGTCATCCAGGAGCAGACGTTTACGCCGGTCGGCAAGACCGAGCCGGTGCACGTGGACGCGAGACTGGTCTGCGCCACCAACCGAAATCTGGAACTGGAAGTCAATGCGGGGCGCTTTCGCCGTGATTTGTTCTATCGGCTGGCCGTGATCAACGTCGAGCTGCCTCCGCTTCGCGACCGGGGCGACGACGTTCAACTGCTGGCCCGACACTTCCTCAAGCAGTTGGCGCCGGCCGACCGGGCGGGGTTGGAATTCGCTCCGGAGAGCCTCGCACTGATGAGCCGGTACCACTGGCCCGGCAACATCCGGGAACTGCGAAACGCGGTGGAGCGGGGCGTGGCGATGGCTCGCGGCCCGCGGATCGAAGCGACGGACCTGCCGGTGGGCGTGCAATTCGCCCGCGGGCAAGCCGGCCAAACTTCGGCGACTAAGGAAACTTCCGGCGGCACGCTGGCCGACGCCGTCGTGCAAGCGGAGCGCGACTACCTGGTGTCGCTGCTGCGCGAACATTCGGGAAACGTCGCCAACTCGGCGCGACACGCAGGCATGTCGCGCCAAGGACTTCATAAACTGCTGAAGAAGCACAACCTCGACGCGGCGACCTACCGCAAGTAGGCCGCGTTGCCAGAGGGCGACAGTGTCAACGGGCGGTTGCTCTTCAGTCGTCCGATTCCGCAGGCGCCTAGCGTGTGGCCGCACAGGTTTTCGCGAGGAAACCGCCGGCCGCGGTGCTATCGGTATTTGGTCCGCGAATTGCCCTGGTGCGCCGCAGATCGTTTCAGGCGCGCGGATCAAACTTGAAAAGGCAGAGGACCATTCATGACCAAGCCCACGATTATCATCACGGAAGCCGACTACGAGCGGCTCAGTGCGCTACTGGCCTCCCAGTTCGCCACGGTGATCAGTCCGGTCGAGTACCTCGACGACCTGCGGGCCGAGCTCAAGAAAGCGCGCATTGTGAGGCCGGCTGAAGTTCCGCGCAACGTCGTTACGATGAATTCCACGGTGACTTTGCGCGATCTGGAGACCGGCGAAAAAGAAACCTACACGCTCGTCTACCCCGACCAGGCGGACATTGCGAACAACCGGCTCTCCGTCTTGGCGCCGGTGGGGACCGCGATCCTGGGCCAGCGCGTCGGCGATGAGCTCACCTGGCGGGTGCCGGCCGGCTGGAGGCGTCTCAAAGTGCAGCGGGTGGTCGCACAGCCGGAGCGCGAAGGGCTTCCGGACGCCGAACCCGATACGAGCTTGCCGTCCTGGCTGTCGTACGCCGCGGCTGGGCAGCACGCCTCCTACGAGTCGCCGTGAGGGCGCGAGGCCCTTGGCCGGGGGTCGGAGCTTGGCTCGAGTCATCGCATCACATCTCACGGGAATTGGCTCGCGCTTGACCGCCGCGACCCCGGTGCGATGACGCGGGGGCCGTCGCATCCGCGTTGGGGCTCTGACCCACGCTCTTCTCCAGCCGGGCGGTAATTGGCCGGCGGCGCGGCGGCGCGGTATCGTAGACCCCAAGGCAGGTCAACCGCCCAGCGGCGGCATGCCAGTTGGCTGCGGGCGCTGGGCGTGAGGCGTTTAGCGCAAGGGAGCGAAACATGCAGCACTTCATCATGGCGTGGGCGCTTGCGTTGGCGACGGTGCTTGGCGGGTGCGCGTCGGCCGGCGCCGCGACGTACAACTGGAGTCTTGCTGCCTTAACGCCGGGATCGAGTATGCAAGATCCAGCCAATTGGGTGGGCGGCGTAACGCCGGCGAGCGGCTCGGAAAACCTGACGATCGTTGTGGGACGTTGGCATCGCCCGCTAGGGCTGCGTCAGGACATCGCTCCCACGTTCACCCTGCAGCGCTTGCAGATGAGCGCCACGGGCTACCCGAGCGACTTCGGCTATCGCAACGGCCTTCACGGGGGCGTTTGGCGATTCGACGACTTGGGCGCCGCGCCGTCGATTCACGTCGGCAACGCCGAGTTTACCGCGCCCGTCGAGTTTGCCGCGCCTACAACGGTTCAGATTGAGCCCTATGAAGGGCTGACTTTCCGCCATTTAACGATGCGGGCGGCCGTGTTCCGCGGTCAGATGGACTCCGCTTACGCTCCCTCCGTCTTAACCATCGTCGATGGAAGCATCGATACGACTGGCGTCTATACGCTGGAAGGGGGCTTGGTCGCCAACGTTCAAACCGAGATCGGAGGCACGATTATCCTCAGCGGCGATGCCCAGCAACAAACGTGGTATGCGCTGCCGCAGTTGGCGCCGTCGACCATCACCGCAGGCAGTGCCATCGACGCCGTGTATGGTTCTGTCGCCTTGCCCAGCTCGCACCTCGGACGGCTCTCGATGCAGAACACGCAGGTGATGCCCCGTCCTGGAAGCGTCTTTACGATCGACAATCTTGTGCATCGCGGCGGCTGGAATCAATTGGGAGGGCTGCGAGCCTATGCCCCTCCCGTTTCCGGCGGCGGCGACTACCCTCCGGGGGACGGTACGTTTGACCTCGGCAGTCAGGTTCGAACCATCGATATCACGGAGGGCGGCGCGGAAAGCGGCCTTTTGATTGGCAGCAAGGTCGCCCAGGGAAGCATCATCAAGACGGGCCCCGGCTGGCTAGGGCTCTTTCACCCCGACAATGTATTCACCGCACCCATTGTCGTCTCCGAGGGAACACTGGCCGGTCACACTAATACCCTCGGAACGAGCGTCGTCAACAACTCGCGAGTTTATCTCGTGGCTGGCAACTTGAGCTCCCCGTTGATATCGGGGCCCGGCAGCGTGCAAGTCGGCGATGTGGTGTTTAGCGCTGCGCAGAGTTACACGGGAGGCACGGACATCCAACGGAGGGCAAGCGGGGACGCCGCCACCCTGCTGGGCGATTTTTCCAGCAGCAACGCCGGCGAGTTGGCCTTCGTGCAGGAGACTGACGGCGCCTTTACAGGCCGGCTTTCCGGCAATGTCCGCGTGTCGAAAAGCGGTTCTGGGGTGCTTTCTCTGGGCGGCTCAAGTGCAGGCGACCATGATTTGCGCCTGCTTCAAGGCGGCGTAAAGTTTTTAAACGATACGTCGGTTGGCTCGGGTAAGCTCATTGTCGACACGACTCATGCGGTGACGATCGAAGCCGAGGGCAGTCGCATTTTTACAGGCGTGACGCAGTTCGCCACGCCTGCCGCCTTTGTGGGTGCGGGTGACATCCGCTTTACGAACACTAGTGAAAAGACCCTCGCCACGACCCTGACGCACGAGGGAACAGGGACGACGCAATTCGACGGGCGTTTCATTTTAGCGGCCAACGGCGCCCTGGTCGTCAAGTCAGGCCGTTTGATCGTCGGCGATTCCTCAATGGCCGGCGGTTTCACCGCCAGTGGTCAGATTGTTATCGACGGCGGCGTCCTGACAGCCCGGAATCTCGGCTTCTTAACCCTCCCCAATGTGACCTTAGCCGGAGGCGTGCTGAATGTACCTGGCGGCTTCGCCTTGCCATTGGGCTCGGTCTTCACCGGACATGGCGGCGTGGACGGTCGCATCGCCGCCGTGGAGGGTTCAACAATCGCGGCAAACGGAGCGCTGGCGCTGGGCGACCCAGCCCACCCGGCCGGAATCGACTTCGGGGGCGAGTTGTACACTGGCCCTCATGCGGTGACGCTGCTCGACGCCAACCAAGCAGTACTCGGCTCGTATACTCGCCTGGGCGCCGAAGGAGAGGCGGGCGCCCTCACTGCCAGCAACGGGCTATTGTTGCATCCCGGCCGAAGCATCGTCGGCCACGGCCGCATTGAGACGCCGAACTTGCCCTCCAAACCCCTGACGGCTAACGGGGACATCCAAGGCGACTCCCCGTCGGCCCCGCTGGAACTGACCGGTTTCGTCACCGGCGGAGGGCGATTAGACAATGTCCTGCTGAGCGGAGTTTACTCGCCGGGAACGGGCGCGGGCGTGACCGGCATCGGCAGGGCCGCGCTGGCAAGCTCGGCTGTCCTGAGCATGGAAATCGGCGGAAGCGTTCAGGGCGTCTATCACGACGCGCTGGCCGTCGACGGGGCGCTCGCGCTCAACGGGACGCTCCAAATTCGTTTCATTAGTTCGTACCGGCCACGCGTCAACGACCAGTTTCACCTACTCCAGGGGGAGCAGCACGGCGCCTTCGTCGCATTCGACTTCCCCGGCCTCGATCCAGGCCTCGAGTGGGATACAAGCCGTTTGTACGATGCGGGCCACTTGCGCGTCGCGTTGCAAGGCGACTATGACCAGGACGCCGACGCCGATGGCGCAGACTTCCTCCTCTGGCAACGCGGTTACGGTCAAACAAGTGGAGCGACCGACCTCGATAAGTGGCGTTCTCGGTTCGGCGCACATGGAGCGTCCCCGGCGTCGGTCCCTGAGCCGGCTGCCCTGACGATCGGTGCGATCGCGATGGGCTGGGCGCCGTTTGCCGGGCGGCGTCCCGCGCGACGCGCAGCGCCTTTCTTTCGCCGAAGTCATCTGTGATTCCTGCCCATGACGCGAGCTGCTGAGTCTGCCGGCGTGCCGGTGTTGGTCGCGGCGGCCTGGCCGCCGCGCGGGTGGGGCGACGTGCACGTGCTGGTCGCCGTTTCCGGCGGCGCCGACAGCAT
>QEVI01000213.1 GCA_003576855.1 Planctomycetota bacterium
GCCGCCGGCCTGGTTGTTCGGCGCCGGCGTGGCTGCGGTGCGATACGGCGCGGCGTTGCGCTCCAGCACGACGGCGCCGTCTTCGTCGAGCGTAACGGCGGCGATTTGCGCGCCGCTGCGGCGGAGAATCTCTGCGCCGCGAGCCAGCACGTAGTCACGTCGCTCGGCGGGTTCAGCCGTCGCATCGCCCAGCAAGGCGAGCGTCTCGGCGAAGTTGGGCTTTACCACCGTGGCGCCAAGCTGCCGGAATTGAGGCAGCCGCCGGGAATCGACGGCCAGCACCTGCGACCCGTCTCGCCGAAGAGCGCCGAGCGTGGCGACGACGCGGGGCGTGATGACGCCGTAATTGTAGTCCGAGACGACAATCAAGTCGGCGTGGCGACCGAGTCGTTCAAGATCGCGCACCAGTTGGCTCTCCACATCGTCGGAAATCGCCGTTGTGGTCCCCTGGTCGAATCGGAGCATCATTTGAGCGCTGGCCAGGACGCGATGTTTGCAAAGCGTACGCCGCTCCGGCGCAATGCGGAGCCCGGGGAGGTCGATCTCGTGACGTTCAAGAATCTCCTGCAATACGGCGCCTTCGGCGTCGCTGCCGGCCACCGAAAGGAACGTGACGGCGGCGCCCAGGCTGCGAAGGTTCACCGCAGTGTTGGCGGCGCCGCCCGCGAAATTCACCGTCGAGCAATTGTCGATGACCGGCACCGGGGCTTCGGGGCAGATCCGCTTGCCCACGCCGGTCGAGTAGCGGTCGAGCATCGCCTCGCCGAGCACCAGGGCGCGCATCCCCGCAAACGAATGGATGATCGAGGCGGCGTCACGCATCGGCGGCGACCTCCACAGCGGCTGGGCGGCGGCCAGTCAGCAACGATTCGTCCAGAATACGGGTTGCCGCGCCGGCCAAATCGCGAGCCACGGCGTCCGGCGCCCGCCGCGCGGCGACCACCCATTGGGTCTCGCCGCCGTTAAGCAGCAAGATGGCTCGGCAGCCCGCCAGGTGAGCGGCTTCGACGTCGTCCAAGATGTCTCCAATCATCCAAGATCGCCGCAGGTCCAGGCTCAATTCCTTGGCTGCTCGAAGAAGCAGCCCTGGCTGCGGTTTGCGGCACTCGCACCGGACGGCGAACTGGGCGACTCGACCGGTCGGCAGGTGCGGGCAGTAGTAAAAACCTGCCAGCGGCGCGCCGAGGTCTTCGAGCAGTTCGCGCAACCGCTGTTCCACTCCGTTGAGCGCTTGTTCATCGAAGTAACCGCGGGCGACTCCCGACTGGTTCGAAACCACCACCAGCCGGTAACCGGCTTCGACCAGTCGCGGCAGCGCCGCAGCGCCCGGCGCCAGGCTGATTTGCGACGGGTCAACGTTGTAGGGAACGTCGTTGACGAGCGTTCCATCCTTGTCCAGAAAAACGGCGGGCTCGCAAATCATGGCTCAGTTACTCTGGAGTGCTGCGGCCGTGCTCAGCGGCGACGAATACGAAGCTGCCGCAACCCGCGGCGTCGGCCGAATCGTTCTGGCTTCGACGACTTGCTGATACACCTGGGCCACCATCCCGGTCACGCGTTGCCAGGTGAACCTCGCCTCGACGCGGCGCTGGGCCTGCTGTCCAAGCTGGCGCGCCAGGTCTGGCTGCCTGAGCAGAGTCGCGATACCGTCGCCGAGGGCTTCGGGGTCGTGCGGCGGCACCAGCAGCCCGGTCAGATTGTGCTGCACGGAGAACTTGATGCCGCCGACGTTGGAGCCGATTACCGGCGTGCCGCAGGCCATGGCTTCCAGCGGAGTGATGCCAAACGGCTCGTACCATGGCGTCGTCACGAAAACATTGGCGGCGCTGTAGTAATACTTCAGCCGCGAGCGATCCGCCCTGCCGGCGAACGTGACGCGCGAAAGCACGCCCTCCTCCCGGGCGACTTGTTGCAGCCGGCCGATTTCGGGCGTCGCCGTGGCGTCGGCTCGTTCCGACTCGCCGCCGACGATCATCATCCGGGCCGTCAGGCCGTGGTTGCGGATGGCGCGGGCGAAGCCGCGAATCGCGTTGTCGACGCCCTTGCGCGGCACCAGTCGGCCAAGCTGTAAAACCAGCGGCGTGGCTCGGTCGAGCCCTAGTTCGCGCCGTGCGACCGTTTTGCCGATGCGATAAAGCTCATCGGGATCGTAGCCGCAAGGCGCCAAGCGAATCTTGCGCTGATCGGCCCCGTACAACGAGATCTGGTCTTCGGCGTCCTGCGGGCACTCGGCGATAATGCGATCGGCTTCTACCATGATGCGGTCTTCGATGGCCAGTCGCTCCGGCGGAAAGCGGTCGGCCGCCGCCTGGTGCAACAGTCGCACCCGCGCCAAGGCGTGAAACGTCATGACGAACGGGATGCCAAGAACGCGCTTGGCTTGCATAGCCGCCAGGCCCGACATGAAAAAATTGGCGTGTACGACGTCGACTGGGTCAAACGCCAGGCGGCGAGTGATGTAATCGCTGAACGCTTCCATGTAGGGCAGCAAATCCTCCTTGGGCATGGGCCGAGGCGGACCCGCCGGCACGTGGATCACGCGGTATCCGTCGGGCGCGACGAGCGTTTCGGGCAGCGACTCGTCGTCGCGGCGCGTGAACACCGACACCCGGTGGCCCAGCCGCGTCAGCCCGCAGGCCAACTGGGCGACGTACACGTTTTGCCCGCCGCTATCGACTCCGCCTAGCGGAGCCAGCGGGGACGCATGCTCGCTAATCAAGGCAATGCGCAGCCTCATGTCGTCGTTCCTCCTTTGAGTAGCGGGCGTCGGCGTCGCCCATGCAGCGCGACATCGGCGAAGGTTCGCTCCCAGTCCCGAACAAAGCGGTGGATATTGAATCGCTCGTGGGCGTAGCGGCGAGCGTTGTCGCCCAGTCGCCGCCCCTCTACGGGGTCGTCCAGCAAGAACCGCATCGCCGAGATGAGCTTGTCGAGGCTTGTGTCTACAAAGCCCGACACGCCGTTCCGCACGGCAGTTGCCATTTCGGTCGTGGCGAGGCCGACGATCGGCATGCCGATCATCATGGCCTCGATTACCGCCAGGCCCAGGCTCGTGTACCGTATCGGGTTGAAAAAGAACCGATATCGGGCCTCCAGCGCGCGGAGTTTCAGCGGCGCGATTTCGCCCAGTCCCCCCACGTCCTGCGACCCCATGCCGACCAGGTCGAGGGGAACCGTGCGCCGTGCAGTTTCGAACACGTCGGCCCCCAGACGGCGGCCACGCGAGGCGAGGTTGTTCACCACCGAGACGCCGCGGCGGAGCTCGCCGGTGTAGCGAACCTCCGGCTGGTCTATGACGCCGTGATCGATGATGCGCGTCGGCGAACGGCTGCTGTTCCACATCAACGCGTTGAATGGCGTGACGTGGACGAGCATGATGTTCGGATCGTCGGCCCAGTGATGCGTATTGGTTGGGTGCTGCTGGGGCGGGTCGTGTTCCAGGTAAATGCGCGGCAACTCGCGTTGCGTGGGCGAAAGGACGTCGTACTGATCGACTTCAAAGTGCGTCCGATGTTGAAACACGATGCAATCGAACTGCCGTGACGCTACGGATTCGACCGGCACGTCGATGACGTTTTCGCCGAAAGGAAACGACGTTCCCCGCCCGCCGTAGCCGGGACCGCGGGCCCCGCCTAGGGGGATATAAATGTCGTGATTGATCTGCGATAGGTACCACAGGTAATTGCCATGTACATGCCACGTAAAGATCCTTAGCCGACGCATACTCGCCCTCCTGCGCTCCGCCGGGACGGCAGGGCGGGCGGGCGAGGCGCCGTCCTGCGATTAACCATCTCGGCGAGTAGTCCCTGTGCCGCCGCGTAAACCGTCAAGGGAGAAACTCGGTCGGCGCACGGCGTTCCATAGGGGCAGCGGGGCGCCGCTGACGGTCGGCATGGGCACTCGGCCAGCACCATGCGGTGGCGGCGCACGTCCAAGGGACGCCACCGATCGGCGTCGGACCCGAGCACGACGACCACGCTCGGGGTTCGCGTAGCGGCCGCGACGTGCGACATGCCGGTGTCGTTGGTGACCACCAGGCTAGCCCGCCGCACCAGGGCGCCAAGCGTACCCAAATCGGTGCGACCGCAAAGATTCGTGTGCGGCGCGCCGAGCAGGCCGCTCAAGCGCCCGACGAGCGCCTCTTCACTCTGGCTTCCCGTAAGGACCAGATGCAGGCCGTCGGCGGCCAGCGCTTGACCCACCGCGGCGAACTTCTCCGCCGGCCAGCGGCGGCTTTCCCACTTGGCCCCTGCGTGGAGGCATGCATAGGGTTCCGTGCGGGCCGGCGTACCGGCCAGCAACTGCTCAAGCCGATTCCAATCCTCGCGGTAGAGCGGCAGTTCTAGGTGCTCGCCCTGTGGCGCCGCGCCCGTCGCGGTCACCAGCAGCAGGTTGCGGCGTATCTCCGGGCCCTCCGCTCGATAGGGTAGAAACATCGACGGGTCGGGAAAGTAGCCGCCTGGGGCGTAGTAGCCGGTCGTTCGGGCGGCGCCGAAGAGGGCGACGGCCACGTTGGACGTGATTCCGCTGCCGTGGAGTTGAACGGCCAGATCAAACTTCCGCTGTTGGACGGCAGTCAGAAAGGCGGACAGGGCGTCCGCGGCGCACGGCTGCTCCGAAAGCCCAGGGAAGCCGGGGAATTCGATGAACTCGTCGATGTACTTGCGGAAGCGGGCTGCAAACTCGCACGCCCACGGCAACCCGGCCAATGTGATACGGGCCGCGGGGGCAGCCCGGCGCATGGCGCGAAGTGCGGGAACGGCGCAAAGCATATCGCCTAAATACAGCGCGCGGAGCACGATGATTCGCCGCAAACGTCGCCAGTCGAGCGGGGGCCCCGCTGCGACCGGTTCACTGGCAAGCGACGCGTGTGGAGATAGATTCATAGAAGCGCTATAGATGCGACAAGCTGACGCGACAGCAGAGAACCGCTCTAGCCAGACTGGCGGTTTTCGCGATGTTGCAAAGCCTATGCCTGCGCCAATCGCAGCAGCATCACCTATGATTACGCTGCCGCGTGCTAAACATTCGTGGCCGGGTCCCCGGCCATCGAACATAAGCCGAGAAAAGCTGAGAAGTGTTATGCGGTTCCGACGGATCGTCGCGATGCGAAACGACAAAGCGTCGCAGAGAAGTTGCGCAAAAACGTTCCGTCTCGGTTCCGGTTATTGAGCCGGCGCTCTGTTCTTCTGGCGTCGGACTGGCGGAGGCGCGAACAAGGCTGACTCCACGCACGCCACAAGGGTGTGATACAAGACAACGTGCAGCTCCTGCACCTGGCACGCATCATCGCCCGGCACAATGACGGAGACGTCGGCCAGCGCTTTCGCACGCCCGCCGCCGCGGCCGGTGAACAGGATCGATGGGATGCTCGAAACCTGGCAGTAATCGAGCGCCCGGAGAATGTTCGGCGACTGGCCAGAAGTGCTGAGCGCGAGAAAAACGTCGTTGTGCGAGGCCTTGCACTGCAGTTGCCTCGCGAAGATCTCGTCGAAACGGAAATCGTTGCCGATGGCCGTCAGCGTAGCGGCGTCGGCGGTTAGCGCTTCGGCGGCCAGCGGCGCCCGGGGCGACGTGAGTTTGCAGACCAGTTCGGCCGCCAAATGCTGAGCATCGGCGCACGAGCCGCCATTGCCGGCGACGTACACCCGGCCGCCGCGGCGGAAGCTCTGAATGACCAGCTCGACCGCCCGGTCAAACGCGCCGAGTTGGGGCTCGTCGGCCGCAAGGCGGCGCTTGCAGTCGATGGAGGTCAATAAGGCTGATTGCAGCCGTTGGCGATGGGAATGCATACCGCTGTTCACGCCCGAAGCGCAAGGGATCGTCCGGCGCTGCGGTTTACGCAAGTTCTATGCCGGTGCGCGAAGCGAGCGCCGGCGAACGAGCGGCATGCACGGCCGCGGATGCCCCGCCGCGAACCGCGGATTGGAGAAGCGCGCCCTCGCTGTGCGCCGTTCTTTGCGCTTGTGGAGCGACGTGTGCGTTACCGAGCCGCCCGCGGCGCTACCGAGCGCGGATTCGCTGCAGTTCGACGTTGTTCCAGGACTTGAGTTTTCGCTGCAGCGTGCGGACGGAAATGCCTAGCGAGTGGGCGGCCCGCGTTCGATTGCCGTTGTGCTTCTCGAGGGCGCGTTCGATGGCCGCCCGCTCAATCTCGTCCATCGAGGCGTCCGACGGCAGATCGAGCTGGAGCGATTCCGTAGGCGGTGTCGCATGGACGGGATGAGCCGTCCATTGACGGCGCGTCAGGCGATCCGCGGCTTCGAGGCATTGCGAAACCCGGGCCACCAGTTCCGCCGTGCGTAAAGGTTTGACGAGATAATCCTCGGCGCCTTCCTTGACCGCCTCGACGGCGCGCCGGACGTCCGCTTCGCCGCTGATGAAAATGAACGGCGTGTCGGGCCGTTTGCGTTTCCATCGCCGCATCAAGACGATGCCGTTTTCGCCGGGCAACCGCAAGTCGCAGACGACGGCGTCGACGCTTCGTTCGAGAAAACTGAGCGCTTCGTTCATGTCGGCGGCGCCGTAAGGCTCGAATCCCTCGACGCTCAGCAGCGTGAGCAGCGCCTGGCGCTCGCGAGGCTCGTCTTCTACCACCAGGATCGTAGCCCGTAGTCCCATGGCATCGGCCCTCCAGCTATACGGACTGAACTCTCATTGATGCGGGCGCTCGGAGCTCCAAGCCGCGTACCGACGGAGGCTTAGGCGAGCACCGCGGCATTGGGCGAGCGACGTCCTTGCCGCCGCGGCTGTTACGAGACCCCAATGGCGATACGGATTGGCATCTGCACAACTCCTGGCCGGCGAGCGAGGTTATATCGTGGGTAGCGAGCATTCTGCGCCGGCGCTTTGTACGTTGCGACCGTGAATTGTACCTCAGCGCGCCGCGGCGATGTAAGCAGCCGCAAGAAATAGCCGCAAACTGGAGTTTTAGCGGGCGGCCCGTCGCTGGCGCCGACCGTCAAAGTCGCTGGGCAGCAGCGTCCGCAGATTAGCGTGCGCCAGCGCCATGCCCTGCTCGACGGCTTCCCCCATCGGCCCTCCTTGGGCCAGCGCCCAGGCCATGCCTGCTGCGACGCAATCGCCGCAACCGATCGGATTCACTGGCCTTTCCACGGGCGAGGGCGTGTACTGGCGGAACTCGCCATCGGCGGCGAGCCAGACGCTATCAGCGCCCGCCGTCGTGACGACGGCCCTGGCCCCGCGGCGGAGAAGTTCTAACATGGCGGCCCGCAGGTCGCGCTGCGAGCAAATCGGTTTGCCCAGAGTGGCGGCCAATTCCGCTCGGTTCGGCTTCACAACGGCGGGGCGCTTCTCAAGCGCTGCCAGCAACTCCGGCCCGCGGACGTCCAGCACCGCTGGCCCGCTCACGGCGCCAAGCAAACGACTGAAGAAGTCGGTCGGAGCGCCCGCCGGCAGCGACCCGGTCAGCACGACGGCGCTCGCCTGGCTGGCGGCGTCGGAGAATTCATGAAAAAACCCTTTCAATTCGGCGTCGCTGATCGGCCCGGCGTTCTCCACCAGCTCGGTGACCACGCCTGAACCGCGATCGACCACCGTCGTGCAGACCCGTGTGGGCGAAGCGGTCCGAATCCATTTCCGCGCGATGCCAAGGTGCTCGAACTCAGCGTCGATCGACGCGTAGGCAGTGCCGCCGAGCGTAGAGACAGCCATGGACTGGCCCGTCCGGTCGCCCGCCAGGCTGTGCAGCGCGACGGCGACATTGAGCACCTTTCCCGAAGCGCACCAGTAGGCCTCGGCCGCTCGGTTGACTTCGCCCGCTCGAAAGCCGTCGAAGACGAGCACTTGCTGCCACGCGGGACTCAGGCCGGCCGAAACGACCACGCGACGCTCCGTCTTCGGGATTCATTGGCCATCGAGCGCCGGCAACCGGCGGATGCGAACCTTGCGAAAGGCGACCGGTCCGTGATCGCCTTGCAGCATCACCGGGCCCTCAGGGATTTCGGGCTTGGTGTTCCAGGCATGGCCGGTGGGATGGTCGAGCTCCTCGCGCTGGTGAATGACTTTGCCGTTGAGCACCACGCGCTCAAACCGGGCGTTGGCGAGCTTGTTGCCCGCGGCATCGAAGCGCGGCGAATAGAAATAAAGTTCGAGGCTCTGCCATTGTCCCGCCGGCCGGGCGGCATTGACTTGCGGCGGCACTCCGGCGTCGAGCAGTCGATAGCGCGGCTCCAACTCAGCCCGCGGGTAAATGCCGCCGCAGCTATCGCCGTTGCTCGCCTCCTGGCCGTTCATGTCGCGGATTTGTATTTCGTACAGCGCATTAAGTTTAACTCCGGAATTCGAACCCTTGGGAATCATGAATTCGCAGCGAAACTCGACGTCCCGATAGTTGTCCACCGTAAGCAGATCGGCGCCATCGCCGTCGGAGACGATGACGCCTGACCCCGGCGTCACGGCAAGCCGATGGTCGTTCGCAGGGTCAAGCCCCGCGCCGCCGGCGGCGGTCCAACCCTGCCGGTCGTCCCGCCATAGAGCTAACGGACGGTCGGCCGAGCTGAGATCGATCCATCCCGTGCCCGGGGTGCTCTCCGCAGCCTCGGTCCGGCACGTCCCGGTGAGTGAACCACAAACCGTTAAAAGTGCAAGGCATAAGGAGTTGGGGTGGCGGAGGCGCATGGGAAGGGTCCTCAGAGAAGTACTGCCGCACAACGGATCG
>QEVI01000214.1 GCA_003576855.1 Planctomycetota bacterium
CGGTCCGCGTGCGCGGCAGTCGCTCGAGGCGATCCCGCTGCTCAGCGAAGTGCACCCGGGAGATCACGTCGATCTCCGGGTTGACGGACTGCGCATACTCGATCGCCGTTTGCGTGGAAATCACACTGGCGGTGGTGACGAGCAACATTCGCGCATGAGCGATCCCGGCGCGATCGAGCGCCGCGGAGGAATCGGCCGAACCGGCCAGCGCCAGCGCCCCCTGCCGCCGCAATCGCTTGACGATCAGGCCGTCCTGCTCGATGACGACGAACGGCTTGTCCGCGCGTCGCAACATGCCGGCGAGGATCGCGCCGACCCGGCCGTGGCCGAGCAGCACCGCATGTCCGCGCAGGGCATCGAGAGTCGCCTGCTCGTCGGCCGAAAGCGCGGCGGGCGCCGGCTCGGCGGCCTCCGCCGGGGTCTCGCTCTCGAAGCTCGCCAGCAGAGCCTTGCGGACCCGCTCCTCGCTCTCCGGCAGTGCGAGCACAGTGACCTGATCCCAGCCGCGCAGCCGCGTGTTGCCGGTCGGTGGAACGACCTCGTCTCCGCGGGCGATCAGGGTGACCAGCGCCTCGGACGGCAGGACGAGATCGCGCACCCGCGCCCCGGGACGGCCCTTGGGGCCCGGCAGTGAAGGTTCTGTCGCACCAGAACTACACCTTTTACAATCCGCGGATCCATCCGGAGTTGACCCCTCCCCATTCGCCTGTGCTGCTGTTCGAAGGGACTTACACGAAGGAATTCGCTGACCGTCCAGTTCCCACGCCGCGTTACGATTACAATCAGGTGCTTTATCGGCTCGATTTGGATGATCCTTTGCTAGCCCCTGCCCAGGGTGGTCCCGCAGCTTCGACTGAGTGACGCCAGGTGCGATTGCTGCCGACGGCTCGCTGCGTAAACTTGTCCACTGGCGCGAGGCGTCGAGGGCCTCGGCGTCACCCTACACCTCGCAATTCGCGGCGACCATGGAACCGGCTTCTCCCTTTGCGCGGTATCAGCAGTTGCAGAGCTACGTCGGCTGGACCGACGAGGACGCCCGCCGGGTTCAGTCGCTCGAGCCGCTGGTCCGGCCTCATTTCGCCGCGTTGATTGACGATTTCTACGCGGAGATTGAGCGTCACCCCGACGCTCGCCGCGTCATCACCGGCGGCGAGGAGCAGATCAGCCGGCTCAAGCAAACGCTTCATGCGTGGCTGGCGGAGTTGTTCTCGGGGCGCTACGACCGCCAGTACGTCGAGCGGCGCTGGCGAGTCGGCTTACGCCATGTCGAAATCGGGCTCGACCAGGTGTATACCAACGCCGCCCTCTCGCGGCTTCGCAGCGGCCTGCTGACGGTCATCGAAGAAAGCCGGCCGGAACTGTGCATCGAGACGCTCGTCGTCCGCCGTTCGCTGAACATCCTGATGGACCTCGACCTGGCGCTCATCGAAGACGCGTACCAGACCGAATATCGGCGGCGCCAGCGGGCGGCTGACCGCCTGGCCGCCATTGGCGAAATGGCCGGCGGCATCGCCCACGAACTGCGCAAGCCGCTCAACGATTGAACGGCAAGTGGCGGCCGCCGATCGAGTCATCACGGCGCTGAACGATTTCGCGCGCCTGCCGATCCCGCAGCTTGAACCGGTAGGCGTCGACACGTGTTTGCGCGAAGTCCTCGAAATCAATGCGCCCCCGCCGGGCGTCGAACTCGACTTGTTCGTCAATCCGCCCGATCTGTGCGTGCTCGGCGACCGCACGCAACTGGCCATCGTATTTGCGAATCTCGTTCGCAATGCACGCGACGCCATGCCCGAGGGCGGGCGGCTGCGGGTGACCGCAGTCGGCGAAGGAGAACTTGTCGCGATCTCGTTCGAGGACAGCGGCGTCGGCATCCCGCCCGACGTTTTACCTCATATTCTTGAGCCGTTATACTCGACTAAGGCAAAGGGTATTGGCTTGGGTTTGTCGATCGCCCATGACATCGTCAGGCGCCATCACGGTACGCTCACGGTCACCAGCCAACTGGGCAAAGGCTCGACCTTCACCGTGCGGCTCAACGCCTGCGATCGCTCGTCATGAGGCCGCGGAGGGAAACCGATGTCCGCACCGCAGCCACGGCTGTTAATCGTCGACGACGAAGTCGATACGTGCGAGAACCTGCGCGACATTTTGAGCGATCTCGGCTATCTGGTGGACGTCGCGCACGACGGCGCCTCGGCCCTGGAACTGGTCAAGCAGCGCGGCTACGACGTCGCGCTGCTCGATCTGCGGATGCCTGGCATGGACGGGCTGGAGCTGTACCGGCGGATTAAGCAGATTTCCGCCGGCACCGTGGCAGTCGTGGTCACGGCGTATGCCGCCAGCGACACGGCCAAGAGCGTGCTGGAGGCCGGCGCCTGGAAACTCGTCGCCAAGCCGGTGAACATCCCGCAAATCGTCGGCCTCGTCGATGAAGCGCTCAGCAGCCCCCTGGTGCTGTTGGTCGACGACGACTCGGATTTGTGCGACAGCCTGTGGGACGTCTTCCGCGAACACCGGTTCCGGGTGCATCTTGCCCACGACGTACTCGGCGCCAAAGACGCGCTCAATCGCCACGAGTTTCAGGTGGTCCTCTTGGACCTCAAGCTCCCCGGCGACGATGGCGCCGCCTTGCTCGAGGAGATTCGCCGCTCGAACAAAAAGGCCCGCACGCTGGTGATCACCGGATATCCCGCGGAGATGGAACAACGCGTCGAGCGGGCGCTGACCAGCGGCGCCGAGGCCGTCTGTTACAAGCCGTTCAACGTTCCCGTGCTGCTCGAGACGGTTAAGCGATTGGCAACAAGGGATACTGCGGCTGAACAGGCGCCATGAACGCTGGATCCGCCCAAGTCGAGCAGCATCCCCTCGTGTTCGTCGTGGACGACGACGCCGATACCCGCGCCAACCTTACGGACATCCTCGAGCTGGAAGGCTTCCAGGTGCTTGCGGCCGGCAGCGCCGATGAAATGTGGAGGCTGCCGGCCTGGAACGACGTGTCGCTGTTGCTGCTCGACCGGCGCTTGCCGGACGGCGCCCCCGAGGAACTGTTGCCGGCGATCAAGCAGTGCGCTCCGCATGCGGGGGTGATCATCGTCACCGGCTATGCGGATATTGAAGGCGCCGTTTCTTGCCTGCGAGCGGGCGCCTCGGATTACATCGTCAAGCCGATCAACGCCGCCGTGCTCGCCGACCGCATTTCGCGCGAGTTGCAGCGGCAGTCGGCCCATCGGCAGATCGAGCGCTTGAACGCCGAGCGCCGCCGCGCGGCCGAGTCGTTGGCTCGCAGCGAACAGCGGCACAGGGCGTTATTCGAAAACGCCATGGACGGTTTTCTCGTGCTCGACGACCGGTGGCGCGTGGTCGACGCCAACCCCGCGGCGTGCACCGAACTGCATTACGCCAGCAGCGACTTGCTGGGCAAGCGATTGGCCGAGTTGCTCGCCGAAGACGACCAGGAGCGATTGCGCCAGCGACTAGTCGAGCTCAAACGCTCGGCCGGCGAATGCCGCTTCGCCCGCCAAGACGGCGCCGTCCTGGAGATCGAATACCGCGCCGTGGCCAACTTCCTCCCTGGGTTGCATTTGCTGTCGCTCCGCAATGTCACCGATCGCAAACGGGCCGAAGAGCGGGCGCGGCAATCCGAGCGGCTGGCCGCCATCGGCGAAACGATGGCGGCGCTGACCCACGAAAGCCGCAACGCGCTGCAGCGCACCAGCGCCTGCCTGGAGATGCTTGAAACCGAGGTCGAGGATCGGCCGGCTGCGCTGGACCTGATCGCGCGGGCCCGTCGCGCCCAGGACCAGTTGCGGCACCTCTATGAGGATGTGCGTCAATGGGCGGCGCCGTTGAACTTGCGTCGGCAGCAGTTCAATCTGGCCCAGGTCTGGCGCGAGGCTTGGACCCATGTCATCCAGCTCTACCCGCCCGGACGCGCCAAGCTCGTCGAGAGCATCCACGGTCCGGCCGTGTCGAAGGTGGATCGCTTTTTCATGGAACAAGTGTTTCGCAACACCTTTGAAAACGCCTTGGAGGTAACCCCCGCCGGCGGCAACGTTTGGATCCAGTGCGCCAACGGCTCGCCCGGCGACGAAGCGGTGCTGAGAATCTCCATCCGCGACGAAGGCCCCGGCCTGACGCCGGAACAGCGCTCGCGGATCTTCGAGCCGTTCTACACGACCAAGGCCAAGGGCACGGGACTGGGCATGGCCATTTGCCAGCGGATCGTCCACGCCCACGAAGGCACGATCTCGGCTTCGTCGCCGGGCGGCGCCCAAATCGACATTGTCCTGCCGAAATCGACGTAATTTGCCGCGTCGAACATCGTCGCGATGGCAGGGCGCGACCGAAGCTGCCGGCCATTCATTCGCAGCGCCGTTGTCAACCGGTCGCCCGCTAGCGCACGCCGGCTGCGTGCAGCGCCTGGCGGCGGCGGCTGCGCTCCTCGGCCTCCACCTCGGCGACCAGGTCGGCCGGGTCTTCGCCCGGATAGGCATGCAGCGCCGCTTCGCTGAAGACGATGGGCTTCCACCATTCCGCACCGGACTGAATCACCAAGAAAAACACCGGCACGAAGAACACGGCCAGGATCGTCGAGGCGATCATGCCGCCAAACACCGCCGTGCCGAGCGCTTGCTGGCTGGCGGCGCCAGCCCCTTCGGCCCACAAGAGCGGCACGACGCCGAGAATGAAGGCAAACGACGTCATGAGAATCGGCCGGAACCGCAACCGCGCGCCCTCCAGCGCCGCCTCGAAGATCGGCCGGCCCGCTTTGCGCAGGTCCCGCGCAAACTCGACGATAAGAATCGCGTTCTTGCTCGCCAGCGCGATGATCAGCACGATGCCAATCTGCGTGTAGATGTTATTGTCCATGCCGCGCAGCGACACCGCGGCCACCGCGCCGAGCAATCCCAACGGAACCACCAGGATCACCGCGGCCGGAAGGAGCCAGCTTTCATACTGTGCCGCAAGAACCAGGTACACCAACGTCACGGCAAACGCGAAAACCCACATCGCCTGTCCGCTGATACGCTTCTCCTGAAAGGCCTCGCCCGTCCAGTCGTAACCCATCGTCGTGGGCAGTTCCTCGGCGGCGATCTGTTCCATGATCTCCAGCGCTTCGCCCGAACTGACGCCCGGGGCAGGCTCGCCGCGGATGGCGGCGGTCGGATACAGGTTGTATCGCTGGATGATTTGCGGCCCGAAGGACCGCCGCACGCTGACCACCGACCCCAGCGGAATCATCTCCCCGCGAGCATTGCGGACTTCCAGCCGCTCGATGTCGCGGGGATCGACGCGGTAGCTTTGCTCGGCCTGCATGCGCACCTGGAACGTGCGGCCGAACTTGTTGAAATCGTTCACATACGCCGAACCCAGATACGTCTGCAGGGCGTTGAACACCGCCGTCAGCGGCACGTCCAGCGTCTTCACCTTGACCCGATCGACGTCGATGTAAAGCTGCGGCACGCCGGGACGGAACGCCGTCATGACGCCGGCGAGCCGCGACTGCGAATTGGCCGATTCGACGATCCGCTCGACCGCCTGCTGCAGTTCGCCGAGGCCGACGCCGACGCGGTCTTCCACCTGCATTTGGAACCCGCTGCGCATGCCGAGGCCGCGAATGGCTGGCGGCGGAAAGGCCACGATTTGCGCTTCCTGGATTTGCGAGAACTGCTGCATCAGGTTGCCCAGGACGCCCTGCAGACTGAGGCTGGCATCCTCGCGCTCGCTCCAATCCTTGAAGCGAATGAAGATGGTGGCGGCGTTCGACATCGCGCTGTTTTCCAGCAGCGACATCCCGCCCACGACAAACCAGGTCTCCACGCCCGGCGTGTTGGCCAGAATGTGGTTGATCTTGTCGGTGACCTGGCGCGTGCGGGGCTGCGAAGCGGCGTCCGGCAACTGCACCGCCGCGATGATGTAGCCCTGGTCCTCCACCGGCAAGAATCCAGTCGGCACCCGCTGGTACCACCAGAATGTCAGCGCCACCAGTCCCAAGAAGACCGCCATGGTGGCCCAGCGGAAACGGAGCAATACACGGACGATTCGCGCGTAGACCCGTTCCGTGCGATCGTAGACGTAGTTGAACCCGCGGAAAAACCAGTTTCGCCGTTCCGGGGGCTTGCGCAAGTAGGTCGCGCACTGGGCCGGCTTGAGCGTCACGGCGTTGATCGCGCTGATGATCGCCGTCGCGGCGATGGTGAGCGCGAACTGCCGGAAGAGCTGGCCGGTGATTCCTCCCAAGAACGAGGCCGGAAGAAACACGGCCATCAGCACCAGCGTGATGCCGATGATCGGCCCCAGGACTTGCTCCATGGCGCGAATCGTCGCCTCGCGCCGCGGGATGCCCCGTTCGACGTGGTGGGCCGCCGCCTCGACGATCACAATCGCGTCGTCCACGACGATGCCGATCGCCAGCACCAGGCCGAACAGCGTAAGCATGTTTACCGAAAAACCGAGGGCGTACATGGCGGCGAACGCCCCGATGATGGTCACCGGCACGGTCGTCGCCGGCACCAGCACCGCTCGCCAATCCTGCAAGAACAGGAGAATCACCACCAGCACGAGCACGCCGGCTTCGAGAATCGTGTGATACACCGACTCGATCGACTGCTCGATGAAGCTGGTCGTATCGAGCGGAAACGAGTGAACGAGCCCTTCGGGAAAGGCTTTGCTCATTCGCTCCACCGCCTCGCGCACGCCGCGCGAGACGTCGAGGGCGTTGGCGCCGGGGAGTTGGTAGATGCCCATGCTCGCCGATGCCTTGCCGCCCATTTGGGCGTACTGATCGTACGACTGGGCCCCCAGTTCAATGCGGGACACGTCCTTGAGGTAAGTCACGCGGCCGTCCTCGCCGCTCTTGATGACGATATTCTCGAACTGATCGACCGTGCTCAGCCGTCCCAGCGTTGTAAGGATGTACTGGAACTCCAGTTCCTGCGGCGCCGGCTGCTGCCCGACCTGGCCCGCGGCGACTTGGACGTTCTGTTCCAAGATCGCGTTATAAACGTCTTGCGTCGTCAAATGGCGGGCTTTGAGCTTTTCCGGATTCAGCCAGACCCGCATCGAGTAGTTGTTTCCGCCAAAGATCGTTACGCCGCCCACGCCGGGAACGCGACTCAGCTCGTCGCGCATCCGCAAATTGGCGTAGTTGGATAAGAAGAGCGAATCGTACTGGTTGTTCGTGGACGTGAGGCTGACGACCAACACGATGGACGTCGATTGCTTTTTCACCGAGATCCCCTGGCGGCGGACTTCTTCCGGCACCAGCGGCTCGGCGACGGCCACCAGGTTTTGCACCAGCACCTGCGCCTGGTCGAGGTCCGTGCCGATGTCGAACGTCACGGTCAGGTTGTACGTGCCGTCGCTGGAACACGTTGACGCCATGTACAACATGTTCTCGACGCCGTTGACCTGTTGCTCGATCGGCGCCGCGACCGTATCGGACACCACCTGGGCATTCGCGCCGGGATACACGGCCGTGACCACCACCGTCGGCGGCGTAATCTCGGGATATTGCTCGATCGGCAAGCCAAACAGGGCCACGCCGCCGACGATCATCGTGATGATCGCGATGACGTTAGCGAAAATCGGGCGATCGATGAAAAAGCGACTTAACACGAGAAATCACAATCGGTGATGGGGGACTGGGCGCCGCGGAACGCTTCCAATATGCGGGGCTCGATTCGCCGGCCCGGCACGAACGAATCCCGACTCAGTGGCCGCCGCTCGCCTCGCCGTCCGTTCGCGCGGCGCTCTGCACGACGTGCGGAATGGCCGGGTCGTTCGCCGCACGCAGCAGGTTGGCTTCAGGTATCTCCGTCGTCTTTTCCGGCTTGACCGGCGCTCCAGGCCGCGCCCGCTGCAAACCGTTGATCACCACCCAATCGGTCGCTTGCACGCCCTCGATGACCACCCGCATCCCTGCGATCCGCATGCCCAGGCTCACCGGCCGATACTCCACAACGTTCTTGTCGTTCACGACCAAGACGTACTCGCCGCGCTGATCGGTCCCAATCGCCCGGTCGGGCACCATCATGCCGGGCCGGGGATCGCCTACGGGGAACCTGATCCGGGCGAACAAACCTGGCAGTAGTTTACGGTCCGGATTCGGAAAAACGCCGCGGCGCATTTGCGTCCCCGTGTTGGGGTCCACTCCCACTTCGGCGAAGTCGAGCCGCCCTTCGTGTGGGAAGCCCGTCTCGCCGCTTAGTCCCATGTACAGCTTGGGGGCGTTTTCGGCGATCGCCACGGCGGTCGCGCCTTGATGAACCCGCATGAACTCCAGCACGTCCGCTTCGCTTACTGAGAAGTACACATGGATCGGATCATACGACTCGACCCGCGTGAGCACGGTCTGCTGGGCTTGAACCAGGTTGCCGACATCGACCATATGCCGCGACGCGCGGCCGCTGATCGGCGACCTCACTTGAGTGTACGAAAGCTCCAACTCGGCTTGGCGCACCTGCGCTTTGGCTGAGGCGACGCCCGCGGCTGCGGTGGCGACGTTCGCCCGGCGCAAATCCAGTTCCTGCGGCGTCAAGGCGCCCCGCTGCACCAGCGGTTCGGCCCGGGCGAGATCGGCCTGCGCCAGGCTGAGCTCCGCCTCGGCCCGCTGCAGCGCCGCTTGAGCGGAATCTCGCGCTGCCTCGAACGGCGCCGGCTCGATGACGAACAGCAAATCGCCCGCTTTGACTTCGGCGCCGTCCTCGAAGTTGATCTTCTGAAGATAGCCCATCACGCGCGCGCGTACTTCAACGGCTTCGATGGCCCGCGTCGTGCCCGTGAACTCCAATTGGTGGACGACTTCTTGCTGCACCGGCTGCGCGACCGTGACCGCGGGCGGCGGGGGCTGAACGTACTGGTTGGCGCTCGAGCCGCAGCCAGCCAATAGCGGCGCGGCGGCCACAGCGGCCAGTAACAGGGCGCGTACCGGCGGCCTATACGCAAGCACACGGGTCACAGCGGTGTTCCGGGTAGGAGGGAAGGAAGGTGGGCCCGGTTTGAACCGGGTGCGGCGTTTCTTGGTGAGACACTCGACCGGCAGGTCGAGCGGGCGAAGGTGCGAAGTTCGGGGATTATAGCGTGGACGGACTGGTCCGTCCACCGTATATTTTAATCCCGGGGGCGGCACAAACGCCCGTCATTTCCGGCCGCTGTCCCTGCAGGGCGGAAGGGGGCGTCTCCTTCGTTGCGTGTGCGGCCAGAAGCATCCGTTCCAAGACAATTCGCCATCCATGGAAGTTCAGCCCCCAGCCATTGAACCAAAAGCATGGACCCCCGCCGGGCGATCGCGAGAAATCCTCGACTCGGCCATTAAACTCTTTGCAGCCCAGGGGTACGGGCAGACGGAAGTGCAAGAAATCGCCGACCGCGTGGGCATCGGCAAGGGGACGGTCTACCGCCATTTCGGAAACAAAGAATCGCTATTTCTAGCGGCTGTCGCCTATGCCCGCGACCAACTGATTGCCGCGGTGGACGACGCGCAGGACGCCTCGCTGGCGCCGCTAGAGCGGCTTCGCGTCTGCATGACCGCAATTCTACGGTTCTTCGACGCCCGCCCGGAGGTCGTCGAGTTGCTCATCGAAGAACGAGCGCTCTTCCGGGATCGCCGCCCGTCGCTGTTCTTCGAACAGGACGAACAGCGGCGGCGTGAATGGGGCGAGCGGCTCACGGCGATGATCGACGCCGGCGCCATCCGCAATCTCCCGGTCGCCGAGATCCAGGACACGCTGTCTCGATTCGTCTTCGGTGCGATGTTCTTCCATTACTTCGCCGGCAAGACGCGACCGCTGGCCGATCACGCCCAAACGATGTTCGACGTCCTGTTCCATGGTCTCCTCGCCCCGGCCGTCAAGCTTCCTCCGGCGGCGGCAGACCGTTCTCCCGATACCAAGCCGCCGGAGCCTGCTTGAGGCGCCGCACCATTTCCGGCAGCGTATCGCGAAGCCGATGCTGCGGCGACCAGCCTAGGCGTTGCCGTGCGCGGTCGATCGCCACCGGGTAATGCTGGTCGGCCAGGTCCACCATCCACGGCTTAATGAACGTCGGCCGATCGTCGCTGGCCAACTTGTCCTGAACCCAAGCGCCGACCTTGGCCACCGCTTTGGGGATGCTAATCG
>QEVI01000215.1 GCA_003576855.1 Planctomycetota bacterium
CGCTATTGCTGCCCGCGGTGCAGGCCGCGCGGGAGGCGGCGCGGCGAGTCGCTGCGTTGAACAACATGAAGCAGATCATGCTGGGACTGCTTGTTTACGAAAACGACAAGAAGCGCTTTCCCGCGCAGGCGAATTACGATGCCGCGGGCAAGCCGCTGTTGAGTTGGCGAGTGCATATCCTGCCTTATCTGGAGCAAGAAGCGCTCTACAAGCAATTCCGCCTGGACGAGCCGTGGGACAGCGACCACAACAAGCAGTTGATCGCGCAGATGCCAGCGATTTACGCCGAGCCGAGTTCGCGGCTTGACCCCAGCGAAGGCAAGACCCATTTCCTCGGCGTCGCGGGGTCGGGCTACTTCTTTACGGGAACGGAATCGCCGCGCAAGCTCAAGCACTTTGAAGATGGAATATCGAACTCGATTGCCGTCGTTCAAGTGGACGACGAGCATGCTGTCGCGTGGACGAAACCGCAGGACTGGACGCCCAGCGAACAGGACCCGCTCGCTGGCCTCGGCGGCGTGCATGCCGGGGATATCGCGTTGTCGGCCTTTGTCGACGGATCGGTCAGGGTGATCAGCCTAAGCATCGACGTACAGGCGTTCAAGTCGCTGCTGACGATCGCGGGCGGAGAAGAAAGCCCTCTGCCATAATGCCAGCATCGAGCGGATTGGCGCGAACAATCCCCTGCCCCGGTGCGTCTAAGCAGGGTATTATTGGCAAAGCGCTTGGTCCGGGGCGATGGTCTCCTGCGAGACGTCGAAACGGGACCGGGCTTCGGAGGGCCCCGCCGTGGCCGAATCGAGCCGTTCGCTCGCTAGCGCCGAAACCATCGAAGCCCCTCGCAGCCTGCTGGGCGAGGCGGGCAGCTCCGCGGCGAAGGTGCGCCAGTCGGCGCAGCGGCGCGTGGCGCTGGTGGAGGGGAGCGGCGCGCATCTTTCGGTAGAAACGCGCGACCTGCTGCGCCGACGGCTGCGGATCGTGGCGCTGCTGCTGTTTACCGGCCTGAGCGTGTTTGCGATCTGGTCGCTGGTGATGTCGCTGGTCGATCCGCGATGGCCGCTGGCGAGCACGCTGTTCGGGGCTCATCTGGCGGTGACGGCGCTCTTGGGGGTGCTGGCCACGCGGCTCTGCGGGCGCTGCGATCTGTCGCTGACGAAGCTGCGCGTGTTCGAGGCGTTGATCTTCGGAGCGCCGGCGCTGTTCTTCATCTTGATGAATTACGAGCGCCTGTCCGTTGCCGCGGCGCTCGCCAACGACTATCCGCATGTGCCGGAGATTGTCAGCGGCTGGATGTTGCTCATCTTCTGCTATGCGATGTTTATACCGAACACCTGGCAGCGGGCCGCGGCGGCGATCGGTCTGCTCGCCGCGGCGCCGGCAATTGTCAACGGCGTGGCGTACGTCGCCTGCCCCGATTTCCGGGCGCTAATGCACGCCGAGGCCTTTCGCGGCGCGCTGACCGAGCAGGGGCTCAAAATGGCGCTGGCCGCGATGGCGGGCATCGTGGGCGTGCATACGATCGGCGCGCTGCGGCGCGAAGCCTTCGTGGCGAAGCAGCTTGGGCAGTATCGCCTCAAGAAGCTTCTGGGCAGCGGAGGCATGGGCGAAGTGTACCTGGCCGAGCATCAGATGATGAAGCGGCCCTGCGCCGTAAAAATTATTCGCCCTGAAAAGGCCGGCGATCCGCAGGTGCTCGCCCGCTTCGAACGCGAAGTCCGCGCCACGGCGAAGCTCTCGCACTGGAACACGATCGACATTTACGACTATGGCCGCACGCCCGACGGCACGTTTTACTACGTGATGGAGTTCCTGCCCGGGCACAACTTGGGCGAGCTGGTGGACGGGCACGGCCCGTTGCCGGCCAGCCGCATTGTGTACTTGATGCGACAGGTCTGCGATGCGCTGGCCGAGGCCCATGGCCAAGGACTGGTGCACCGCGACATCAAGCCGGCGAACATTTACTGCGCGTATCGGGGCGGCATGTTCGACGTCGCCAAGCTGCTGGACTTCGGATTGGCCAAGCCGCTGGCGGACGTGGCGGCCATGGACGACGGCTTGACGCAGGAGGGCTCCATCACCGGTTCGCCGCTATATATGTCGCCCGAGCAGGCGGCCAGCGATCAGGTGGACGCCCGCAGCGACGTCTATTCGCTGGGAGCGGTGATGTACTACATGGCGACCGGCCGGCCGCCGTTTGTGTATCCTCACCCGATGAAGGTCATGATCGCCCATGCGAGCGAAGACCCGGATCCGCCGCGCTACGTGAACGCCGACCTGCCCGTGGAACTGGAGGAGATCATTCTCCGCTCGCTCGAGAAGCGGCCGTCCGATCGGTTCCAATCCGTGGCGGAGCTGCGCGATGCGCTCGACTCCGTCCCCGTCGACGCCGAGTGGAACGCCCGTCTGGCCGCCAGTTGGTGGCACGACTTCGGTTGCCCGCAGCGGAAAGCGCTGGTGGCCGAGGCGATGGAGATGGCGGCCGCGTGAGGCGCCCGGCGACGGTCGTAATGCGACCGCCGTTCGTTCCGGCAACGGGCGGCGCTGTTCGCCTCCATGCCCGTGTGCTTGGCCGACGCCTGGGCGCTCGGCGTTTACGCGGAACGGCGAGCGCTTTCGCCAGCCGCTAACTCCGCCTACAATAAGGAGTTCGGCCGTGCCGGGTAGGCCGCTCCCGTGTAGCTGCGTTTATTTGAGAGGATCGAGGAAGCGTTCGATGAGTCCAGCCGCCAAGCCGCGCACCCTGTTTGAAAAGATCTGGGACGAACACGTCGTCCACGCCGAGGAGGGTCGGCAGACGATCCTCTACATCGACCTCCACCTGGTGCACGAAGTGACCAGCCCGCAGGCGTTCGATGGCCTGCGGATGGCCGGGCGAAACGTGCGTCGGCCGGAGCGGACGATTGCCACGGCTGATCATAACGTGCCGACGACCGATCGGAACCTGCCGATCGCCGACCCGATTTCTAAACAGCAGATTGACGCGCTTCGCGACAACTGCCGGCAGTTCGGCATTACGTTTTACGACCTGAACGACGAGCGGCAAGGCATCGTCCATGTAATCGGGCCCGAGTTGGGTTATACGCAGCCGGGCATGACGATCGTCTGCGGAGACAGTCATACCTCTACGCACGGCGCGTTTGGGGCGTTGGCGTTCGGCATCGGCACGAGCGAAGTGGAGCACGTGCTGGCCACGCAGACGCTGCTGCAGTACAGGCCCAAGACGCTCGAATTGCGGATCGACGGCCAGCTTGGCCGCGGCGTGACGGCCAAGGACCTGGTGCTGTATCTCATCGGCGAGATCACCACCGACGGCGGCACCGGCTATTGCATCGAATACACGGGCGAAGCGGTTCGCGCGCTGACCATGGAAAACCGCATGACGGTGTGCAATATGTCGATTGAGGCCGGTGCGCGGGCAGGCATGATCGCGCCGGATGAAACGACGTTCAAATACCTTCAAGGGCGACCGTTTGCGCCGAGCGGCGCGGCGTTCGACGCGGCCGTCGCTCGATGGCGAACGCTGCCGAGCGACGCCGCCGCTAAATACGATAAGTCGATCCTGTTCCAGGCCGGCGATATCGCCCCGCAAGTCACCTGGGGCACGAATCCCGGACAGGTCGCAGCGGTGAACGGGAAGGTGCCGCGACCGGCGGACTTCGCCGACCCCACCGATCAGAAGACGGCGGCCCAGTCGCTCGATTACATGGGCCTGGCCGGCGGCGAAGCCATTACCTCGCTGAAGCTCGACCGCGTGTTCATCGGCTCCTGCACGAACGCCCGCATCGAAGACCTGCGGGCCGCGGCGGCCGTGGCCCGGGGACGCAGAGTGGCCGAGCACGTCCACGCGATGGTCGTCCCCGGCAGCGGGCAGGTCAAGCAGCAGGCCGAGGCCGAAGGACTCGATCGCATCTTCAAGGAAGCCGGCTTCGACTGGCGCGAAGCGGGCTGCAGCATGTGCCTGGCGATGAATCCCGACAAGCTCGCCCCCGGCGAGCGATGTGCGTCGACGAGCAACCGCAATTTCGAAGGCCGGCAAGGCAAAGGGGGCCGCACGCACCTGGTATCGCCGGCGATGGCGGCGGCGGCGGCAGTGGCGGGGCATTTTGTGGACGTTAGGGAGTGGTCGTAAGGACAACGCAATGTCAATGGAGTTAATCGTGTTCCTGCGTCGCGAACATCTGCCTTCGCGAGATAGTTGGCAGCAGGCTATTAGTGAGAATGGATACGATTTGCGATTGGACGATGCCGATCCAGTGAACCATACAGGATTGTGGCCAGCGAAGCTGGGCAACGCGGATTGCGGATTTGAGTACTTCCTTGAACCAGTAGAACAGGAGCCCGAAGAGATCCTGGCAGCCATCGGCGCCCGCGGTCATCGCGCGACTTTTGTGTGGCACAGCTCGGTAGGAGATTGCCGAGCCGCAATGATTGCGGCCGGTGTTCTTGCCAAGATTACTGGCGGTGTTTTGCTCGACCCATCGGGCGGTGAGCTCGCGGATGGCGCAGATGTTCTGACTCTGTTCAAGAACGAAGAAGTCGCGGAGCGCGAACGAAAAATGGAACAAGCGATCAAGAAGTGGGAATCAACGCAACGTCGCTGCCCCGAATGCAGTGCGCCGTGTCCTGAATACCGTGCCACATGCTTCGTATGCAGCTATCAACTCGGGCGTGTTTGACTACGAAACGCCCGCTGCAGTTCTTCAAACCTAGTGAGTCCGGCCATGGCGGCCGCTATGGCGGGGAAGTCGGATAGCGATTCATAATGCTTGCGATAGTGTTTCCACATTATTCCGCCCGCACTCCGCTAATGGAGAAGCACGATGTCTAGCTCTCTACCAGTCGACACTGGCTTCGCAGTGCGTGGCGGCGTTGTTCCAGCCGCGTGCAGCGCAGTTACCGTAGTTCCGCTGCATGGCTTCTCGGAAGTTCGCATTCCCAGCGATGCTTCCTCGCTCGATGGCTTTCGTCACTGGATGCTTTCCGATGCCGCCCCGGAGTGCGGACGCTTCACTTACGTTGCCGGGGAGTTAATCGCCGACATGAGTCCAGAATCGTACGAGAACCATAACGCGGTAAAGGTCGAGATCACGTCAGTCTTGCATCGGCTCGCCAGACAGCGCCGGCTCGGTCGCATCTTCGGCGACGGCGTTTTGGTCAGCAATCCACAGGCTGGCGTCTCCACGGAACCGGACGCTACATTCGCCACTTTCCAGTCCCTTCAATCTGGACGCTGTCAAATATCGCGTTCGCTACGTCCGGGGGTTGCTGAGGAACTGGTTGGCTCGCCTGACTGGGTCCTGGAAATCGTCAGTCGCACCTCGGTTCGCAAGGATACGGTTTTGCTCCGCGACGCATACTTTCGAGCGGGCGTCGCCGAGTACTGGATCGTCAATGTTATGGATGACGCCATTCAGTTCCAAGTCCTGTTGCGCGATGCAGATGGCTTTGCTGAAGCGGTCCCAGGCGACGATTGGGCGATTTCGCCAACGTTTGGACATAGTTTTCGTCTGACTCGCGAAAGGGACCAAGACGATCTCTGGCAGTACACCTTAGAACTGAGAGAGAGGCCATGAAACCCTTCACCATTCACGCCGGCAAAGTCGTCGCGCTTGACCGGGCGAACATCGACACCGACCAGATCATTCCCAAGCAGTTCCTCAAGCGGATCGAGCGGACCGGCTTCGGCGAGTTCCTATTCTGGGACTGGATGCGCCGCGACGATGGATCGCTCAACCCCGATTTTGAGCTTAACAAGCCGGACGCCCAGGGAGCGAGCATCCTGCTGGCTCGACGCAACTTCGGCTGCGGCTCCAGCCGCGAACATGCCCCGTGGGCGCTGGAGGACTACGGCTTCCGCGTCATTATCGCACCCAGCTTCGCTGATATTTTCTATAACAACTGCTTCAAGAACGGCATGTTGCCAATCCGGTTATCGGAAGAGCAGGTGGACGACTTGTTCCGCCGGGCGGCGACGCATGCGAACTACCAGCTCACGGCAAACCTGGAGAAGTGCACGCTTGCGGACGAACATGGTTTGTCGCTGAAGTTCGACGTCGAGCCATTCCGGCGGCACTGCCTGCTGCACGGCCTGGACGATATCGGGCTGACGCTTGAGCATGAGGACAAGATCGCGGCGTACGAGGCGAGGCACGCGGCGATTGCTTGACCGCGTCACGATCTCACGCGAAAGGCGCGCGAGGCGCCATGGATCGACGGCGATGATGAACGTATTTCGCGCCTTGGCCCCTTTGCGGAAGCTCGTTTGGCGCTCGGCCGCCGCAGCGATGATCCTCGGCGGCCAGGCGTGTCGCGCCCAGGAGGCGCCGGCGGTCAAAGCGGCGCCAGCCGCGGACGCCGCGGACGAGTCGGCCCAATACACCGTCGAGACGATCGCCGCGGCCCTCGACAATCCCTACGCAATCGCGCTGCGGCCGAGCACGGCGACCAGCGGACCGCAGGAGCTTTACGTTTCAGAAAGCGGCGCGGGGCGCGTCGTGCGACTCACCACTGAAAAGCCGGGCGAGTTGACGCCGGTGGTGACGGGCATCCCGGTACAGCCGCTGGGCGACAAGCCGGACTACCGGCTCGGTCCGATGGGACTGGCGTTCATTACGCCCGCGAAGTTGGCCGTCGGGACAGGCGGATTGGGGTTGGGGAAGGACGTCGTGCGGGTCTACGCGCTGCCTGCCGACGGCTCGCCCCTGGCGTTCGACGCCGCCGATCACGCCGTCGGGCCACTCGCGCCGGGGTCGAGATCACGGACCGGTCAGGGCTTGTTTATGAGTCTCGCGTCGATCGAGGACCAAGTCGAGAAAGCGCTGTTCGCGGCCTCGGCCGGCGACCCGGACGAGGGGTGGGTGCTGAAGGCGAAGCTCACGGCGAATCGGGTCACGGATTTGCAGCCGTTCATCGCCACGCGAAGGCTGACGGGCGCACCATCGCCGTCGGCCGTCGCCATCAATCCGAAGCCGCGGTCTCACTACCTGCTGATCGCCCAGGCAGGCGAGCGGAGCGGCGAGCGAGACAGCACGCTGGGCTTTTACGGCCCGGCAACCGGCGCCTTGGCGATGCACGTCCAGACGGGGCTGTACGATATCTCGGCGCTGGCCTATAGTCCCAGCGGCGAGCTGTACGCGACGGATTTCTCCTGGAACGACGCCACGGCAGGCGGCGTCTATCGGTTTGATGCCGCTGAAGTTGACGGCCTGCAATCGTGCCGGCCGGTGAAGATCGCCGAAGTGCGCCGGCCAACGGGCCTGGCGTTCACGCCGGACGGAGCGCTATGGGTGACGGCGTTCGGCGACGGCGACGAGCCGTCAGCGCCGCGAGGAGCGTTGCTCAAGATCACAGCGAAGCCGAGCGAGCCGCGGCTTTGAGCTTTTTTGCGAGAGCGGTTGTAGCACCAGCCAGAGGCGCATTCGCCTCCGGGACCCGGACCGCGCGGCGGTCCGGCTAGCACGTTGGCGTAATCATTCGCACGCACCTATGTCACGCCGCGAGAAGATCGAAGCGATGCTGGCAGACGACCCGCGGGATGTGTTCCTGCGGTACAGCCTGGCCATGGAACTCGACAAAGAAGGCGACCACGAGGCCAGCCTGGCGAAGTTCGACGAACTAATGCGAGAGAATCCGCCCTACGTGCCGGCGTTCTTCATGGCGGCGCTGCAACTGGCGCGGCTGCAGCGGATCGACGAGGCGCGGGCCTACCTCCGCAACGGCATCGAAACCGCCCGCGCACAGGGAAACGGCCACGCCGCAGGCGAGATGAGCGAGTTCCTGGCGTCGCTGGGAGCGATGGGAGAGCGCGGCTAAATCGCCGTTGTCAGTAGCCCGTCGTCCTCAAGCACCAGCAACCGCCCAATGAAACCTGACACCTGACACCTGACACCTCCATCACCCGCGCAGTCCCTTGATGCCGCAAGCACTCGCCACCGCGCAGCTCGTACAGCTTGCGCAACCCCCCTGCCCTTTGGCTTCTTCCGTGCCGCAGCCGGGGCCGCAGCCTTCGCTCAGCGTTTCGGCGAATCTGCGGAACTCGACCGCGGCTTCGTAGGTCTCGGCCAGCCGGCCGGTGATGTGTTGGACCTCGGGCGGCAGGTCGCCGAGGAAGTAGAATAACAGTCCCTCGCCGTCGAGGAGATGTTCCACGTCCACCAGCGTTGCGGGCACGGCGTTCTGGGCTAGCAACTGCCGGCAGGCTTCGAACGCTTCATGGCGGCGCCGCTGCAGTCGCGCTTCGAGCAGGTCGTCCTCGACCGTCATGCGGCGCAGGATGCGCCCTTGAGTCTCCAGCGTTCCGCCATGTGCGTCCGGCTCGGCCAGGACCTCGCCCGCCTCCAAGCCGCGCGGGCTGCCGACGACCACCCGGCAGCGGCGAGGATAGCGCACGGCCTCAGCGGCGGCGAAGACGCCGACGTGGCCTAAGAGGCCGTAGCGGACCAAGTGCAATCCCATGAGCGTGGATCCGGCGGCAGCGCGTAAGTAATTCAACATCTTACTCTCCACGGGCGGCGTGCCAAGTTCGCCAAATAGCACGGTCATCCTGGCCGTACGCTCGCCGACCCTACCGACCGCATCCACACGCCGGCGGCGGCGCGCCGAT
>QEVI01000216.1 GCA_003576855.1 Planctomycetota bacterium
AGGACATCGACTGGCTGGTCTACGCCAAGACCGACAAGTATTACGTCAAAAAATTCGAGGCCGAGACGAACATCACCGGCTACCTGGCGATGGACCTCAGCGGCTCGATGGGCTACCGATACGCCCATGAGCTGTCGAAGTTCGACTACGCTACCTGCATCGCCGCGGCCCTGTGCTATCTGATGGTCCATCAGAACGACCCGGTCGGGTTGGTCACTTTCGGCGAGAAGATCGTCGACGTGCTGCCGCCCAAGTCGAAACGGCAGCAGATCGGCAACGTGCTTTCCCACCTGGCCCGCCTGCGGCCGCGGGCCAAAACCGACGTGGCCGTCAGCCTCACGCAACTGGCGGCGCTCTTGAAGCACAGCAGCCTGGTGATGGTCTTCAGCGACCTGTTGGTCGATCCCGAACCGGTGCTGGCGTCGCTGCGACGGCTGCGGCACGGCGGGCACGAGGTGATCGTGTTTCACGTGCTCGATCAGGCCGAAGTCGCGTTCCCGTTCGACGGGCTGGTGGAGCTGCGCGACCCGGAGACGCACGAGCGGATCGAGGTGGACGCCGACGGCTATCGGCACGACTACCTGGAGGAAATCCGCAACTTTCGCGAAACGTACCGCCGCGAGTGCCGCAAGAGCCGTATTGATTATGTGCCGCTGGACACCAGCATGCCGTTCGACCGCGCACTGATGGAGTACCTGATCAGCCGCCGCAACTGGGGATAAAGGATTTGGTGGCCGCAACGAGGCACAAGAAACGCAAAGAGTACAATACGTAAGCCTGCGCCGGCCCGCCGTCCGAAGTTTGCACTGCGGCCCTTCATACACTTACTGCTGCTCGTACTCGTACTCGAATTGACTTTGTCCTTGCGCCCTTGGCGCCTTTTTGCGGCCGCCTTGTACTTTCCATGGGATTCTTAACGCCGGCATTGTTGGGGGGCGTCGCACTGGTGGCGATACCGATCGCCCTCCACCTCATCATGCGGCGGCAGCCCAAGGAGCTGACCTTTCCCGCGCTGCGCTTCGTTCAGCTTCGGCGCGACGCCAATCGGCGGCGGATGCGGCTGCGCCACTGGCTGCTGCTGGCGATGCGGTGCCTGCTCGTCGCCGGTATCGCCCTGGCGCTCGCACGGCCGACGCTCAAGGGAAGCGGCCTCAAAGGCAAAGAAGGCGCCCCGCTGGCCGTGTCGTTGGTCGTCGATAATTCGCTGCGGATGCAGTACGTCCACCAGAATCGGACCCGCTTGCGGCAGGCCGCCGAGACGGCGCTGGAACTGGTGGAAAAACTCCCCGACGACGCGGCCATCGCCGTCTGCGATTTGGGCCGCGCCGCCCATGGCTTCGCCCCCGACTTAAGCGCGGCCAAGTCGCGCCTGCGGAATTTGCGACCGGCGGCCGACGCCCGCCCCCTCGCCCAGGCGGTCGAAGAAGCAGTGCGGCTGGCGGCCGAGAAGGAAGAACGCCGGCAGGAAGTATTCGTCTTCACCGACCTGGCGGCCGCGGCCTGGCCGGAGGACGCGCTCAAAGCGATCAATCGGGCGCTGGCCGAGGCCCCCGACGTCCGCATTTACGTCGTGGACTGCGGCGTGCAAAACCCCAAGAACGCCTCGCTCGGCGAACTGGAACTCCGCCGGCAGGTCCTGAGAGCCGGCGAAACGCTGCATATCGAAGTCCCGCTCTCGAGCAATCTGGGGGGCTCCCATCCCCTGGTCGAACTACTGCTTCAAGATGCCGACGGTCGGTTGCAGAAACGGGATCAACGCCTCGCCGAATTCGACGAAGGCGGCAAGGCCCGCGTGGCGTTCGACGTGGCCGACCTGCCGCTGGGCGTCCACCAGGGCGCCGTCCAGCTCGCCGGCGCCGACCCGCTGGCGTCGGACAACATCCGCTACTTCACCGTCGAAGTGCGACCGCCGGCCCGCGTGTTGCTGGCGGCAGAGCGTCCGGAAGACGCTTTTATTCTGGAAACCGCGCTCACGGCGACGCCCGGCGGCGAAACTCCGCAGTATCAGTGCGACGTGAAAACCTTCGACGCCCTCGGCGAATTGGCTCTCGAGGGCTATCAAGCCGTCGCCCTGCTCGATCCAGCCGCCCTCGCCGAGCCGATCTGGAACAACCTGTGGGACTACGCTTCTGCCGGTGGCGGAGTGGGCGTCTTCCTCGGCCACAACGCCGTCGGCCAGCTCGAGGCCTTCAACGCCGCCGCCCCGCAGCGGCTACTGCCGGCGCCGCTCAAGCGGGTCTCCCGCGACGCCACCTACCTGCGACCGCGTCGACTCGACCATCCCGCGCTCGCCGGGCTGCGCCGGTATGCCGAAGACATCCCTTGGCAAGCCTGCGAGACGTTTCGGTACTGGACGTTCGACGAGCTGGCCGCCGACGTGTACGTGGTCGCGGCGTTTGCCAATGACGATCCGGCCATCCTCGAACGCCGGACGGGCCAGGGCCGAGTGCTCGTGACCGCCACGCCGCTATCCGATCCGCTGGTCGCCGAGGGGCGCGAAGTGTGGAACATCTGGCCCGCCGAGCCTTGGCCGTTCGTCGCCCTCTGCGACAACCTGGCGGGCTATCTCGCCCAAGACGACCAGACTCGCTTGGAGTATCGCGCCGGCGAGACGGCGCGGATCCGGCTCCGCCCCGGACGGCAAGTCAACAGCTTCGTCGTGCGGATGCCCGACGGCGAGGCCGACAGCCGGGTGGCCACCGGCGACGACGAGCTGGCCGTCAGTACGACCGACGTGCTGGGCAACTACCGCCTCACCGCTGGCGGCCGCGCCCAAACGCTCGATCGGGGCTTCAGCGTCAACGCCCCCGTTGAAACCAGCGAGCTGACCCGCGCCGACGCCGAAGCGATCGTCGCCGCGTTGCCGAAGGATCGCGTGCGGCTATCCAACGAGCTCGACAAAATGGAACAATACGTGAACATCGGCCGCTCCGGCCGCGAACTGTACCCCTGGGCCATCGGCCTGGTGGTCCTCGTCTGGGGCGCAGAACACGTGCTGGCGAATCGATTCTACAAAAGCGCGGTTAGTGATCGGTGATCCGTGATCAGTACAAGTCGACGTTGGTTCGGTAGTCACCGCGCCGACCAGTCCCCAGCCCCCAGCCCCCAGCCACCAGCCACCAGCCACTAGCCACTAGCCCCCCCAATGACCGGCCTGAGTTTCCATCCCGTCGGCGGGTTCTGGCTAGTGGCGGCCGTGGCGCTGGCGCTGGCGCCGCTGCTGGCGCTACGCCCGCGGCAGCGGAAGCAATCGCTCGGGCGCCGCGCGGCGCTGGTGGCCCTGCGTACGCTGACGCTCGCCCTGCTGCTGTTGGCCATGCTCCGGCCGGCGCTGGAGACGCGAACTGCTCGCAAGCTCCCCGGCACGCTCATCGTCTTGCCCGACGCGTCCCGCAGCATGCAGGTCGCCGACGCGGTGGGCAATAAGCCGCGGTACGAGGCCATGCGCCAAGCCCTCGCCGCCTCCCAGGACCAACTCGCCGAACTGGCCAAAACATGGACCATCCGCGGCTACGCCTTCAGCCGCGACGTCCAGCCGCTGAAATTCGCCGACGGCCAGTTCGAGCTTCCCGAAGAACCCGAGGGCCAGCAAACGGCCATCGGCGCGGCGCTGGAAGAAGTGCTCGCCCGGGAGGGCCAGCAGCGACTGGTGGCGGTCGTGCTGTTGAGCGACGGCGCCCAGCGGGCCTTCGCCCCGCGGGACGTCCCCCCGCAATCCGCGGTCCGGCGCCTGGCCGCCGACGGCGTGCCGCTCTACACGTTCACCTTCGGCCAACCGTCGCTGGGCCAGCAGTCCGACCTGCGCATGAGCGACATGCTCGCCAACGACGCGGTGTTCGCCGAAACGCCCGCCGTCGTCCGCGGCGTCGTCAGCGCCGCGGGCTACGCGAACCAGCAGTTCAAGGTGCAGCTTTTGTGGGAGACGGCCGACGGGACGATGGAAACGGTCGATACCCGCACCATCACCGTCAAGCCGGGGACGCGGACGTATCCCGTCGAGCTGACGCACACGCCCCGCGTGCCCGGCGAATACAAGGTCACGCTGCAGGTTGAAACGCCCGAAGGCGAGCTGGTGGCCAGCAACAACTCGCAGAGCACGTTCGTGAGCGTCCTCAAAGGGGGCGTGAAGATCCTGTACCTCGCCGGCGCTAGCCGCATCGGCGGAACGCCCGGCCTGGAGCCCCGGTTCATCCGCGCCGCCCTGGCCGCCCACGCCGATCTGCACGTGGAGTACGAAGCGATCAACTACCGCACGCCCGAACTCGATTACCGCGATCGACTCCGCGAGGAGAAGTTCGACGTGTTCCTGATCGGCGACGTCGACTCGAGCGGCCTCAGCACCCGCACGTGGCAGGAAATCGCCCGCGCCGTCGAACGGGGCGCCGGGCTGGCCATGCTCGGCGGATTCCATAGCTTCGGCCCCGGCGGCTTCGCCAATTCGCCGCTGGAAAAAGTGCTGCCCATAAGAATGAGCCGCACCGAACGGCAAAGCTTCAGCGAGCCGCCCCGCGACGACATGCACCTCGACGGCCCCCTGCGGATGCTGCCGGAAGTCAGAAACGGCCAGATCCATCCCATCATGAAAATGGCCGGAGGCGAAGCCAACGAGGCGCTGTGGCGCGGCCTGCCGCCGCTCGACGGGGCCAATAAGTTCGATCGCGTCCAACTGAACGAGGCCACGGCCCAGGTGTGGGCGATCGCCGACAACGACGCCCGCTCGCCGCTGCTGGTCCTTTCGGGCTACGGCGACGGCCGCGCCGCGGCGCTGGCCGTCGATACCACCTGGCATTGGCAACTGGAGGGCTTCGGCGAGGTGCATCGCCGGTTTTGGCGGCAACTGGTGCTGTGGCTCGCCAAGAAAGACGAGACCGCCGGCCAGCGCGTCTGGGTGCGGCTCGACCAACGTCGCTATCAGCAAGCCAGCCGCGTCGATTTCACCCTCGGCGCCGACGACCCGCAAGGCAATCCGCTCCCCGATGCCGACTACGCCGTCCACGTCGAGAAGCCCGACGGCACGACCGAGGCCGTGCAGCCCAGCCGCCGCGGCCAGGAGGCGGCGGGCAGTTTCACCGCCACGTCGGCGCCGGGCGATTACCGCGTCGTCGTCTCGGCGCGCCACAACGGCCAGACCGTCGGCGAGGCCGCCGCCCGCTTTAGCGTCTCCGACCAGGACGTGGAGCTCGATCAGCCCGCCGCCGAGCCGATGCTGCTGGCCTCGCTCGCCAAGCAAACCGCCGAAGCCGGCGGCGCCGGTCTGGCCCCTGAAGAACTGCCGGGCCTGCTCGAACGGCTCCAAGAGCGGGCCGCGGAATTTGAAGAAGAGGTCGTCGAAGTGGTGACGCTGTGGGATCGCTGGCCGACGCTCCTCGCCTTCGTCGGGCTGTTATCCGCCGAGTGGTTCTTGCGGAAGCGCTGGGGATTGGTGTGAAGCCGCTTGCCCCGTCCGCTAGCCCCCGCCAGTCGCCTCCCGATGCGACGTTCCGCGTGAGGCAGATTTTCGACTAGCCCGCCCCCCGGCGGCGCTTACAGCTTCACCACCAGCTTGCCGCGGATGACGTTCGCCACGTCGATCGTATTGGCTTCTTGCAGCCGGTGGAGCTCCGCCGTTTCCTCCAGCGTCGCCACGCGATCGATCTTCGCCGCCAGCGCGCCTGAGGCCATCCAGCGATTGATCCGCTCGGCGGCGCGGCGCTGCGACTCCGGCGCCGAGTGGAACATCACGAAGCCGAGCATCCGCAGGCACTTCGAATAAAACGGCCCCACCGGCAGTTCGGCGCGGGCGTTACGTCCCGCCATCAGCACGATCCGCCCGCGGCGACCCAAGCAGGCCACCGCCGTGTCGAGGTGCGGCTTGCGCGACGTTTCCCACCAGATGTGGGCGCCCTCCGGCGCGATCTGGGCGACCCGCTGCGGCACGTCGTCCACCTCGTGATCGAGCACGTGATCGGCCCCCAGCGATCGGCAATACTCCACCTTGTCGGCGCCGCTGGTCGTGGCGATGACATGCGCGCCTAGCGCGCGGGCCATCTGAATCACCGTCGAACCGACGGCGCCGCTGCCGCCGTTGACGATCACCGTCTCGCCCGCGTCCAGCTCGGCTTCATCCACCAGCCCCAAGTGGGCCGTGATGCCCACCAGCGCCATCGCGGCGGCCTGCTCGTCGCTGACGCGCTCCGGCGTGGGATACAGCCACCGCTCTTCGACCGCCGCGAGCTGCGAAAAAGTCCCCTGCCGCCCGAGCACGCCCTGGTTGGCGCCCCACACCCGATCGCCCACGTGGAACCGCGACGCATCGGGACCCACCGCCCGCACCACCCCGGCCAGGTCGCTTCCCAGCACATAAGGCCGCGGCATATCCGGCGACGCCGCCACGCCGCTGCGAATGTACGTGTCGATCGGATTGACGCTCGCCGCACGGACCTCGACCAGCACTTGCGAGCCCGTCGGCCGCGGATCGGCCAGCTCGCCGACAACGATGTTCTCCACCGGGCCCGTTTCATTGATATAGGCGGCGCGCATGGCAAGCCTCCGATAGCTTAACCCAAGAATCTCAGCGTGACCGGCACGCTGGCCGCCAAGATAGCCGCTCGATTGCCGAAGTAGCAATCCGCCCCCAGCGGTATACTGCACTTGTGGGCGAGCGTCGCCGACGCTCGCATGCCACGCCAGACGCCGCCAACCAATTCGCGCAGCGACGCGGCTGGCCACTGCACGCCGATCGATCCTATGCGAGTTTCGGAGAAACTCGCCCACAGCGGCACGCGTGGGCGAGCGTCGCCGACGCTCGCATGCCACGCCAGACGCCGCCCGCCGGTTCGCGCAGCGACTTCGCCGAAGACTGAACGCCAATCGACCAAATGCGAGTTTCGGAGAAACTTGCCCACGGACATGCCAGGGCGACCTCGCAGCTTGGGACTGCTCATTCTGCTTTACGCGGCCGCGGTCGGTTATGCGCTGTTCGTCTGGGCGCCCGAACTGCTCGTTCGCTATGAACGGCTCGCGGAGCGCCATCCGCAGTTGGCCAATGTCTACGCTGCGGCGGTGATCGGCGGCGGGGCGCTGCTCGCCATTGCGTCGGTCGTGCTGTTCGTCCGCCTTTCACGGAATACCCGCATCAAGCGGGAGCACCATGAGCGCCGCAAGGCCGATCCCCGCAAGCTGTCGGCTAAGCAACGGCTGGCGGAGCTGTCGGACAACCTCGCCAGCAGCCAGGAATTGGCCGAGGACGAGACCGTCGCCGCGGAGCTCCGCGAGGCGCTCAAGGCGCAACTGACCGCCCTCCAACAGAAGCAAGCGGCCCAGCGGCTGGAGATCGTCGCCTTCGGCACGGTCTCCAGCGGCAAGTCGTCGCTACTGAACGCACTGGCCGGCCGCGACGCATTCGCTTCGCACGTCGTCGGCGGAACGACCGCTGCGCGCTGCGAGATACCGTGGGGCCGGCTCGACTCGGTCGTGCTGGTCGACACGCCAGGACTGGCCGAGGTCCGCGGCGAGAAGCGGGCCGCCCTCGCCGCCGACGCGGCCAAGAACGCCGACCTGGTGCTACTGGTCGTCGACGGCCCGCTGAAGGCCTATGAGGTCGAGCTCGCCGAGCGGCTCATCGCCATGGAGAAGCGGTTGATCGTCTGCCTGAACAAAGAGGACTGGTACGACCGGCGCCAAGAGCAGGAACTGGTCGCCCAGATCGCCGAGCAGTTGCCGCGGATCGACAAGGCCGACGTCGTGCCCGTCCGCGCCGCGATCACCGCCCGGCCGCGGGTCCAGGTGCTCGCCGACGGCCGCGAGGAAACGACCTTCGTCGAAGAGCCGCCCGACGTGCAGCCGCTGGCCCGACGCATGCTGGAGGTGGTCCGCCGCGACGGCCGCGATCTGATCGCCGCCAACCTGCTCCTGCAATCCCGCGGCCTGGTGGACGAGGCCAAGCAGCAAGTTCGCAAGCACCTCGACGAGCGGGCCGACCAGATTATCAACCGTTACATGTGGGCGGCCGGCGGCGCGGCGGGCGTCAATCCGTTCCCGCTGCTCGACATCGCCGGCTCCAGCGCCATCACGCTGAAAATGGTGCTCGACCTGGCCCGCGTGTACCGGCAGCCGCTCGACGCGGACATGGCCGTGAAGATGCTCGCCCAGCTTTCGAAAAACCTGCTGGCCATGGTCGGCGCGACCGCCGCGGCGCCGGTCGCCGCCAGCCTCATCGCCTCGATGATGAAAACCGTGCCCGGCGTGGGGACCTTGGCCGGCGGACTCGTGCAAGGCCTGGTGCAGGCGCTCGTTACCCGCTGGATCGGCAACGTCTTCGTGCGATACTTGCAGAACGAAATGCAGCCCCCGCCCGGCGGACTGGCCGAAGTAGCTCGCCACGAGTGGCAGCAACTCACCCGCCCCGAATCCCTCCGCCGGCTGATTGCCCTCGGCCGCGAGCAGCTCCGCAGCGCCGCCAAGGAAGACAAGGAAGAATCGGAAAAGTCGTAGCCGCAAAAAGGCACAAGAATCGCAAAAAGCGGGAAACGCCTCGACTGTTGATCCCACCCACAGAGAAAACAGAGATAAACGCACGCTGATCCGGCCATTCCCCTTTCCTGTTATTGCGTCTTCT
>QEVI01000217.1 GCA_003576855.1 Planctomycetota bacterium
CTCCCACGCAAAAACCGTAGCTTAACCCCACACACGCCAAATCTCCTATTGACGTTTTCCAAACCCCAATACAGACAACAAAAGCTGACGTGGACCCCCCGGTTTTTGCCGCGATTAACCGCCCTGGACGCTTCCGGCGAAATCTGGAACACTCCGCGCTGCGCAACGCTCCGCGGCGGGCCGTCGCTGCGGAAACAGGTGTGGCTGGTCTTGAGGTCAATGACATGAAGGTCGAACGTCTTTTCACAGCGCTGCTCGTGGTGCTGGTCATGGACGCAGCGTCGGCGTCAATGGCCCAAGAGCGGCCAGTGTCGGGATCCGGCGCCGGCGAGATCACGCCCACCGAAGAAACCGGGGGGCCCTGGAGCTGGCTCAAGAAGCCGAGCTTTACCATGCCGAAGGTCACCTTTCCCAAGATGCCCGCCGACCCGCTGGCCCCGGTGAAAACCAGCGCCAAGAAGGTGTCCGACGGCACGAAGAAGGCCTGGGAAGGCGCCAAGGAGCTATTCACCTTCGGCGGGTCGAAGCCGGCCCAGCCCGAGCCGCGCGTCGCCGCGAAGGAGGGCCCGTCGGTTTGGCAGCGGATGTTCGGCCAAGGGAACTCCGAACCGGAGGGCCCGCAGACCGTCAATGAATTCTTGGCGCAGCCCCGCGTTGAGTAACCGCGCCGCCAAAGTCGACGTTCGCCCTGACACTTTACCGGGGACGGAAATGCGCCTGCTTATTTGTCTGGCCAGCGTCGCGCGACCTCCAGGCGGCGGCGCCCCGCGTCTGGGCGCCGCTTGGGCCCTCGCCGCGGCCGTAGCCTGCGGCTCAATCGCCGGCTGCAAGTCGCTCACCTCCACGGGCCTTGGCGCCTCGCGTAGCGAGAAGAAGGTCATCCGGCAGGCCGCCGTGGACCCGTTCCCCACGCCTGCCGACGTCGGCCTAGCGAAGCAGGCGGAGAACGACTGACGGCTCGACCGCCGCTGCCGCGCCGCGAAGCGCAAGACTCCTGACGGTAATAGACGCAGCCCGCTCGCCGTGGCCATAATCGACGCAGTCGCGTTCGCAAGGGCCAGGGCCGCGTCATGAAGTTCGATCCGCATCTGCCGCAAGTGCCGTCGGTCGCCGAACTGCTGGAGCATCCGCGGGTCAAGGCCGCCGTCGCCCGGCTCAATCGTTCTACGGTCGCCCAGCGGGCAGCCGGGTTCGTGGAGGAACTGCGTGCTTCGCTGGCCCGCAGGACGGGCATCGCCGAATTGCCCTCGGTTCCGCAGTTGGCCGAGCGGCTGGCCCGGCGGCTGCTCGGCGAGCCGCCGAGTCACGGCCCGGTGATCAACGCCACGGGCTTGGTGATCGGCGATGCGGAGCTGGCGCCGCCGCTGGCCGACGCGGCCGTGCACGCGATGATGCAGGTGGCAAGCGAGTATCACGCCGGCGAGGCGCCGCTTCGGCAGCTCCAGGCGATGGAACGGCAGTTCTGCCATCTCGCCGGCGCCGAGGCGGCCGTTTTCGTCAATAACGTCGATGCCGCGATCGCCCTGGTGGTGGCGGCGACGTCAGGAAACGGGGAAGCGCTGGTGCTGGAGACGCCCGAAGCGGGGGCCTTGGGCTTCGATTGGCACTGGCTGGCCGCACGAGGCGGGGCCGTCGTACGACGAATCTCGACCGCCGATGGAAAGCCGCCCGGAACAAGCAAGGACAACCTGAACGCCGGTGCGATTCTGCAAGCCGCTGCGGCTCATCAATCGGCAGAGGCCGACATGGATCGGCTTTCCCAGATGGCAGACGCCCGCGGGGCCTGCCTCGTCGATGTGGCGCCCTTGGCCGGGCTGGTCGATCCCGCGGAATTCGGTTACCGGGCCGTCGAGTCGATCCAGTCGCGGCTGCGTCGCGGCGCCGATGTCGTCGTCGCGTCAGGGTGCGGTTTGCTGGGCGGACCCGCCTGCGGCGTCATCGTCGGCGCTCGGCAATACGCCAAACGTGCGGCAAGCCATCCGCTAGCATCGCTGGTGGCACTCTCATCGACGACCGCCGCCGGATTGCAGACGACGCTCGCCGCTTACGAGTCGAGCGGTCTCGACGTCGTCGCCGCCGGCGTGCCGGTATGGCAGCTTCTTTCTGCGCCACAGGCCAATCTCCAGCAGCGAGCCGAGCGGCTGGCGGCGCTCATCGGCGCCTGCCGCGGCGTCGCCGCCGCCAAGGCCATGGAGGTCCACTCGCCGTGGCTGCGATCGGGCATGCTGACCGCCAGCGGGCCAAGCTGGGTGGTTGCCGTACATCCCGGCGATAGCGCCGGCGCGGCGGCGACGCTCGCCCGCCTACGCCGCGGCGGATATCCCATCATCGCGCGGCAAGTTGACGACGCGGTGCATCTCGACCTGCGCAGCGTGTTTCCCCGTTGGGACCAGTCCATCGTGGCGGCCTTTGAGTCGTTTCAGGGCGGTTGAACTCCCGGGGGGGACGGCCGACAGGGCGAATCAAATTCGCCACGGGGCCGGCGAGGACGTTTGACGGGCGGAATATCCGGTCTGAACCTCCCGGCCGGCGCCGCCGTACTAATGGCAGAAGGCGGGAAAAGCTGGGGGATTGCAACGATCTTGCCGCGGTAGTAGCAGCCCGTTACTATGCCAGTGAGTCGCTCGCCTGGATGCCATTGATGGCGGCCGTCGCTCTCTGGACGAGCCGCCGATTTTGCTTTCCGCACTCCTTGTGATTTAGCTGTTGCGCGTGGCGGCGGCATGATTGTTTATCCGGCCGCCGGCGAGCGCCGACGCCGCCGCCTGCCGGCCCTGTATTTGCCCCCCTCGCCAGTTCCGATTGCTTCCAAGAGGCCAAAGCGTATGTGTCGAGCCGCCGTGAGCAGGTTATTCGTTCTTCGCCGAGTCGCGCCGTGGCTTTCGATAGCCGCGCTGGCGGTCGCCGCGACGCTGGCCCCCCTGGCGGCGGCGCGCCCGACGGTTCCGCAAGGGAAGGAGTTGCGCGACCAGCGGACGATCGCCATGGCGGTCACCACGCTGATGGATCGCCGGCATATGGCGAAGATGCGGGTGGACGACGAGATTTCTCGCCGGGCGCTCGACATGTTCTTCAAGACGCTCGATCCGATGAAGCTGTACTTCTACAAAAGCGACGTCGAGCAGTTCGCCGCGGAGGAAGAGCGGATCGACGATTACCTGAAGAAGGGCGACATTACGCTCGCCAACCGCATCTTCGACGTGTTTCTGGACCGCGTCGCCGAGCGAACCGAGGTCGCGCAGAAGCTCGTCGACGCCAATCACGACTTCACCGTCGATGAAACGATGGAGCGCGACCCCGAAAAGATCGACTGGATGACCTCCCGCGAGGAGGCCGACGAGCGCTGGCGGAAGCGCGTGAAGTACGACCTGCTGCTGCAATCCACCGACGAAGAGACGCCCGAGAATGAAGTGATCGAGCGGTTGCACAAGCGTTATCGCAGCATCGCCCAGCGCTGGCAGCAGACCTCCAACGACGAGCTGCTGGAGATGTTTCTCACGGCCGTGACGATGAGCTTCGATCCGCACTCGAGCTACATGTCGCCGGAGAACCTCGAGAATTTCATCATCCAGATGCGCTTGGAGCTGGACGGCATCGGGGCCTCGCTGGAATCGAAGTACGGCGAGACGATCGTGCGGCACATCGTGCCCGGCGGCGCCGCCGATAAGGACGGCCGGCTGAAGGTGGACGACGTCATCACCGGCGTCGGACAAGGCGCCGACGGCGACATCGTAGACATCACCGACATGAAGCTCAACGACGTGGTGATGATGATCCGCGGCAAGCCGGGAACCGTGGTTCGCCTGGAGGTGAAAACGGCCGGCGGCGCCGGACTGCAAACCTACGACATCACCCGCGCGCGCATCGAACTGAAGGACAGCGAAGCCCGCAGCGCCGTGCTGGAACGGGGCCCCAACGGCGAGGCCGTCGGCGAGGAGCCGGTCACGCTGGCCGGCGAACCCGGCGAAGCGAAAGAGCCGACCGGCCAGGTGATCGAGCAGCGTAAAGCCGACGGCAGCGTCTTCCGCATCGGCGTGATCGACTTGCCGAGCTTTTACATGGATATGGACGGCCGCCGTAACGGGCGGGACGACTACAAGAGCGCCGTGCGCGACGTCCGCCGGCTGTTGGAGGAACTCAAGGAGAAGAAGGTCGACCTGGTCGTGATGGATCTCCGCTTCAACGGCGGCGGATCGTTGCCCGAATCGGTCGAAATGACCGGCCTGTTCATCGACCAAGGGCCGGTCGTGCAGGTCAAGGGTCCCGACGGCCGGGTGATTCCGCACAACGACGAGAAGCCCGGCGCGGTCTGGGACGGGCCGCTGGTGGTGGTGATCAACAAGTTCAGCGCCAGCGCTAGCGAGATTTTCGCCGGCGCCATCCAGGACTACGGCCGGGGCATCGTCATCGGCGACCACGCGACCCACGGCAAAGGCACGGTGCAAGAACTGGAGGAGTTGGGCCGGCTGATTTCGGCGCTCAATCCGCCGAACTACGGCGCGCTGAAGATGACGATTCAGCAGTTCTACCGGCCCGGCGGCGACAGCACGCAGAACCGCGGCGTCGTCTCGGACATCGAATTGCCGTCGCAGACCAGCCACTGGGAAGTCGGCGAGTCCGATCTCGACTACGCGCTGAAATTCGACAGCGTGCTGCCGCTTCCGCATGAGAACTATCCGTTGGCGCGCCCGTCGCTCATCGAAGAGCTGCGTCGCCGCAGCGAGGCCCGCGTGGGCAACAGCGAGTTCTTCCAAAAGGAGAAGCAGCGCATCGAGCGCTACCTGCAGCGCAAGGAAGAGCCGATCACGCTGAACAAAGAAAAGTTCCTCGCCGAGCGTAAGGAGCTCGACACGGAAAAGGAACAGGAAGAGATGTTCGAAGACATCCAGACGAACGACAAGCCGGTGTTCCCCAAGACGCCGTATAACGACGAGGTCGTGGCGATCGCCCTGGATTACCTGGAACTATTGGGCGACCGGCGGCTGGCGCAGCGCTAGGAGTCGTCGGTTAAACGCGCCGCACACGACAGCCCCGACCTAGCCAGGTCGGGGCTTTTCTTGCGCTTGCCGTAGGTCAGCCGTTCTTGGCTGACGGGAAAGAAAGGGAGTTGAGGGCTTACGCCTGTACCCGCGTCGTGTTAGGCGCAAATGCCTGGCCTACGTTAGGGGGACTTCGAGCCCGTCGTAGGCTAGTTCCACGCCCGGCGGCAGTTCCCGGCTGACGGCCTGGTGCTCCAGTTTGTGGGACATGTGCGTCAGCAGGGTTCGCTTCGGCTTCAGTTCCGCCGCAACGGCCAGGGCCTCGCCGAGGCTGAAGTGCGTCGCATGCGGTTCGCGCCGCAGGCAGTCGAGCACCAGCACATCCAGCTTCCGCAATAGCTCCATGCTCTCCCGGGGGATCTCGTTCACGTCGGTGCAATAGGCCACGTTGCCGAAGCGGAATCCCAGCACCGGCACGCTGACGCCGTGCAGCAGTCGCACGGGCGTCACGCGGGCGCCGAGAACCTCGAACTCCTGCAGCACGATGCGCCGGAAGACGAGCTGCGGAATCGCTCCGACGTGCATCCCCTGGGGCGACTGGAAGGCGTAGTCGAACGACTTGCGAATTCGCAGTTCCACCTCCGGTTCGCAGTACAGCGGGACGGGTCCTCCGATGTAAAACTGCATGAGCCGCAGGTCATCGAGGCCGAAAATATGGTCGGCGTGCTCGTGCGTATAGAGCACGGCGTGAACCAGGCCGATGCGCTCGCGGAGCAACTGCTGCCGCAGGTCGGGCGGCGTGTCGACGAGCAGGTTCCCTTGCGGCAAGCCCAGGATCAGCCCGCAGCGCGTGCGCTTGTTGCGCCCGTTGTCGCTGGTGCAGACGGGGCAGCCGCAGCCAATCGCCGGCACGCCGACGCTGGTGCCGGTACCCAAGAAGACCATCCGCCCGGAGATGTCGCGGCTGACGGGCTGGGTCACGGGGCGACGACTCGCAGCGGAAGGAATTGAAACGCGGCTCCCCCAGTTTACCAGCTCATGGGCCGCAGGAGAATTGTCGCCCGGCAACGTCGCCGCGGCTCAGCCGCTAGGCGAGGGGGCGGTCCTGGCCAATTCGCTGCCGCAGCAGCATGGCGAGCGATCCCAGGAAGATGGCTGCAAGCAAGACCTCCAGCGGCCAAAGCGGGATGACGGGCGCCTCGGGCGTCGAGTACCGCGGGGCCGTGCCAGCCGTTTTGACGCCGGCGTCGCTCGTCTCCACCTGGATCTGGCCGCTGGCGACGCCGGCGCGGGCCTGGTACTTGTTCTCGATCCCCGCCTGGCGTTTGCCGAGCCGGCCGCCGGTCGCCAATAGCGCCGCCAATCCCACGGCCGTGAACAGCGCGAACCAGAACCACGCTGAATCGGTGATCGGCTCGCGGCGCGGCGCGGCGCCTGTCGGCGCCGGCTGGTGGTGCGTTCGCTTCGCCACGTGATGAAACTCAGTTGGCCGTCTGCCCTGGCGGGGGGAAACCTTCGGCCGTGCTGTCGAGCACGAGGACCCAATCCAGGTACTCACCGTTGTCCGGCGGGGTGAATACGTGTTCGCGATCGGCCGAGAATTCGCCGATTTTCACCGCGTCGCCCTTCCTGGGATTGTACCACCATGCAGCGATGCGTGGCCCGTTGATCGGGGCCAGTTGCACACGGAACGGCCGCCCAGCGGGCGTGTAAACCAGCGCAAACCGGCCGGCATCGTCCCGGGCGGCGACCATCCGCAGCCGTCCCGCGCCGGGAACGGCGGTCGGAACCTTATGCTGGACAATAAGCGAATCGTCGGGCACGAGCGCACCGCCTCCGCGCGATTCGATCAGCCGGCGGCCGTATTGCATGTGCGTTGCGCCGGGCTGGTTAATCGCTTCGTACCAGGGCAGTAGCGGCCCGTTCACCGGATCGCGGCCCGGCGCGGCCATCTGCCAAATCGAGTGGTGGCCGTAGGTGTGACCGCAGGCGCCGCTTAACAGGTCCCAGTACATTGCGCGGCGAACATCGGCCGCAATCGAGTGCCCGTTCTCCGCCGCCTTGAAGGCGATGGGATGATCCTCGTACACCGGCTCGCCGTCGATCACCGGCTTCACCGGCGTGCGCTCGTAATCGGCGCGCGTGCCGGCGTAGCACGATTGGTAGTTCACGCCGTGGCCGTTCTGCCGCATGTTGAAGTCAAGCCACTCGGCCTGATGAAACCATTCCGACGATCCGCGGCATCCAATCGGGTGAAACGTGATGAGATGCTCGCCGCCGTCGCCCCGGCGGAGGCCGCGAGCCATGGCTTCGATGATCGCGCGATGTGCATCGTTTTCGATCGGCCGGTCGCCGCCGAGAATCCAGATGATCGGCTTATCGCGATATCGTTTGCCGAGCCACTCGCCGTAGGCGCTGGCGTTTTCGGGCGTGAAGATCTCTGGGCCGACGCCCCACTTCTTGTTCCACTTGTCGCCCCAGGTGGGGAGCAAGCCGACGAACAGGCCGAGCGACTCGGCCTTGCTCACGATGTAGTCGACGTGGTCCCAGTAGTCGTTGTCGGGGCCGTCCTTCACATCGGGCCGCGCGGGGTCGTTTTCGATCAGCGGTCGGCGCCCGTACGCATTGGGCGTGTTCAGGCCGTCCAGTTCAGCGAGCGCCACGGCCTGGATAACGGTAAAACCCTTGGCGGCGCGATCGGCGAGATAGCGATCGGCATCCTCGCGGCTTGTTCGATGGAACAGCTCCCAAGCCGTATCGCCGAGATAGAAAAACGGCGAGCCATCGGTGCGGGCGAGATACCGCTTGTTTTCGCTCACGCGCAGCGGCCGCTCCGCGCGTACCAGCGGTGGCGACACGGCAGCGCAAAACGCTGCGAGCGTAAGCAGAACCGCAAGGCGCATCGGCGAAATGAGTCGGCTCATGGGTGGAAAACCTCGAGTGGTCGAGACCGAGGCTTGGGAAGCCTGGCGCCCAATTAGCAAAAAAGAACGCTGGAATAAAAAACCGCTAATGAACGCTTATCAACGCTAAGGAATCGTGACCTCAGCGTCAATCAGCGTCCACCAGCGGTTGATGAATGGCCGTCCGCTGCGGAGCAATCGCAGTCACTTCTTTTTGAACAACGGTCCCGCGTATACCGCGGCGTCGCCGAGCATTTCCTCGATCCGCAGGAGTTGGTTGTACTTGGCCATGCGGTCGCTGCGGCTGGCCGAGCCGGTCTTGATTTGGCCGGTGCTCATCGCCACGGCCAGGTCGGCGATCGTTGCGTCCTCGGTTTCGCCGCTGCGGTGGCTGGAGATGCTCGTGTAGCCGTTGCGGTGGGCGAGGTTGATCGCGTCGATCGTCTCGGTGAGCGTGCCGATCTGGTTGACCTTAATGAGGATGCTGTTGCCGATCCCCTGGTCGATGCCGCGCTGCAGCCGCTCGACGTTGGTGACGAACAGGTCGTCGCCGACGAGCTGGCAGCGGCCGCCGATTCGCTCGGTGAGCTGCTTCCAGCCTTCCCAGTCGTCTTCGCTGCAGCCGTCTTCGATCGAGCAGATGGGGTACTTCTCGACCCAGCCGGCC
>QEVI01000218.1 GCA_003576855.1 Planctomycetota bacterium
TCGCAATTGCTGAGGGCGATTATCTAGCCGCTGCCGTCGCTGGCGGCGGCGCCTCGCTGGCCGTTGTCGCGGAACGTCAGCGCGAAAATCACCATGATGACGGCCGCCAGCACGGCGGGGATGCCCCAGATCTTCCGCCAATCGAGCAGTTTCAGGTAGGCCACGGTCTGCTCGTTGAGCTTGGCGCGAGCGGCATCCAGCTCGGCGCTCGACGTGCTCTCGGCTTCGCCGGTCAGCTTGGCGGCTTCGAGCGCTTCGACGCGGGCCGCCGTGGCCTGCGCCTCTTCTTTCATGGCCTGGACCTGCGGCGGCGTGTAATAGCGTTCGATGCGCCCCGCCACAATGGCGCCGATGCACATGCCCAGGCCGAGGGTGAACAACACCAGCAGCCCCTGGGCCTGCGCGCGGATTTTGGCGGGCGCCGCCATGTCCGTGTAGATCTGGCCGGTGACGAAGAAGAAGTCGTAGCAGACGCCGTGCAGCAGCACGCCGAGGTAAATCATCCAGGCGATGCCCTCGGGCGCTCCGATGGCGAACAGGGTGTATCGCAGCACCCAGGCCGCCATGCCGGCCAGCAGCATCCACTTCACGCCCAGGCGGGCGAAGAACCACGGCATGACCAGCATGAAGAAGATCTCGGACATCTGCCCGAACGTCATCTTGAACGGCGGATTGGCGATCCCCGCCTGGGTGACGGTGCGCTCCGCCAATTGATAGTAGAACGCCAGCGGTATGCAGATGAGAAACGAGCTCACCAGGAACACCAGGAAGCTGCGGTTCCGCAGCAGCACCAGCGCGTCGAGTCCGAGAATCTCGCGGATCGACACTTCTTGTCCCTTCGCCGGCGGCGGCACGTGCGGCAAGGTGAAGCTGTACAGCCCCATCAACACGGCGGTCGCCGCCGCCAGATGGAACATGCCGACGGTATTGCCCCAGCCGGTCGCCGCGAGCGTGATCCCGGCGACGATCCAACCGATCGTCCCAAAGACGCGAACCCGGGGGAACTCCTTCGAGGCGTCGGTCATCGTGTGCATCGCCAGCGAGTTGGCCAAGGCGATGGTCGGGAAATACGTGAGCGCGTAGATGAAGATCATCAGGTTGATGGCGAACGGCGAAGGCGAGTCGCCGGTCATCAGCCGCGTCGCCAGGTACATCAAGACGCCCCCCAGCAGGTGCAACAGCCCCAGCACCTTCTCGGTTGCCATGAACCGATCGGCCACGACGCCGACGAAGAACGGCGAGATCATGCCCGCTATAGGACCGACGGCGTACGTCCAGCCGATGTCGTCGCCGGTAAAGCCGATCAGCCCCAAGTACTTGGCGGCCGTAACTTGCCACGCTCCCCAAATAAAGAATTCGAGGAACATCATGATCGACAGTCGGGCGGCGACGGCGGACAAGTGCGTGCTCCTACGCTAGAGGTTTAGTGGCGTACCGTGCCTGGCGGCGTCGGCGGGTTAGGACGCGGGGGCGGCCGGCGCCTCCGCAGGTTTCTGTTCAGCCGCCGGGTCGACAGGCGGCGCGGCCTCGCCTGGCTTCTCCTCGGCGGGCGCCCCCTCGGCGGGCGGGGAGGCAAGCGCCGCTAGTTGTTTTTCAATCTCCTGCAGCTTGGCCTCGGCGGCGGCTTTCTCGGCGTTGGCCGCTTCGAGTTGCTTCTGCGCTTCGGCCGCCTTGGCGCCGGCCTCTTCGGCCGTCTTTTTCGCTGTTTCCAGTTCCTTCGTCAGGCGCACCTTGACGACGCCCGGATGGTCCCAGCCCAGATTGACTTCCAGCCCTGGCGTGGCCCCCTGCAGCGCCATGGCCGGATCATAATTCACCTTGGTCTGCCAAAGATAGAGCTTTTTGAGCCGCTTGAGGCCCTTGAGGGGCTCCAGGGCGGCATCGGTGACGGCCGTGCCGTAAAGATTCAGGTACGCCAAGCGCGGCAAGGCGGCCAGATGCGCCACGGCTTCGTCGCCGACGCTCGACTTTTCCAAGTGGAGCCGCTCGAGGTTCTTCAGTTGAGCCAGCGGCGCCAGTCCGGCGGCCGAGACCTGCGCGCCGGTCAAATCGAGCCAGACGATCTGCTCGGCGGCCCCCGCCAGCGTCGCCACCGCCTCGTCGCCGGCCGGCGACTCGGCCCGGGCAAAGCTCACTTGCAGCAACGGGCTTTCGCCGAACAGCGGCATGACGGTTGCGCCGGCGGCCTTGATCTTGTCGATGGCCTCGGCCGGGGCGGGGCCGACTTTGGCCAGCGCCTCTTCGTCGGCCTTGCGGGCGGCCTCCTCGGCGGCCTTGGCGGCGTGGGCGGCCTCGTCGGCGGGCATCGCGGCTTCAGCCGGCGCGGCCGCCGCCGCGACGGCGAGCACCGCGCCTTGCTCGATCCACTGCTTGATCAGAGCGATTTCCGCCTCTGGCAGCGGATCGCCCTCTTTGGGCATCCGCTTCTTGTCGTCGGCCGGCAGCACGAGACGCTTGTAAAGCTCGCTCTCCTCCGGTTTGCCGGCCACTAGCAGCTCGGCCTTTTCCTCAAAGGCGTTGATGGCTTCGGTCGAGTGGAGCCGCAGCTCGCCACTGGCCTTCTCTTCGCCGTGGCAGCCGCCGCAGCGACTGATGAGGATCGGCTGGATCTGCGCGGCGAAGTCGATTTTCTCTTGCGCATGGGCGCCGCGAACGGCGAAACACGGTGCACAACAACCCAGCAGTACGTAAACCAGGCGGCGAATCATGGTGAATCATCCCTTGGGCCAGATGAGGGTTGCTGTCAGGCGAACGCGAGAACAAGGAGCACCGTCGGCGTCGGCAGCCTCCCCTTTCGGACGGCGCCAGATCGATTGTAATCGAGCGACTGGAGGGAATACACCCGCGCGGCGGCGCGGCCGGGGCCCCTGGCGGCTGGAGGCGGCGTCGTTTTTTCATCCCGAACCGCCGGTTATCATGGGCGGCTTGTCCGTCACGCTTCCCCCGCTCCCCTGCCCTGCGACTCCCGACCCATGGAACTACGCGACCACGCCCGACACCTGCTTCAGTTTTCGCGGAAGTTCACCGAGCGCCTGCTCGAGTGCTTCAAAACGCCCGATGATTGGGTGTTCCAGATCGACCCCAAGGTGAACCACGCGATGTGGATTGCCGGCCATTTGGCCTTGGTCGATAACAGCTTCATCTGCCGATTTCGACCCGACCGGGGGCGGAAGCCGGAAGGGTGGGACCGGCTGTTCGGGTTCGGCAGCCAGCCGCAGCCGGCGGCAGCGGCGTATCCGAGCCCCCCGGAGGTGCTCGCCTACCTACGCGAACGACGGCAGGCGCTGCTGGAGGTGCTGGAAGAGATGACCGAGGACGAACTGCGGGCCCCCGCCCCCGCGCCCAGCGAACGCTCGCCGATCGCCGGGGCGCCCAGCGTGGGCCACGGATTCCTGTTCATCGGCTATCATGAGGGACTCCACTCCGGCCAGCTTACCGTCGCTCACCGAGCGCTAGGCAACGCGCCGGTGATCGGGTGACCGTCCGCCAGCCGGCCTAGGGGACTTTGCATAAACGCGTCAAGTGAACTGTTGGTGTTCGCTAGCGGCGCAGTCGTCCACTATTACCGTTCGAGCTTACAGCGAGGCCGATGATGCCAGCCATCCGTCACCGCGGCGCACGTTTCATCTTCGCCGCCGTCGTTTTCCATGGCGCTCTGGCCGCCAGCGCCGTCCATGCGGCCGTCCTCTGGACGGAGAACGCCGAGAACGGCGACGCCGACGTGATCGACGGCACGGCGGCCAGTTATCCGCTCATTCAGTCCGACGTCGTGGGCCAGGGGACCAATGCCTTCCATCTGGCGAACCCGAACTTCCAGGACAACTGGTTCACGATCGACCGGACGGTGACGATCGAGCCCGACTCGAAGCTGTTCTTCCTCAGTCGCCTCGGTTACGCGGCGACGGGACAGACCGCCAAGGTGCAGATGTCGACCGACGGCGGCGGCACGTGGCCGACGACGCTCTATTCGCAAGCTGGCACGAGCAGCGGCGTCGCCCCCGTCGAAGACGCCTTCTCGCTGAGGACGATCGACCTGGCGCCCTACGCCGGCCAGTCGGCCCGATTTCGCTTCTATTACGACTACCTGCCCGGAGGACTCGCCTTCACGGAATTCGATCCCCCCGTGGGATGGTACATCGACGACATTCAAATCGCCGACCAGCTTCAGAAACAGCAGTACTCCATCGGCGATCCCAGTCCCGACGCGCAGCTTTATCTGGAGTACATCAATCGGGCCCGGGCCGACGCTCTCGCCGAAGCCAACCGCCTGCGGAACGAAACCGATCCGGACATTACGAGCGCCTATGCGTTTTTTGGGATTAATCCGCAGGATATCGTTAGCCAGTTTTCGACGTCGATTGCCAACGGACTGCTTGAGCAAACGGCGCAGCCGTTGTCGTTCAACGCCAAGCTGCTGACCGCCGCGCAGTTGCACACGCAGGACATGTTCGACCATCAGTTCCAAGGACATACCAGCTCCGGCGACCCGCCGGCGCCGTTGACGCCCTTCGGCTCGCTGCGCGACCGGTTGAACGTCGTAGGCTACGCCGGCGGCGCGGGCGAGAACGTCTATTCCCGCGCCAGCTCGCCCCGCGAGGGGCATGCCGCGTTCGACGTCGATTGGGGCCCGGGCGGGAACCCCGCCGATCCGCGTTACAATCCCGATTTCGCCGGCCAGGGAATGCAGAATCCGGCAGGGCACCGCCTCAATCTGCACGACAACGACTTCAAGGAAATCGGCATCGGAGTAGTCAACGGCACTAACGGCTCGGTCGGGCCGCAGCTTGTGACGCAGGACTTCGGCGACCCCGGCTCCGTGGCGTTCGTCACCGGCGTCGTTTACCAGGACCTCAACGGCAACAGCTTCTACGACGTCGGCGAAGGCCGGTCGGGCGTACGCATCGACGTCGAAGGGTCCGCGTATTTCGCCGTCAGCAGCGCCTCGGGCGGCTATAGCGTGCCGGCGCCCGGCGACGGCGCCTACGACGTGCTCTTCTCCGGCGGCGGGTTCGCCGACTACCTGACGCAAGCCAACATCGTCGGCGGCGAGAACGTCAAGATCGACTACCTGGCGTTGTCCGCCGCATGGGCGGCCGACTTCAACGGCGACGGCGCCGTCGACGGCGAAGATTTGGCGAAGTGGCGCGGCGATTTTGCCGCCACCGCCGGCAGCGACGCCGACGACGACGGCGACAGCGACGGCGCCGATCTGCTCGTCTGGCAGCGGCAATTCGGGTCGGGCGGCACGGCTGCGGCGATCCCCGAACCGGCCACGGCCGCCATTCTACTCGGGGCCGCTGTGATCTTGCGGCCGCTGCGGCGCCGCCGGCCGCGCTGCTAAAACGCCAACTGCGCGGGCAGGTACTTCGCCACCAGGTCGGCGTAGTAGGGCCGCAGCCGGTCCCAGTCGGGCGGCTGCGGGCACTTCGAATACAAGTCGTACGGGTTGAACTTTCGCACCCACGGCAGCATGGCGCGGTCGTGCTGGTCGCACAGCCAGTCGTACTCGCCTTCGCGGTGCCAGGCGTAGAACGAATGGTAGCGGATCATGTACAGCGCCGGCTCCGGCAGGTAGTCCTTCATGACGTGATACAAGTATTCGTCATGCCCCCAGCTCATCAGCACGTTGCGCAGGCCGCAGTGCGGTTGGTAGACGCCCAGCTTCGTGTTGTAACGCGGGTCGTGGGCGTCGGGGTTGTCGGCGAAGTATTCGTGGTAGACGATCCGCTCGCTGTGGCGGCAGCCGACAGGAAACGTATCGCCCACGACCGCCCACTGCGGCTCGCCATACAGGCAGAGCACTTTGCCGAGGTCGTGCAGCAGCCCGGTGAGGACGAACCAGTCCTCGTGCCCGTCGGCCCGAATGGCCTCGCTCGTCTGCAGCAGGTGCTGCAGTTGGTCCAGGTCGATGTCGGGGTCCGAGTCGTCCACCAGCGTGTTGAGGTACTCGCACGCCTCGAAGACGCCCATCTGCCGACGCCTCAGCGGCAAGAACTCCGCGCGCTTGGCCACGACGAACTCATACGTCTGCCGCCGGTGGTTCTCTTGGTAGAACTGGCGGACCGTGTCGCGGGCCGGGTGGTCGTAGTTGCGGTAATCGGCCTGGGCCTTCTTGCCCGGCTCGGGATACACCTGCTGCTGGACGAACTCCTCCCACGCTTCGGCGGCGTCGGCGGTTCGAGGGCGGCCGGCCGAATGATTCATGACGCGACTCCGGTTTGGGGGATGAGCAGGCGGTGCGACGAGTCCGGCAAGCAGCAGGCTACCGCCGGGCGCCGGTAATTGCAATCTATTGGAAGCGGCGCGGCACATGAACGTCGCTCCCGATATCCAAGCAGCGCCAATAGGCACGCGGGTGACCCTGGTTCTTTGAACCAAGGCCGGCGGAGCCGGCGAGAGGTTGTTGATTAGGAGGCGGACTGCAACTCGAGCTGACCTCCCGTGGCTTCGACACGCGCGGTTCGAAGAACCGGGGCCACCCGCCGCCGAGACTAAGTCGGTCGGTACGTCGCGAAGCACTTGGGCGTTTCCCACAGCTTTACCTCCACGATCGGCGCGGGGAGGTTTAGCTTCGTGCTCTCCTGGCAGATCAGCCGGGCGATGTTCTCGGCCGTCGGGTTCTGGTCGAGCAGATAGAGCGGCTCGCCCATCTCCTGGAGCATCGCGGCCAGCGGGTCGTCGCGGTGGAGCAGCATCCGGTGGTCGAGGTTCTCGTCGATCCAGGTGCTGACCGCCGATTTGATGTCCGAGAAGTCGACCAGCATCCCGCGGTCGTCCAGCTCCGGCCCTTCGATCGTGATGACCGCCAGCCCGTTGTGGCCGTGAAGGTACCGGCACTTCCCGGCGTAGTTGAGGAGGCGGTGGCCGTAGCAGAATTCGATTTCACGAGTGACGCGGAACATGGAAGAAAGGCTGGAGGCTGGAGGCTGGAGGCTGGAGGCTGGTTAAGGCAGCGCCTGGCTTGGCCGGGGGGGTCTCTGAAATCTTACGCGAATTGAGTTCCCCTTGCTGCACATCGCCCCGTTCACGCATACTACTTCCCCAGCCCCCGTCCCCCCTGCTCCCTGCCTCTGCCCACCATGACCGACCGCCGCGAGAAGCTCCGCCGGCAGCTTAAGCACGAAGGGCTCGACGCCCTGCTGGTGACCAGCTTCACGAACGTCACCTATCTCACCGGCTTCACCGGCGATGACAGCTACCTGCTGCTGGGCCGCGGCGGCGACCTGCTCATCAGCGACCAGCGGTACACTACCCAGCTCGAACAGGAGTGCCCCGGGCTGGAGCTGGCGATCCGCGGCCCCGGCACGAAGATGCTCGAGTTCGCCGCCAGCGTCCTGGAGCGGGCCAAGCCCCGGCGACTGGGGATCGAGGCCGATTCCATGACCGTCGGTCTCCGCAACGCCCTGGCCGAGGCCTTGCCGACGATCGAACTGGCGCCAACGTCCGGCTGGGTCGAGGAGCTCCGCGTCATCAAGGACAAGGACGAGATCGAACGGACCCGCCGGGCCTGCGACCTGGCTCGCCGGGCGTTTGAGGTGGTTCGCGCCAAGCTCGTCCCGGAGATGACCGAGCAACAGGTCGCCAACGAGATCGAGTACCAAGCGCGGCAGTTCGGCGCCAAAGGGGTCAGCTTTGAGACGATCGTGGCGGTGGGCCCTCGCGCCGCCCTGCCCCATGCCCGCCCCACGGCCCGCCGGATCGCCGATAGCCCGTTTACGCTCATCGATTGGGGCGTGAACGAGGGGCTGTACATGAGCGACTTGACGCGTGTATTGGCCACCGCTAAAATCTCGCCGAAACTCCGTAAGCTGTATGGAGTTGTGTTAAAAGCACAGTTGGCGGGAATCGAGGCGATCCGGCCCGGCGCCACCTGCGAACAGGTCGATCGGGCGGCGCGGTCGATCATCGAGCAGGCAGGCTACGGCCGGCACTTTGGCCACGGCCTGGGCCATGGCATTGGGCTGGAGATTCACGAGGCCCCTCGGCTGGCTCAGGGCCAGGAGCGGCCGCTGAAGCCGGGGATGATCGTCACGGTGGAGCCAGGGATCTACTTCCCCGAATGGGGGGGCATCCGCATCGAGGACGACGTGCTCGTGACCCGCTCCGGGCATGAGGTGCTGACATCCGTCCCGAAGGAGATCGACGAGTGCCTGGTCGGCTAAGCGGCCGCTGGCGCCTCGCCGGCCTGGCTTGCCCCGACCAGCCGGACGGAACGCGACCGTGCCTGCCGAGCAACTGGGCCTGGGCGTTCGGTGCTTGACGGGGCGCCGCCGGTGCGTCCTGGCTGGCGGCGTCATTCAGCGTAGAAGCGGACCAGTGCGTTTCAGGGGAACACTATGGGAAGCAGCGGATCGAACCCTGACGATGTCTTCGACGTCCGCCGTGTGCGGCGGCTCGTCGAATTGATGCAGGAGTTCGAACTGGCCGAGATCGACCTGCGGCAAGCCGAGCAGCGGATTCGGCTGCGGAAGGACCAGGATCCGCTGGTCGTGCCGGCCGGCCCGTACGCTCCGCCGCCGCATGCGCCGATCGCCGC
>QEVI01000219.1 GCA_003576855.1 Planctomycetota bacterium
GACCGCCGCGCCGGTGCGGTTCGAGCGCCCCGTCGCCATTCTGTGCGGCAAGGGGAACAACGCGGGCGACGGCTTTGTGCTGGCGCGGCATCTGGAGATCCGCGGCGTCCGTTGCAAGGTCTGCTTGCTGGCCGCGCCGACCGAGCTTACTGGCGATGCGCGGGTGAATTACGAAATCCTGCGTCACACCGATGTGCCGATCGTGGAGGCGCCGGCCGAGCGCGTCGAGGAGGCCCTCCGGGAGCACGCTTGGGATACGGCGTGGCTGGTCGACGCGATGCTGGGGACCGGCGCAAGCGGCGAGCCCCGTGAGCCGCTGGCCACGGCTATTCAATGGATGAATCGGCATCCCGCGCGGCGGCTGGCCATCGACCTGCCCAGCGGTCTGGATTGCGACACGGGGGCGCCGGCCTCGGCTACCGTGCGGGCGGACCTGACATGCACGTTCGTCGCCTTGAAGCCGGGGTTCTTACAGCCGAAGGCGCGACCGTTCTTAGGCGAGATTCGCGTCGTCTCGATCGGCGTCCCGCCAAGACTGGTGCGCGAGGCGGCTGCGGTTTAGAGTACCGGGATTGCCGGCGTCGCAGTTAGCCCCGGTTGGCGACCGGGGGCCGCGCGACGCGGCGTACTTCCCGAACCGACCAAAGCTACTCGAGGGATCATCGATGACTGCTGAACACCTGATTGATCGCCGTCGTATGTTGGCCACGGGAGTGGGCGTTATTGGCGGCTCGATCCTCGGCGGAAGCGTCGCCCCCGTATTCGCCGCCGACGCCGCAGCGGACGACGACGCCTGGATCCAACTTTTCGACGGCAAGTCGCTCGACGGTTGGCACAAGAACCCGGAAAAAATCGGCCACGGCACTGGCGGCCACTGGCATGTCGAGCCGGGCGGCGTGCTGGCCGGCGAGCAGGATCCGCCCGGTTCGGGCAACGGCGGCATTCTGCTGACCGACCGCAAGTTCGAGAACTTCGAACTCGAACTAGACATCAAGCCCTCCTGGGGCGTCGACTCGGGAATCTTCCTCCGCTCGACCGATCGTGGCCAGTGCATCCAAATGACCGTCGACTACTACAACGGCGGCAACATCGGGCACTTTTACGGCGAAGCGACCGGCGGGTGGGTCGCGCGGGCCTTCAGCATCGAAGGCGTCGAAGAGGACGGCAAGCTCGTCCGACTGAAGGCGATCGGCGTCCGCCCGCCTGAAGAAGTCGGCTTGGTCTCCTCGTGCACGCCGGACGAGTGGCTTGACGCCTGGAAAATCGACGACTGGAACGCCGTGCGGGTCCGCGTCGAAGGCGGCAAGTACCCGAAAATCACCACCGCGCTCAATGGCCTGGAAGTCGGCGTGTTCGACGCCGCCAACTCCGACGCCGATGGCTATGACCGCGAAGCGGTCGCCCAGACGCTCGGCGGCGAAGGGCACATTGCCGTGCAGGTCCACGGCGGCGGAAGCTACCCGGCCGGGAAGAAATGCCGCTGGCGGAATATCCGCGTGCGAGAGCTATAATGGAAGCAACCGCCGGCACGCTGCGATCCCTCGCCGCGCGCTTGATGGACCTTCGTCGTTGTGAACATTAGCCGGACCGCCACGCGGTCGGCGAGCGCCGGCGGCCGCCGAGCCCTCCGGCCATCGAACGCTGCCAAATAGCTTGCCGTATGGACAAGAACCGGGTGCTCGAAGCCCTGCAAACGTTACGCGGCGAACTGACGGACGCCGACTTGGAGCCGTCGTCGCGGGCCGCTCTGGAACAGGTCACCGCTGAAATCGAGCGTAAGCTCGCCCGCGATAAGCCGCTGGCCGCCGAAGACAGCGCCTCGATGTCCGGCCGCTTGCAGGACGCCCTGTTGGGGTTTGAAACCGAGCATCCGCAGATCACCGGAGCGGTCAATCAGGTGGCGGCCGCGCTGGCCAATCTGGGAATCTGACTTGCCCAGCGGAGGATTCCGCGGCGGGGAGGCTCGGCAAGGCCGATGCCAGTATCCTGCCGAGCGTGCAAGGCGTCCCGGGCATACCGCAACTGGGTTCGCCAGGTTTTCCGCTGAGCAATTCCGCAAGTTATCGCGACGTGCGCCGAGGCGCCGCCGGTCTCCCGCCGCTCCAGGCCAGGCGATTGACGGTTGCACTGCGGATGCGAGAATCCCAGTGGTAGCGCGCGTTGCGCTGCCATTTTCGGCGCCGGGCCAAGCGAGGGAAGGTTCGTAGCGAGCAGCCTTTCGGACGTCGGCTGTCGCCTCGGCCGCTCGTCGCCGGTCGGCGGCCGCGAGGCTCTTCACCAAGCGTATTCCCCCTGCACGCGTCGATGGCCGAGCTGAGAACTTTCGTCTTCACCGACATCAGCGGCTCGGTCCGTCTTAAGAACGAGATGGCAGGTCGCAGCGTCACCGAGCGCGACCTGGCGTTCATCCAATCGGTTCTCACGCCGCACCGCGAGCGGATCGAAGCCCGGCTGGCGGAGTACGGCGGGCGAGTCGTCTCGACGGCAGGCGACGGCCACTTCCTGGTCTTCGACCACACGGTGCAGGCCGCCCAGTGGGCGATCTCCGTCCAGGAAAGCCACCGCGACAGCCCCATCGTCACGCCCAGCGGCGAGCGCGTCGAAGTCCGCATGAGCATGCACGTCGGCGTGCCGCAGATCGATCCGGCCGACTCCGACAATTTCGTCGGCAAGACGGTCGACTACGCCGCGCGGCTCAACGATTACGCCACCGGCGGACAGATCCTCGTCAGCCGCAGCGTCATGGCGATCCTCGACGACGTGAGTCTGGAAGGCGTGCGGCTCCACATGCACGGCCGGCGAACCCTCAAGGGCATCGGCAGCGTCGAAATCCACGAGCTGCTGTACGACGATCGCGGCCCCCGCGACATGCGGAACCAGCCCAAGGCGGTCGAACGCCAATGGACGGTGATTCCCACGCAGGGCTTCGAGACGTCGGGCCGCACCGGCCTGGCCACCATCGCCGGCGGCACGGCGCTGCGGCGCGTCGGCAATTACGAGCTCGAAGAGCTGATCGGCTCCGGCGGCATGGGCGACGTGTACAAGGCGCGGCATCTGCAGTTCGGTCGCACGCGAGCCGTCAAGGTCATCAAGCAGCAATTCGTCAGCTCCGATCACAACGAAGTCATTCGCCGGTTCTATAACGAGATCAAGGCGGTCGGCCGGCTGGAGCACAAGAACATCGTCGTGGCCATCGACTCCTCGGCGCCCACCGATCGAGTCCACTACCTGGTGATGGAATACATCGACGGCGTGAGTCTCGATACGCTCGTTGCGCGGCACGGGCTACGCGGTCGATCACGTCGCCTGCACCGCGACGTCAAGCCGTCGAACCTGATGGTGACGCTGGTCGACCCCGACCAGATATCCGGCGATTCGACGCTCACCGAGCGGGGCGAAGGCCCGCGGGCGGTGGTGAAAATCCTGGATCTCGGCCTGGCGCTGCTGGCCGAGGACGGCCACGACCGCCTCACGCGCTTTGAGAACAAGGCGATGGGCACCGGCATGTACATGTCTCCCGAGCAGTGGAAAACTACGAGCGTCGACATTCGGGCCGACATTTACAGCTTGGGCTGTACGCTCTATCACCTGTTGGCGGGCAATCCGCCGTTTTTCGATTCGGACCTGCGGCCGGAGAAAGCCCACGAGAAGTCCGCCGTGCCCCCGATTCGCAGCAGCATGCAGCCGCTGCCGAAAAAACTGTGGGACGTGCTGCGGCGGATGCTCGAAAAGTGGCCCGAGGATCGCTATGCCACCCCCGCCGAGGTGGCCGCGGCGCTGGCGCCGTTCGCCGAGGGCCATGCGCTGGCCGCCTTGACCAGGTCGCACGCCGCCGGGGATACCGCTCGCGGGTCGCAGGCGCCGACGCAGCCCGGCGGCATCTCCAAGGCGGATACCTGGCGATCGAAGCCCCGCCGCACTAGCGCGGCGCTGGCGCGCCATCGCCAATGGCTGCTCAGCCGCGCCGCGCCGCTGGCGCTGGTGCTCGGCTTCAGCCTGGGCGTGTGGTGGCTGCTTAGCCAGGGCGTGCAGCAAGAGCGCGAGCGGAGCGCGCGGGCGACGCTGCCGGCCATCGCCCTTACCGCCGCCCGCGGCGAGCTGGCCAAGGAAATCGACGCCCGCTTCGCCACGCTGACCAAGCTGGCCGCCGACGAGAACTTGATCGCGGCCTTGAAGGCCGACGATCGCCAGGCCTTGGACAAGTGGATCGCCTCGTTGACCCACGCTACCGGCGTGAACGTCGACAGTTGGTTCGTGACCAACGCCGCGGGCGAACAGGTGGCCCGCAGCCCCGTGGGGGACAGCATCGGCGAGAACTTCCGCGGCCGCGATTACTTCCACGGACTTGGCCGCGAGCTGACGGCCCCGGCCGAGATCGAGTCGGCCCGCCCCATCGAGCGGCCCCATTTGTCGGCCGTTTACCAGAGCTTTACGACCAAGAAGTTTAAGGTGGCCTTTTCCGTGCCGATCTTCGACGCCCCCGCGCCCCAGACCGGCGAACCCGCCGCCTCAAACGCCGCGGCCGTCGAGGATGCCGCAAAGGTCCTCGGAGTGCTTGCCATGTCGGTCAATCTGGCCGATTTCGAGGTGCTCGATAGCAGCCAGTCCGGCGGCAACGAAGTGGTGCTCATCGACTTGCGCCCCGACGAGCTGGACGGCCAGCTCAAGGCCGGCCTCATCCTGCATCATCCGCGGCAGAACAAAGGCCAGGTCAAACGCATCGGCGACGACCTGCTGGCCAAAATCCTCGCGGCCCAGCCGTTCAGCCGGCAGTTCAACAGCGAACAAAGCTTTTTGAGCGGCTACGCCGATCCGTTCGACCCGGCCACGCCCTACTGGGGGGCGTTTCAGCCGATCCACATGGGCGCCTTGGCTTCCCAGGCCGACGCCGCGGGCGACGCTTCGCAACGCGGCTGGATCGTGCTGGTGCAACGCCCGATGTACCAGTAGCGGTCGAGCAGCGGCCGCGCTCCGGCGGCTCGTGGAGCGACCTGCTGTCACGCTCCGGCGGCTCGTTGAGCCGCGGCTAACGGCTCGTTGAGCCGCGGCTATGCGGGGTTGCTACGCGGGGTCGAGGGCCGTGCGCTGCATGTGCATGTCCATGGCCGCTGCGGCGATGTGCTGTGCCAGGGTCGTCAGCAACACGACCAGGATCACCCGCGGCTGGTCCTTCAGGAATTCGCCGGCCAGCACCAGCGCCAGGCCCGTGTGCTTCATGCTCAGTCCGAACGTCAGCGCGATCCACGCTGGCCGGTGCAGGCGGAAAACATGCGTTTGGACCGCGGCCAACACGATGCCCACGATGCTCACCGCCGCCGCTAGGGCCGCGGCCATCGAAATCGCGCTGGCGGGCTCGTGGGCCCAGACCTTGTCGATGGCCAGTGAAGCGTTGGCGTAATTCAGCACCAGGATCGTGCCGAGCGTAATCAACCGGAAGGCCGGCTTGGCGCGGGCGATCCGCTCGCGGCCAGCCGTCCAGGCGGCGATGGCCCCGGCGAGCGACGGCAGAATGACCCACAGAATAAAACGCCACCCGGAGAACTGGGTAACGACCTGCTCGATGCGCACCGTGTCGGCGGCCGTCAGCGCCCAGCCCATCATCTTCAGCAAGCTGGGCGTCGCCAGCGGACTGAGTACGATGGAGACGACGATCAGGCCCAGGCTGAGCGCCACGTGCCCGCCGGCGTTTTGAGTCCAGCCGGCCGAGGAGTTCGCCACGGGCATCGCGGCCACCAGGGCTAGGCCCACCATCATGCCCGCCGAGGCGTCGCTGGGCGAAATCCAAGACAACAGCGGCCCAATGCCCAGCACAAGCGCCGTGGGCCCAAACCACGCCGCCAGCAGCCCGGCGAGCAGCACCGACGGCCGCTCGATCAGGTCGCGGATTTGCGACCACTGGATGACGGCCGCAGCGCAAAACAGCAGCACGGCCAGCAACAGCATCGACGCCCGTTCGCGGCCGCCCCAGGGCAAATTGACCGCGAACTCGCGAATCGCGGTTCCGGGGCCCGGCAGGACGCCGGCCAGCATATACGTCCCCAGCAGGACCAGCATGAACCAGCGATGGAGCCATCCGCCCCATCGAGCCAGGCATCGGTCGCCGCTTGCGCTGCTCTGGGACTGGGCCGTCACTGAAGGTTCCAACGGCGCGCCGCCGGTCGTCTGGGCCGATGAACTACACGGAGCACGACGGGAGTTGATGTGCGTCAACTCCAGAATACCAGACTCCGCGGGGCGTTTCAGGGGCCGGCGGACGCTGCCTGCCGGCGCGAGGTGAAACGGGGGGGCCGCTTGGGCGCCCCGACCGGTCCGCCGTGGCGTTTCCCCCCTCGCCCTCACACGAACCCCGCGGAGAATCGACGTGTCCCTCGGCTGGCCGGTTTTCTATACTCCGCGCGCGTCTTGCCCTCTGGCCGCCGTCGCCGGGCTCGCACCTTCCGCAAACCGCAACTTCGTGACATGGCCCGCATCGCCGCATCGTCCGCCCCCGCGGCGAAACAACCCCGACGACCCGCAAGACCGCTACTCCGCGCCGCCGGCCCCTCAGAGGCCGCGGCCGCCGACGACTTCAGCATCGCGGCGGCCAGCGACGCCCGCCCGACGTTCTTCTACGGCTGGCCGATGGCCCTGTTGGCCACGGCCGTGATGGTCTGCAGTGCGCCCGGCCAGACTTACGGCTTCATGTTTTTCAACCCGTTTTTGCGGGAATCGCTGGGCCTGACGCAGACGGAGCTCTCGGCCACGTACCTGCTGGCAACGCTGCTGGCGGCGATGCCGCTCTCCTATCTCGGCGGGCTGAGCGACCGGTTCGGGCTGAAGCGATCGCTGCTGGCGGCCATCGCGGCGATGGCGTCGGCGTGCATTCTGGCGTCGGTCGCCTGGAATGCCGCGACGCTGTTCTTCGCGTGCTTGGGTCTGCGGATGATCGGCGCCGGGCTGCTCAGCCTGCTGGCGACCAACACGCTCGCTCAGTGGTTCGATCGGAAATTGCCGACGGCCTGCGGCTATATGCAATTCGGCATGGCGCTGTCGATGGCCGTCGTGCCGGCGAGCTTGCTGGAGTTGATTACGGCCCTGGGATGGCGGCAGACATACCTGGTGATCGCCGCAGGACTGGCGGGGGGCCTGCTGCCGGCGATCGTCTGGCTGTACCGGGAGCATCCCCGCGACGTGGGGCAACGGGTCGACGGCGATTCGCCCGACGAGCGGCGAGCGCTGGCCGCGAACGAGGGGCGCCGCGGCAGCGGGCGCCTGCGGGTGGTCAGCGACGACGATCCGCCTTCGCTCAATCTCCAGGAAGCCCTGCGGACTTCCATCTTCTGGCTGCTGCTATCGGCCACCGGCGTTTGGTCGCTCATCGGCACGGGGCTGATGTTCCATCTGGAGTCACTATTGCGGGCCTGCCACCTGACGCGGGGCCAGGCGGCCTGGGCGACGCCGCTGATGGCCGCGGCGATGGCGTCGCTGCAGCTTGCCGCCGGCTGGTTGGTCGAGCGGTTTCACGTGCGGCAATTAATCGCCGGGGCGCTATTGTGCGTGACGGCGGCCTGCGCGATCCTCGCCGGGCTGGACGGACCGGCGGCGCTGGCGGCCTACGCCGTGTTCGGGGCCGGGCAGGGGCTGATGACAGTCGTCTCCAGCGCGTCGTGGGCGCGGTACTTTGGCCCGGCGCACCTGGGTCGCATCCGCGGCACGTCGATGACCGTCGGCATCGCCTGTAGCGCCGTGGGGCCCCTGGTGATGGGGGCCTCGGTCGATTGGCTGGGCGGGTTTCAGCCGTCGCTGTGGCTGCTGGCGGCGGTGGCGGTGTGCGTGGCGGCGGCCGGGCAGCGCGTGGAGTGAAACGGCGGCGGGGCGGCCCCCGGCCAGAGGCCGGCGGCAATATAGAGCGTGGTGCGCACCGGGGTGGGCCGGATGTGACCGTTGGCGCCGGGGGGGACTGGGTTAGACGCCGAGTTGGGTCTTGAGGTCGGCGAGCTCGCGGCGGAGCTCGCTGGTCGCCGATTCGAGGTGCTCGCGGGTTTCGGCGAGGTCGCGTTTCAAGCTCGCTACCTCATCGCGCAGAGCTGTCAACTCGCCGGCGGCGGGCGCGCTGGGCGGGGCGACCGCCGGCGCGGGCGGAGCGGTAGGGGGCCGGTAGCTGGACGACGAAGCCGCCGGCGCGGCCTGCTCGGCGTCGCCGCTGCCGTGCTCGGCCTGGAGCTTCGCCAGCTCCTGCGGCTGGTAGAGGTTGTGCGTCACCACGCCGCCGCGACCTGGCGCCGTGAGGTAAACGAGCAGCCCTTTTTGCCGCAGCCGGTCGACGATCGGCATCAGCTCGCCGATGTCCTTGATCGGCTCCATCCGGGCGGCCCGGGCGCGGAGGTCGCCGACGGTTTGGGCCCCCCGCAGCAGCAATTCCGTCATGACGGCCAGTTCCGTCTTGTCGACGCCGAGCCAGTCGTAGAGCAGATGGCGGTACTTCTCTACGCGGCTGTCGCCCTGGATGAGGGCCACCGCGCCCGACTTCCGCAGGGAATCGAGGGCCTCCTGGACCTGGCCCTCGTCGAGCGTCATCTGTGGAAAGCGGTTCGACTTCTGGTTGCTGCCGGTCACCACCGCGTTGAGCGACATCGGGTAGTTGTCGGGCGTAGTCTTGGCCTTTTCGGCCAGCACGCCGACGACGCGGCGTTCGTTCCGCTCCAGCGGCCGCCAGCGGCGCCCCGACGCCGGTTCTGGCGAGTTGATCGATTCCTGCATGTGTAGATTCCTGCGCAAAGCCAACGCCGGGCAACCGAAGGTATAAGTGTAGCCGGCCGGGCGAGCGGGGCCACCGGAGTTGCCGTTACATGCGTGTTACAGCCGCCCGGCGTGCCGATTGTTTAGACTACTGATTAGCGGCGGTAAATGGCGACTGGCGTGAGCATAATACGATGTTAGCAAGAGCGGCCGGTTCGGCGTGGTTGTTACTCCCTGTGTTGGCGGGGTTTGCGGAGCTTCGGCTCGATGCGAACCTTCGCGACGCGGTCGAGCATGTCCGCCATCCCTGGATCGTTGAGGCAGCCGAGACGCTGGCCCAGAGCCGCGTGCCCACGGCCGAGGACGCGGCCAAGCTGGCCATCGACGAGTTAAATGCGACGGTGGGCATAGACGCCCGCGAATCGTGGGAGGCGACGGGGCTGTTCCGGCTCGGGCGCGATGCGCCGGGATTTGCCTCCGACGGCGACCTGATTTGGGAGGTTCGCGTCTCGCGAATGCTGGCGGGCGTGTCCGCGGTGATCTGGGTGTCGACCAGTACCGCAGAAGCACGAGTGCTCTTCCCCGAACCGCAGAAGCAGCGTTTTCCCGCTATGGAGCCCGGACCGGAGGCCAGCGTGCCGAGGCCATAACGATCCATGCCTGCGCAGACTGTACTGACCATCGAGGACGACGCGCCGATTCGGCGGGGGATTGCCGATGCGCTCGCGTTTGCCGGCTACAGCGTGCTGGAGGCGGGCGACGGCGACAAGGGCTGCCAGATGGCCCTGCGGCGGGAGATCGACTTGCTGCTACTCGACATGGTGCTGCCCGGGAAGTCGGGGCTGGATATTTTGCGCGAGGTTCGCAATGCCCGGCCGACGCTGCCGGTGATCATCCTCAGCGCCCGCGGCGAGGAGAACGACCGGGTCAGCGGCCTGCGCCTGGGCGCCGACGATTACGTGGTCAAGCCGTTCGGCGTCAGCGAACTGCTGGCCCGCGTCGAGGCGGTGCTGCGGCGGTCGCCCTCGCGGCCGATCGATCTGTGCGAGCTGCACGTGCCGGGCGGATGCGTCGATTTCGCCCGCAGCGAGGTCCGATTTGACGATGGCGAGCGCTCGGAGCTCTCGGAGCGGGAAATCCAATTGCTCCGGTACCTTGCCCGGCACGCCGGGCGAACCATCGCCCGGCAGGAACTGCTGGAAAACGTGTGGCAGATCGACGCCCGCGGCGTCAGCACCCGGACCATTGACATGCACGTGGCCCGCTTGCGCGAGAAACTGCGGGACGATCCCGACGACCCGCGGGTGCTGACGACCGTCCGCGGCCGCGGCTACATGCTCGCCAGCGATTGCGCGGCCACAAGCGGCCGATAGCCGACGCCGCGGCTGTTCGAAGCTCCCGTCCTCCAACGTGCCGCGTTGTCGGCAACTGCCCATGGTAAGCGGTCGAAGCGGACTGTCGGGGCGGCCCTGGCGGGTGTGGTCGGCTTTCGCGTTGTGCGCCGCGGTGTTGCTGGCGGCGATGGGCTGGCTGACCGCCCACGCCCGGCGGATCGACCGCGAACGGAGCGCCGCGCGAGCGGAAGCCGCCCTTGAACAGCGCGTGAGCCTCGTGCTGTGGCGGATGGACACCAAGCTGGCGCCGCTGATCGCCGAAGAAGTCGCCCGGCCCTACCTGTATTACGATTCGTTCATCACGCTGCAGCAGCCCGCGGGAAGGCAGCAGCCGATCCATGCGCCGTCGCCGCTGCTGGCCGGGCGGGCGGAAAACGTGCTGCTCAACTTCGACGTGTCGCTCGACGGGCGCTGGAAATCGCCCCAAGCGCCGCAGGCCGAGGAACGCCTGCTCGCCCTGAGCAACGGCCTGTCGCTGGCCGACATCCAGCTCAACTGCTCGCGGCTGGACGAACTGGCGCGAATGATCGACCTGGACGACCTCGTCGCCCAATTGCCCCAGCAGCCGCTGCCGTCGCCTCCTGCCGTGCAGCAGGAACTTAACGCACCGTCGTCGCCCTTGGCCGAGGCGCCCGCGGAGCAGCAAGCGGTGCAGCCGTTCATTCCGAACTTCCCGCATGCCGGCGATCCGGCGGAGCCGTCCGGGGCGAATATCGGGACCGGCGTGCGACAACCAGCGCAGGTGATTCAGCAGTTCGACCGCACCCAACAAACTGCTTCGACGCCACACGGGTATGGAGATCTCGGCGAACGAAACACGCGGTTTCAACAGGCTGCTCAGGAGGAATTCAGCAAGCAGCGCGTCGGCAACTCGTACTTGCTGAACAGCCCGCAGGCGGCCGAAGCGACGGTAATCGAGAATGCCAGCCGGCCGGTGTGGATCGGCGGTCAATTGCTGCTGGCCCGGCGCGTGGTCCGCAACGGCGAAACGTTCGTGCAAGGGAGTTGGCTCGATTGGCCGCGGCTCAAGAAGGAGTTGCTCGCCGAGGCCCGCGACCTGCTGCCGAAGGCCGAGCTCGCCCCGGTGTACGACCATGCGACGGCGGACCCGACGCGCATGCTGGCCGGGCTGCCGGTGCAACTTGTCGTCGGCGACGCGGCCAGAGCGCTCTCGGCCTCGGCCGCGGCCGACGGTCCGCTGCACTGGGCCCTGGCGCTCGGCTGGATGGCACTGGTGCTGGCCGTAGCGGCCGTGGCGGCGCTGCTGTGGGGCGTCGTGGCCCTGAGCGAGCGGCGAGCCGCCTTCGTTTCTGCGGTGACGCACGAACTACGCACGCCGCTGACGACGTTCCGCATGTACGCCGAAATGCTGTCGCAAGACATGGTTCCCTCTGCCGAGCGGCGCCGCCAGTACCTCAGCACGCTGAAGACCGAAGCGGAGCGGCTGACGCACCTGGTGGAAAACGTCCTGGCGTACGCGCGGCTGGAACGGGGCCGGCGGCCGCAGCGGAACGAGCGGACGACCGTAGCGGCGCTCGTCGAGCGGTTCGAGCCGCGCCTGGCCGAGCGGGCGACGCAGTCCGATATGCACTTCAAATGCCAGGTAGCCAACGACGTCGCTCAGGCGGCGCTCTGG
>QEVI01000220.1 GCA_003576855.1 Planctomycetota bacterium
CGAGGCCGACCTCGTGGTCGCCGTCCCGGACTCGGGCAACCCGGCCGCCAAGGGCCTTTCGCGCGCATCGGGCATTCCGATGGACGACGGCCTGATCAAGAACCGCTACGTCGCGCGCACCTTCATCCAGCCCGGGCAAGACCTGCGCAAGCTCGGCCTGCGCATGAAGTTCACCGCGCTCGCCGAGATCGTCCAAGGGCGGCGCCTGATCGTCGTCGGAGACGCCCGCCGCAGATTTGTTGATATACTTCAGCCGCTCCGAATGCCCGATGAACTTCTTGCTCTCGCCCGAAACCGAGTTTGCCGTCGAAGCGGTCCGCGAGGCCGCTTTATTGGTGCGCCGGGTGCAGCAGGAGATGGTCGTCGGCGCCCTGGCGAAGGATGACAAATCGCCGGTGACCGTTGCGGATTTCTCCGCCCAGGCCCTCGTGGCACAGCGGCTCGCTGATCGCTTCCCCGGCGCGGCTTTGATGGGGGAGGAGAGCGCCGTCGCCCTCCGGACCGAGGCCGGCCGGGAAACGCTCGAACAGATCACCCGCTTCGTCCGCACGGCGATCCCGACCGTCGCGCCGGAGGAGATCTGCGACTGGATCGACCGTGGCGTCCAGGAGCGGCGGGCCATTACCTGGGCCCTCGACCCCGTGGACGGCACGAAGGGCTTCCTCCGCCGCGAGCAGTACGCCGTCGCCCTGGCCTACATCGACGCGGATGGCGTCCAAATCGGCGTGCTGGGCTGTCCTGAACTCGAAGAGGCCCGCCGACCCAGCCCCGGGGGCGCCGGCTCGCTTTTGCTGGCTGTTCGCGGCCAAGGCGCCTGGACGCAGCCGTTGGTCGGCGGCGGCCTGTGGCGGCAACTCCGCGTTTCCGACATTGCTCACGCCACCGATGCCCGGCTCCTTCGCTCCGTCGAAAAGGGTCACACCGATACCGGCGGCATCGGCCGACTGGTCGACACGCTCGGCATCGCCGCCGACCCCGTCCCCATGGACAGCCAGGCCAAGTACGCCGTGCTGGCCGCCGGCGGCGGGGACGTGCTGCTGCGGCTGCTGTCGCCAAGCCGGCCCGATTACCGCGAAAGGATTTGGGACCAGGCGGCCGGTTCGATCGTCGTAGAAGAAGCCGGCGGGCGGGTGAGCGACCTTGATGGCAAACCGCTAGACTTCTCGCAGGGCCGGGCCCTCGACGGTAACCGCCGCGTCCTGGCCACCAACGGCCGGCTGCACGAAGCGATTCTCAGCGGCCTGAAACAAATCGGCGCCTAACTCGCCGAGCCATCCTGGCTCGGCGAGCGGAGTTCTGCCGCCGCGCGTGGGTCGCCGGCCGGGACGGCCGGCCGATCTACGGCTCGCCCGGCCTATGGCTATCTATGGGTGGACCATGACACCAAGCTCCGCTAAACTGCTGGGCTCATTTGATCCGCAAGGCCCGGGTCTGATGTGCTGCGATTCTCGGCCGATTCGTCCCACTAACGTCGGACGCCCAGCCCGTCCGCCGCGCTTGCCCGCGGCGGCTCGCCTTTCGCGAGGGTTCACGAGCGGGACTTAGCCGGCGTGCCTTAGGAGTACTGTCTGTGGCTTCGACCCTAGTCCAAGAGCTAGTTGAATCGGGCGTCCACTTCGGCCATCGTTCGAGCCGGTGGAATCCCAAGATGCGGCCGTACATTTACGCCCGCCGCAACCTGATCCACATCATCGACGTCCGCGAGACGATCCGCGGGCTGCTACGGGCCAAAAAATACCTGGCCGACGTCGCCTCGCACGGCAGCCTCATTTTGTTCGTCGGCACCAAGCGGCAAGCACGCGAGACGATCCAGCGCGAGGCGGAGCGGTGCGGCATGCCCTACGTCGCCGACCGTTGGCTGGGCGGCACGCTTACCAACTTCCGCACGATTCGCGACCGGCTGGGTCGGCTCGAAGAACTCGAGCGCATCATCAATGGCGATGAGCTAAAGACTTACTCGAAGAAGATGCAGTCGACGCTCTCCCGCGAGTACCGCAAGATTTACCACAACCTCCACGGCATGCGCACCATGACCCGCCTGCCCGAATGCCTGGTGGTGGTCGATCCGCGGAAAGAGAAGAACGCCGTCAAGGAAGCCCGCAAGCTGGGCATCGCCACGGTCGCACTCATTGACACCGACTGCGACCCCGACATGATCGACCTGCCGATCCCCGGCAACGACGACAGCATGCGGTCGATCGAGTTGATCATGAAGATCCTGGCCGACGCCGTAGCGCAGGGCCGCATCCAGCAGTCCGTCCAACAAGCCCACGCCCAGCGCGCCGAAATGGCGGAAGCGAAAGCGTGAAGAAGCGATTGCAAATTGGCCAATCGCCATTGCAAATTGCGAATTCGATAGGGCCATTGGCCAATTTGCAATGAGCCGTGCTGCGGCGTCAGCTTTCAACATACATGTAGATTCGTAGGAGTTTCTCCCAATGCCCGAGATTACCGCTGCCATGGTGAAGCAGCTTCGCGACGAGACGCAGCTTCCCATGATGGATTGCAAGCAGGCCCTGAACGAAGCCGGCGGCGACATGGAGCTGGCTAAGCAGAAGCTCCGCGAGGCCGGCAAGAAGTTCATGGGCAAGCGCCAGGATCGCGTCACCGAAGAGGGGCGCATCGGCGTCTACGCCAGCATCGCCGGCAAGGTCGGCGCGATGATCGAATTGCAGTGCGAGTCCGCTCCGGTGGCCAACAATCCGGAATTTGTGCAGCTTGCCAACGACCTGGCCCGCCAGCTTGCCACCGGCCCCGGCGCCAAGACGCCCGAGGAGCTATGGCAGCAGCCCTCGCCGAGCCGCCAGGGCATGACCCTCCAGGAGCAGAAGGACGACCTGGAGAACAAGATCCGCGAGGTGTTTCGCATTTCCCGCATGGAGCGGATTGACGCCCCCGCTGGCGCGTTCGTCCACATGGCGAAGATCGGCGTCCTGGTCGAGGTCGAGGGCGGCAACGACGAGCTGGCCAAGGACGTCGCCCTCCACGTGGCGGCCATGAACCCCAAGGCCGCCACGAAGGCGTCGCTCGATCCGGCCCTGGTCGAGAAAGAGAAGGAAATCCAGAAAGAACGCGCCCGGCAAGAAGGCAAGCCCGAGAACATCATCGAAAAGATGATCGAAGGCCGGATGAAGAACTTCTACGCCGAAAACGTGCTAGAGGAGCAGCCGTTCGTCCGCGACGAATCGACGACCGTCGGCAAACTGGCTCAAGGCGGCGGGATGAAGATCAAACGGTTCATCCGCTGGCAGCTCGGCGGGCAGCCGGCGGTAGCAAGCTGAGCCTGCGTTTTCCGCCCAGATCTCATCGCTTCACCTGAGCCTCGACCAAGCCTGGTCGGGGCTTTTTTATGCCTGTTGCAGATTTTATGGCCGTCGTTCCTTTGCGCCTTAGCGCCTTTGCGTGAGAATGACCCCTACACCCTTCAATCAGGCGTCCCAGCCATGCCTACTGCCGTTATGCCCGAAACCGCCCCGCAACCGACAACCGGCCCTTACCGCCGCGTCATTTTGAAACTTTCTGGCGAGAGCTTCGCCGCCCACGGCGAGCGAGGCATCAGCATGAAGGAAGTGGTGCACATCGCCGCTCAGACCTACCGCGCCAAACAGCAGGGCGTCGAAATCGCCATTGTCATCGGCGGCGGCAACATCCTTCGCGGGGCGCAATTCATCGCCGGAAACTCGAGCGTCCACGAGGCGACCGCCCACTATATGGGCATGCTGGCCACGGTGATCAACGGGCTGGCGCTACAAGACGCGCTGGAGTCGCTCGGCTGCGAAACGCGGCTGATGACCGCGCTCCATATGGAAGGGGTGGCCGAGCCGTTTATCCGCCGTCGCGCGCGGCGGCATTTGGAGAAGGGGCGTATCGTGATTCTCGCCGGCGGCACCGGAGCGCCGTTTGTCACCACCGACACGGCCGCCGCCCAAAAAGCCCTGGAGTTGGGAGCCGATATCCTGATGAAGGCGACCCGGGTTGACGGCGTCTACAGCGCCGACCCCGAAAAAGACCCCGACGCTGAGTTGTATCGCGACCTGACCTTCGAGCAGGTCCGCAGCCAGGACCTGCGGGTGATGGACCCCACGGCCATCGCCCATTGCATGGAACACGACCTGCCCATCCTGGTGTTCAACTACCGCGAAGACGGCAACATCGAGCGGGCCGTCCGCGGCGAACCGATCGGCACGCGAGTCACTAGCGGGAAACGATGAGATTGCAAATTGGCCAATGGCCATCGCAAATCTCAAATCTGATATGGCCATTGGCCAATTTGCAATTCAGACCGTTTTGATATTCAGGTGCAGCATATGTCGAGTGAAGAAATACTATTCGACGCTGAAGAACGGATGGAGAAGGCCATCAGCAAGCTCAAGGGGGACCTCACGGGCATTCGCACCGGCCGGGCCAACCCGGGGCTGGTCGATTCGCTGCGGGTCGAGGCCTACGGCTCGCCGACGCCGATCAAGCAAATCGCCTCGGTGAGCGCCCCGGAGCCGCAGCAACTGGTGATCCGGCCGTTCGACCCGTCGACGATCAAGGACATCGAACGGGGCATCATCAACAGCGATCTGGGCCTGGCGCCCAATAGCGACGGCAAGGTCATCCGGCTGAACATCCCGCCGCTGTCGGGCGACGTCCGCAAGAAGATGGTCGCCCGCACCAAGGAACTGGCCGAAGAGGCGAAAGTCGCCATCCGCAATGTCCGCCGCGACGCGAACAAAAGCGCCGACCAGGCGGAGAAGGACGGCGACATGGGCGAGGACGACTGCAAGGGCCTCAAGGACGAAATCCAGGAGCTGACTAAGAAGTACGAAACGATGGCCAACGACCTGCAGAAGGCGAAGGAAACGGAAGTGACGGAGGGGTAGCCGCCGCCGCACGCGAAAGGCAAACGGACATAGGGTTCTTAGCGGCGGCGCCGGAGGGTCGATGCCAATGCGCCGCTCCCGCCAAGCAGCGCCGGGATCCACTGGGCCGCGGCGCACGGCTCCGGCACAGCGGCCGCAGCCGTAGTGGTCGCACTGCCGGGGAACTGCGATTTCCACGCCGCCAGGTCGAGGGCATTCACGCTTCCATTGCCGTCGGCGTCGCCGTCGGCGCGCGTGGCGCCTGTCGTACTGCCGAACCCTCGCTGCCAGATCAGCAGGTCCACGCCGTCGACGTCGCCATCGCTATCAAAGTCGGCGCTTTCCGGGGCGATGACCGCGGCGGCGAAGAAGCCCGCGTTGGGAAACCCGACGCTGCCGTTCTTCCGCGGGGCGACGGCCTCGACGCTCACGGTGAGCGTCTCGTTGAGGCCAGCGTACCGGATGCGGTAGACGCCGGCCGAGAAGTTGTTCGACACGACGACTTTGTCGGGAGTGACGACCGTCGTAGCCACGCCTCCGCCGCTCATTTCGGCGGTGATCTTCATGTCCGCGTTGAACCCCTGGACATACACGTCGAGCACGCGGGTGTCGGCCGCGGCCGCCGCCGTCATCGAAGCTCCAAGGCCGAGCGGATAATCAAATTGTGGAGGCGAGATCGACTCCGAAATAGGCACGGCGCTCAGCCCGCTGTCGGGGCCGTCGCCGTCGGTCCAATCGAACTGCAGCACGTAGTCGGGAGGTCCGGCCGGGGGGAACGATTGCAGAACGACGGTCGTGCCTGGCGGGCCGGCGCCGAGGACGTTAATCGTATCGTCAATGATATGCGGGACGCCGTTCTTGCGAACATTCGACGAGTAAGTCGTGGCGATGGCGCCGGCCTCGTCCCACTTCACCCAGTCGAGCGTCCCGCTCGGCGTGAAGTGGATAAGGGTCGCCTGCGGCAGAGACGTGTAGTCGCCCGATACCGTCCCGGCAACGGCCCCCTGAAGCTGCAGCCACGATGCGCTGGCAAGGAATGCTACCCAGAATCGGCGCATGGCAATTCCTCCCCTGCAGAGTAAAGAAAAAGTAGATAAGGCGATATAAATTGTATTGATAGCAGCTCCCTGGCCCAACCAGGCGCGACTAATGACTGTAAAACGGCCTGCCCGCGAAACCATGCGAAGAGCGGTAAGTCGTTTAGCGCGAGCGAGTTATGTCAGGCGATGGCCGGCAGGACGCGAGACGCTCGGCGCTTCTGCTCCACCGCTTCCGAAGCGAACTGATCCATGAAGATCCCCGCGCCAGCGCTGCTGGCGCCGCTAGCGACCTGCAATTGCTCTTGCGGGATTCTCCGGCGCATTCCTATACTCCGCGCCGGAACTACCCGACGTTCTGGCCGCACATGCATTCGCACTTAGCCGTGCGGCGACCCAGTTCACTAGGTGCGCGACACGACGTTCGCGCCGTGGTTTAGGGAGAAACCGCCATGACAGGCATGGACGCTGACGCTGCCCTCCGCGCAGCCCGCAGGAGTGAATGGAAACGCCGCTTTGTTTGGCTTGGCATTGCGTGCGTGGTGCTTGCCGTCGCCGTGCTTATCCGACTGACCGAAGGCGACCGGCCCGCGGCGGCGGCGACGCCGCAGCCGGCGACGGCGAAGAGCGAAGAGGGCGGCGCGCTGCCCCGTCCCGGCCGTCCGCAGCACGACGTGATGGCGCTGGTCAACGGCAAGGATATCAGCCGCCGCGATCTCGTTGCCGCGTGCGTGGAACGCTACGGCGAAGACGTGCTCGAGAGCCTGGTGAACAAGCGGCTCATCACCAGCCATTGCGCCAACCGAGGCATCACCGTCACCAACGAGGAGATCAACGCCGAGATCGATCGCATGGCCAAGCGGTTCCAACTCGGGCGTGAGCAGTGGCTTGAGCTTCTCGAAAAGGAGCGCGGCGTCACCCCGCAGGAGTACGCTCGCGACATTGTTTGGCCGACGCTCGCCCTGCGGAAGCTTGCCGACAAGGACTTGCAAGTCGCGAAGGAGGAGCTCGACCGGGCCTACGAGCAGGAATACGGCGAGATGATCCGCGCGCGGTTGATCGTCGTCAGCGACGAGGCGAAGGCTCGCGAGCTGCAGGCTAAGCTGGCTGCCAAGCCGGACGATTTCCCCCGCGTGGCGATCGAGCATTCCGAAGACGTCAACAGCGCCAGCGTGGGGGGCGTCATTCAGCCGATCCGCCGGCACGTAGGCGACAAGGCGATCGAACAAGCCGCCTTTGCCCTCCAGCCGGGGCAAGTTTCGGCCGTAATTGCCGCGGGCCAGCAGTTCGTGATTCTGAAGTGCGACGAGCGGGTGGCGCCGCGGCCGGTCCCGCTGGCCACGGTGCAGGAGCGGCTGGTCGAGCGGATCAAGGAAGACAAGTTGCGCGAAGCCGCGTCCGGCATTTTCGCACAAGTCCAAAAGACCGCGACCGTCCAGAACGTTTACAACAATCCCGAGCTGCGGCAGTCCATGCCGGGGGTCGTGGCGACCGTTAACGGCGACAAGATCACCCTGGAGGAACTGGGCGCCGAGTGCTTGTTGCGCCACGGCGAGGAAGTGCTCGAAGGCGAAATCTCCCGCATGTTGCTTGAGCAGGAGCTACAGGCCGGCAAGCTGAGCGTCACGCAAGCCGACATCGACGCCGAAATAGCTCATGGCGCCGAGCTGGCAGGCTGCGTAGACGCCCAGGGCAAGGCCGACGTCGCCAAGTGGCTCGACACCGTCACCGCCGAGCAGGACGTCCCGCAGGAGCAGTACATCCGCGACTCCGTCTGGCCCTCCGCGGCGCTGAAGAAGCTGACGGCCGCCGAGGTGCAGGTGACCGAGGAGGACATCGCCAAGGGATTCGAGGCGAACTACGGCGAGCGGGTCCGTTGCCGGGCCGTCGTGCTGGGCAACATGCGCCGCGCCCAGGAAGTGTGGGACAAGGCCCGGCGGAATCCGTCGGCGGAGTACTTCGGCGACCTGGCGGCGGAGTACTCGGTGGAACCGACGAGCAAGGCCCTTCGCGGCGAGGTGCCGCCGATCGGCAAGCACGGCGGCCAGGAACAACTGGAAAAGGTCGCCTTCCAACTGCAAGACGGGCAGATCTCCGGCATCATCCAAATGGGCGACAAGTTCGTCATCCTGCGGTGCGAGGGCCGCACCGAGCGGCTCGACGTCAACCTGAATGATCCGCAAATCCGCGAGATTCTTCATCGCGATATTCGCGAAAAGAAACTCCGAATGGCTATGGGCCGGAAGTTCGAGGAGATCAACGAACGGGCTCGCGTCGACAACTACCTGGCCGGCACGTCGCACGCTCCGCCGAAGCCCAAGGCGGAACAACCGATCCGCGCGGACGCGGCCGTCCGGCCCACGGCCGGCGCCACCCGCTAGCGGGCCGGTCGACTTGCCGCTTATGCGGACTTGCCGCTTAAGCGGCAAGTCCATATGGCGCCCCTTGGCGAGTGCTCCGAGACCCGCCCCAGGTCGGCGGGTCTCGTTACGCGCTTTCCTTTCCGATTGCCCCGGACGGCGCGCGTATTC
>QEVI01000221.1 GCA_003576855.1 Planctomycetota bacterium
CCGACGAGGCGCTGGCGCCAGCACCGCCGGCGCCGCTCTGGGCATAGACCGCCGGACCGAGGCTCAGCATCGCCGCGCCGACGATCGCTGCTAACCTTGAATTCGTAAGTTGCATCGCGTTCTCCTCCACGTCTCGAGTCTGTTCCTGCCGCGTAGGCCGTAGGGTTTCCAAGTGCGGGACGCGTCCTCCGTCACGCGCGGGTGGAAACCGCAACGGTCGTGCCGGAGCCCTGCAGCGTCGTGCGCCGTCGCGGCTTTGTCGCCGCGCGACCGCGGTTTTTGGGCCTTTTTCGCGGATTGTGGGCGGGCGCCAGCGTGTTGGGCGCCATGTACGGCCGGAGTCTCCTCAGAAGCCCAGCGAGGAGAAGTGGTCCGCCAGCGACCAAGTCGTCGCGGGAAAGTTTGACGCCTGGGCAGCCGATATTGATCCAGTGAGTGCGCACCGTTGGACAGTTCGTAGCGGCGTTATGTGGGCATGGCGGAATTGAATCTCGACATTGCCGCGGAAGTGGCGGCCGCCTGCCGCGCCGGCGCCGAGGAACTGGCCGCGGCGCTGGGGCGGGCCTTCGGCGGCGCCTATACGGTCGCCGTCGACGCGGCGGGCAGCAGCCCGACGGCGGGCGGCGCCGCGGCCCTGGCCGGCCCGGGGCTGGCCCTGCTGCTGCGAATCGGCGACGCCGGCCTGGCGGCGGTCTTGCCCGAGTCTACCGGGCTGTTACCGCCGTGGTGCCGCCAACCCGACGCCACGGGCGAGAACCGGCTGGCCACGCTCGCGCAGGAGCTCGGCATGCTCGTCGTGCCGGAGAGCGTCGCGGCAAGCGGCGCCGGCGCCCGGTACGTCGCGGATCTTGGCGTTGCGCTTGCGCGTGCCGGCCTGGGCAGTGACGCGGCGACCGTTTCGCTGTCGATCGCCGGCGACGACCGCACGGGCGAGATGCTGCTCGTGTGGCCCTTGGCCCAACCCGAACGGATGTTTGAGTCTGTCGCCGCGACCGCCGAGGCGCCGACTCAGCCGGCTGAGGTTAAGCCGGCCGCCGGATCAACGGCGTCTGCCAACGAACCTGGCTCGCGGCCGCTAGCGGGGCATCGGCCGCGAGTGCGCCAGCTTTCCGATCTGCCGGGCTATGCGCGGAGCCTGCTGAAGATCCGCGTGCCGGTGAGCGTGCAGCTCGCAGCGAAGAAGGAGCTGGTTCACGAGGTGATCGCGCTTGCGCCCGGATCGATCATTAAGTTCGACAAGGGGTGCGATGAGTCGCTGGAGATGATCGTCGGCGAGCATACGATCGCCGAAGGGGAAGCCGTGAAGATCGGCGAGAAGTTCGGCTTCCGCGTCACGTCGATGCTCTTGCCGCGCGAACACTTCGTGCCGGCCAAGAGGAAAGGGGCGTAGGGCACGCTCAACGGCGAGACGACCTCCTCGGACGACTCCCGGCATTGATGGCCGGCGCCGCCGTGGGCTTCACGTTGCTTTCGCCGCGGTCGTGCAGCAACGAAAAGAACCTGCCCCGAGCCCGTAGGCTCGAGACAGGTCCTCAGAGGGGGATTCGCTGGGGGCGACTGATCGCTTAGCGGACGAAGCTGGCGGAGACCACCTTGCGAGGCTGAGCGACCTTGGCAGCTGGGTCGGCGACGGGCGCCGGGGGAATCGGGGCGGCTTCGCCTTCGGCCGGGGCGTCGGCAGCCGGGGCACAGCTACTGCAACCGGAGTTGCCGCTATCGCAACCGCAGCTTGCTTCGCAGCCGCAGCTCGCTTCGCAGCAGCAGCTCGCTTCGCAGCAGTTGCGGCGAGCGAACAGGCGGCTCAGCAGACCGCAGCCGCGACGCTTGCAGCAGGGCTGGCAGCAGTCATCTGCACAGCAGTCGTCCGGGCAACCGCAGCTTGCTTCGCAGCAGTTGTCGTCGCAGCAGGCGTCTTCACAGCCGCAGGCCGGTTCGCAGCAGCAAGCCTGGCGACGGGCGAACAGGCCGAGCAGACCGCAGCCGCGCTTCTTGCAGCAGGGCTGGCAGCAGTCATCGGCGCAGCAATCGTCCGCGCAGCCGCAGCTTGCTTCGCAGCAGGGGTCCTGGCAGCAGTTGTCATCGCAGCAGGCGTCTTCACAGCCGCAGGCCGGTTCGCAGCAGTTGTGCTTGCGACCGAACAGGCGGCCGAGCAGGCAGCGGCGGCCGCAGCCATTGTCGCAGCAGGCGTTGTCGCAGCCGCAGGCCGGCTCGCAGCAGGGGTCGGCACAGCACTCGTCCGGGCAACCGCACGATTTCTCGCAGCAGCTCGCGGGCTCGCAACAGTCGCAGCCGCAGCCGTTGCCGAGCATCCGATCCAGCAGGCCAGCGCCGTAGCTTTGGCCGGCCAGGCAGACGCTCATTAGAAGCGCTCCTAACACGTTCCCTTTCATCGAACCACGTCTCCTATTGCGTCGGGGAAAACCGTCGGCAGCTTGCGAGGACGGCGCTCGCGCGGCGGGACACTCCCTTGGGTTCTGTCGTGGCGACAGCGGCGGCCGCGGCGGCCGCTAAAGGCGGGTGTGCGGGGCGGGAGCTACCGGGCGAGGCCAGCTCGGCAAGGCGGGTGTGCAGGCGGTTCCCAACAGGGGGGCGTCGCGACCAGTCGAGCCAGTCCATGGCCCGAATTTGTACTACCGGCGGCAACGCTCTAGCGGATGTGTCGCAGTGACACGTCAGTGCTTGGCTTGCGACATCCGTGATATCGGCCGCGCTCAAGACGCCCCTTGAGAGGCGCGGAAGTATTTTTCAGCGAGCAGCTTACGTCAAACCGTTAGCGAAACTTTGCCGGCCGCGAAGGCTGCTCCGCAGGCGTGGAGTCTGCGTCGCAAATCAACCGCCCCGCGTGGTTCACGACCGGAGTATCTGCTATGCTTTACCATCCTTGGAAGGCCCCCGCGGCTGGCAGGGGCGCATCCAGGCGGCAGGGATGGTAGCAGTCTCCCAAGCGGCCCGACGGGATCGGCCCGTGCTGGTAGTTGCTACGCGCCGCCCGCAACAGGATGCTTAACCAGGCCGGCGATCTTGCCCCGCCTAGCTCCGCACCCTACCTGGCGCTTCGCCGTTGATGGCCCCACGGCGACGCGGCACGTCTTTCGGAACACTCGCAGCCGACGCATGAACATGGATTCGCACTTCTTGCTGGCCCGCCGCCGTTGGCGACCGGGTTTCGCCTGGGCATTTCTCGCGCCGTGGCTCGCCACGGCGGCCAGCGCCGTGGCCCAGCCGGCTGAGCCGCCGGCGGCATCGCCCGCGCCGCCGCCGCCGCGACCGGCGGCCATCGACCCCATGGACTGGCCCAACTGGCGCGGACCGCAGCAGAACTCCACATCCACGGAAACCGGTCTGCCGGAAAAGTGGGACCTGGCCGACGAGAACAGCTATCGCAAGCGCTCGGACCTGGGCACGCGCAGCACGCCTATCGTGATGCGGGGCAAGCTGTACGTCCTGGTCCGCGACAAACCGGGCACTCCCGACGAAGGCGAGAAGGTCGTGTGCGTCGACGCGGCGACCCTCGAGCAGAAGTGGGAACGCCGGATGAACGTCTACCTGACCGACGTGCCGGATACCCGCGTCGGCTGGTCGGCCGTGGTGGGCGATCCTGAAACGGGCCGCGTCTATGCCCAGGGGGTGGGGGGGCTGTTTTGCTGCCTCGACGGCGAGACTGGCGAGGTGGTGTGGCAGCGCAACCTGCTGGAGCAGTTCGGCACGATTTCGACCTACGGCGGTCGGACGAATTTTCCCGTGATGTTCGAGGATACGGTGCTGATCAGTGCGATCCTCGTCGGCTGGGGCGATACGCCGGAGTATGACAATCTCGCCCGCCCAGCGCACCGTTTCATGGCCTTCGACAAGGCCAGCGGCGAGATCCGCTGGCTGGCCGGCACGACGCTGTCGCCGCCTGACACCAACTACAGCACGCCGGTCGCGAAGGTGGTCGGCGGCGAGGCGCAGCTTATCTTCGGCGGGGCCGACGGCCGCGTGTGGAGTCTCCAGCCGCGCACGGGCAAACCGCTGTGGAACTTCCCGCTCAGCCGCCGCAGCATCAACGCCTCGCCCATCGTCGAGGGAACCACGGTCTACTGCGGGCATAGCGAAGAGAATCTCGTCGGCAGCACGCAAGGCGCCGTGGCGGCCATCGACGCCACGCTCCGCGGCGACCTGGCCGGCAAGGAGAAGTGGCTGGCCTACACGCTGATGGCCGGCAAGAGCTCGCCGGTCATGGTGGGCGACCGCTTGTGGGTCGTCACCGACGGCGCGAAGCTGCAGATTCTCGATCCGCAGACCGGCGAACTGGTCGGTCGCAAGTCGCTCGGCACGGTCATGCGCAGCACGCCGGTGTACGCCGACGGGAAGGCGTACCTCTGCACGAACACGGGCATCTGGTACGTGCTGAAGCCGCAGGGAAACAACGCGGAGGTCTTGCAGCGATTGCGGCTGGGCACGGACCAGAGCGACGGGTCGCCGATCGTCTCCCACGGGCGGATTTACTTGCCGACTTCCGAAGCCCTGTATTGCATCGGCCCCAAGGACGCGCAGCCGCAAGCCGGCCCGCTGCCCACGCCGGAGCAGGAGCCGCCGGTCGAGCAGGATTCCCAGCCGGCGACCATCGTGGTATCGCCGTACGACGTGCTGCTGAAGCCGCGGGAGGCGAAGAAGTTCACCGTGCGGCTGTACAACTCGCGGGGCCAGTTGCTGCGCGAGGCGAAGCCGGAAGAGTGCGCTTTCCGCGTCGAAGGGCCGGGCGAACTGGCCGCGGACGGCACGTACACGGCTCCGCCCCGCGGCGGCCACGTCGGCGCGCTGGTCTACTGCAAGGCGGGCGCCCTGGAAGGAAAGGCCCGCGTGCGCATCGTCCCGCCGCTGCCGTGGAGCTTCGACTTCAACAAGGGCGAGATTCCGATCACGTGGATCGGCGGCCGCGTCCGCTACGTCTTGGAAGACCTCGACGGCGAGCGCGTGGCCAAGAAGCTCGACGTGCTGCCGACTCCGCGAGACCCGAACAACAAGCTCGGCACGCGGAGCCAGTTGTTCATGGGTCCCAGCGATTTGTCCAACTACTCGACGCAGGCTGACTTCCGCCTGACGGAGAAGAACGGCCGGTTGCCCGACTGCGGCGTGATCAACAGCGGCTACACGCTGGTGATTCGCTCCGGCGACAAGAAGCTGAAGCTGTATAGCTGGAACGCCCACGATCATCGCACGTCGGCCGAGGCGGACCTCGATCCGCAAATCGACGTCTGGTATCGGCTGAAGCTTCAGGTAAAGCAGGTGGAAGGCAAGGCCGAGGTCAAGGGCAAGCTGTGGCTGCGGGACCAGGCCGAGCCGCAGGACTGGACGATCCAAATGACCGACGCCTCGCCGATTCCCTCGGGAAGCCCCGGCATTTACGGCCACTCGCAGGAGACGGTCTTCTACATGGACAACATCGCCGTGACCCCGAATGATGAAGTAGCGGGGGGCTAGGCGCCTGGCGGGGATTTGATGAGAAAGGGACGGGGTGGCCGCTCCGGCGGCTCGTTGAGCCGCGGCTACTGTCGCTGGCGTGTAATTACGAAGCGGCTGGCGTCGCTGGCGTGTTCGTTACGAAGAAGGAACAACGTTCGATGATCATAACCTTCCGCACCGGCGCCATCCTGGGCGTCGTCGCCCTGGGCTGGTTCGTTGGCGCCTTGCGTGTCCAAGGCGATTCCAAGCCCGCCGACCCCGCCAAGCCGGAACCGAACCAGAACTGGCCGCAGTGGGGCGGTTCGCCGGGCCGCAACAACACGCCCGTGGGGACGAATATCCCGGTCGAGTGGAACGTCGGCGAGTTCGATTACAAGACCGGCGCCTGGGACTCCAGCGAAGCCAAGAACATCAAGTGGGTCGCCAAGGTCGGTTCGCAGACTTATGGCAACCCGGTGGTCGAGAACGGCAAGATCTTCGTCGGCACCAACAACGGCGCGGAGTACATCAAGGACCCCAAACGCTTCAAGCCGGGCGAGGATCTGGGCGTCGTCCTCTGCTTCGACGTCAAAGACGGCAAGTTCCTGTGGCAGCACTCGACCCGCAAGCATCCGGCGGGCCGCGTGTACGACTGGCCGCTGCAAGGCATTTGCAGCTCGCCGTACGCCGAGGGGGACCGGGTGTGGTTCGTCACCAACATGGGCGAGGTCCGCTGCGTCGACGCCGAAGGGTTTTACGACGGCGAGAACGACGGCCCCTTCACGCAGGAGGAGGCCGTCAACAGCCAGGAAGCCGACGTGGTCTGGAGCTTCGACATGATGAAGGACCTCGGCATTTCGCAGCACAACATGTGCGCCTGCTCGCTGACTGCGGTGGGCGACAAGCTGTTCGTGTGCACGTCCAACGGCGTCGACGTGGAGCACAATTACATCCCGGCCCCTGAGGCTCCCAGCTTCCTCGCCATGGATAAGAACTCCGGCAAGGTGCTGTGGACCGACAATTCGCCGGGGCTGAACATCCACCACGGCCAGTGGTCGTCGCCGGCCTACGGCGAATTCAACGGGCAGGGCCAGGTGATTTTCGGCGGGGGCGACGGCTACGTGTACGCCTTCGATCCCAACGGCGACGGCGCCGGCAAGAGCAAGCTCCTCTGGAAGTTCGACGCTAACCCCAAAGAGGCCAAGCTCGAGCTGATGGGCAAAGGGACTCGCAACGACATCATCTCCACGCCGCTGGTCCACGAGGGCCTGGTGTACGTCTGCACGGGCCAGGACCCCGAACACGGCGAAGGCGTGGGGACGGTCTGGTGCATAAATCCGGTGAACAAGGGGGGCGACGTCAGCAAGGAGCTGGCCTACAACGCCGCCGACCCGAAGACGCCCATCCCGCACAAGCGGGTGCAAGCCGTCGTGAAGGAGGAAGGGGACTTTACGCGGCCCAATCCCAATTCGGCCATGGTCTGGGAATACAACGGCCAGGACAAGGACGGCGACGGCAAGCTGGCCTTCGAGGAGCGGATGCACCGCACGATCAGCACGCCGGTGATCAAAGACGGCATCCTGTACATTCCCGATTTCAGCGGCCTGTTCCACTGCCTGGACGCCAAGACGGGCAAGGTCCACTGGGTCTACGACATGCTTTCGGCCTGCTGGGGCTCGCCGCTGGTGGTCGAGGACAAGGTGTACATCGGCGACGAAGACGGCGAGGTCTCGGTGTTCAAGCACTCGGCCGATCCCAGCGTCGCCATGAAGGAGCAAGACGGCGAGATGGTTCCGGCGTACGCCACCAACCAGATGGGCGCCAGCGTCTACGGCACGCCCATCGTGGCCGGCAATGTGCTGTACATCAACAACCAGACGCACCTGTTCGCGATCTCGCCGGACGGCAAGTAACGGCCCGGCCTTTGCACGTGGAGTAGAACGCTAATAGGCGCTGATGTTTGCTGATTCTGGAAGCCGCGCACGGCCGTTTTTGATTTGCGCTGCTTTCTTGTGAATGACATTAGCGTGTATTAGCGTTCCAGTTACTGCGGCCCTTTCGTGTCGGTGCTGCGATGAGCAAGCGAGTTCTCGACGTCGGCAACTGCGCGATGGATCATTCCATGATCAAGCGCTTTCTCACGGGCCACTTCGGCTGCGAGGTCATTCAGGCGGATGCCGCCGACGACGCGTTGGCCGCTCTTCGGCAGCGCCAGGTCGACCTGGTGCTGGTCAATCGCAAGCTCGACGTCGATTACAGCGACGGCGTAGACGTCATCCGGCAAATCAAGGCCGAGCCGCAGTTCGCCGGCGTGCCGGTAATGCTGGTGACCAATTATCCGGAGCATCAGCAGCTCGCCGTGCAACTTGGCGCCCAGCGGGGCTTCGGCAAGCTGGAGTTGGAACAGCCGGCGACGATCGAGCGTTTGCGGCCGATCCTTAGCTGAAGCAACCGGCCGAGAATCGTCGCAAAGCCGTCCCGATCCGCGCTGGTCCGCGTGCCAGTTCCGGCAGCGCAGCTCCGGCTGCAGAGACCGCCGGCTATTCGCCGACGATCTGCTCTTTGACCGGCTGGATGAAGTGGGGGCTCTTGCTGCTCTTGGAAAGCTCTTCGGCCTTCTGCTCGGCCTTTTTTCGCTCGCTGAACTCGAACAGCGCGACCCGCCGCAACGTCTGGCTGAAAACGCCCCAATAGGCCTTGAGCCGCACTTCCTTGGGCCCGGCTCGCTTGACGACCTTCTTCTTGACCAGGGGCGACGTTTTCTTATCGGGCGCGGGCCCTTTCGACGCGACCGCCTTCTTGACGACCTTTTTCTTCAGGACCTTTTTCTTGACCTTTTTCTTCAGGCCGGCGGGCTTCACGGCGCCGTTTTTGGCCGACATGACGCCGTAGTTGCCGATGA
>QEVI01000222.1 GCA_003576855.1 Planctomycetota bacterium
GCAAACCCCCGGCGCCTCGCGCACCGTGCTGGAAGCGATCGTCCCCTACTCGAGGGCCTCGCTCGTCGATTGGATCGGCGGTACGCCCGACCAGGCGTGCAGCGCATCGACCGCCCGCGCCATGGCCATGGCGGCGTTTCTCCGCGCGCGTCAACTGGCCTCGGACGAGAACCAGCAGCACCTGATCGGCGTCGGCGCGACGGCAAGCCTGGCGTCGGACCGCCCGAAGCGGGGCGAGCGGAGGATTCACGCCGCCCTGCAAACGGCGACCAGCACCCAGTGGTATGGCCTTCGCCTGGCCAGCGTCCGGCCCGCTCGCGAGGAGGACGAACGCGCTGCGACGGTGTTTTTGCTGTGGGTCGTAGCCAGCGCCTGCGGCGAGCGGGCCGATGGGCTTCGAGCGGCGCTGCCCAGCGGCGAACATGAAGAGCTGCTACGCGCCGACTCGCAGGCGGCCCCGCCGGAGCAGTCGGAGCTGTTGCTGGGCCTGCGACGGCGAGCGGTGGTGCGGCCCAGCGCGACCGCGGACTACTTTGGCCAGGCCGATGCGCCGCCGTTGAAACTGGTGTTCCCCGGCGCGTTCAACCCGCCGCACGCCGGGCATCTGCGAATGGCCGCGATTGCCGAGGCCCGGCTCGGCGAACCCTTGGAGTGGGAGCTTTCGCTGGCGAACGTGGACAAGCCGCCGCTGGACTTCATCACGATTCGCGACCGCATCCAGGCCCTGCGGGCCGCCGATGGCCAGCGGCCGATCGCCCTGACGCGGGCTCCGACTTTCGCCGAAAAGGCGGACCTCTTCCCCGCGGCGACGTTCGTCGTCGGGGCCGATACCATGCTGCGCATCGGCGAGCCGCGCTATTACGGGGGCGATGCCGCAGCACGTGATGAAGCGATCGATCGCATTGCCGGCCGCGGTTGCCGCTTTCTGGTCTTCGGTCGCTCGATCGAGGGCCGGTTCCGCACGCTCGAGGACCTGGAAATGCCGAAGTCGCTCCTGCGGCTGTGCGACCAAATCCCCGCCGACGAATTCCGCGAGGACGTCTCCTCCACGGCGCTCCGCCGTCACCCCAGCTAGCCGCGCCATCCTGGCTCGGCGGATCTCGCTCGGCTCAAACGGCAAAGCAATTTTGACTGGATCGACGCCGCCCGGCCAGCATGGCCGGGCTATGTGCATTGGCCCGGCGATGTGGATGGCGCCGCCAGCGGGCGCGGATAGAATGCAGCGCTGGTCCGCTGCTGGCCTCATGCCGGGAGTTCGTTTCTCGCCTCATGCCGGGGGTTGCAATGCGCCGCTGCTGCTTCTTTTTCGTGGTATCGACTGTGGCTTTGCTCGGGCAGGTTCCGGCGCGATCCGCCGACAACTGGCCGCAGTGGCGCGGCCCCGGCGGGACCGGCATCGCCGCCGAAGGCGCCTATCCCGTGACATTCTCCGATAAGCAGAACGTCCTCTGGAAAGCAAAGCTGTCTGGCCGCGGCAGTTCCACGCCCGTCGTGTGGGACGACGCCGTGTTTGTCACGGCGCTGGTCGACGGCCAGGACGCCCTGGCGTGCTACACGCTCGCCGGCGAGAAGAAGTGGGAGAAGGCGTTCGGCCCCGGGCGCGAGGGCAAGCACCGCAACGGCACCGGCGCCAATCCATCGCCCGCGACCGACGGCCAGTGCGTGGTCGCGTACTACAAGAGCGGCCGCGTCGCGTGCCTGGACTTCGAGGGCAACGAGCGCTGGCAGCTCAATCTGCAGGAGAAGTACGGCAAAGACACCTTGTGGTGGGACCTCGGAACCTCGCCGATCATTGTCGGCGATAACGTGATCATCGCCGTCATGCACGCCGGCGAAGGGTACCTCGTGGCCTTGGACCTGAAGAGCGGCGACGTCGCCTGGAAGCAGGACCGCACCTACGAGCGGCCTGAGGAAGCGGACCAGGCGTACACGACGCCGCAACTGGTGAACATCGACGGCCGCGACGTCATCGTCGTGTGGGGCGCCGATCACCTCACCGGCCACGATCCGGCCACCGGCGAAAAGTTGTGGGAAAGCGGCAACTTCAACCCGCAGAACGAAACGTACTTCCGCGTGATCGCTTCGCACGTTGCGGGCGACGGCGTCGCCGTCGTTCCCTTCGGCCGCGGCAAATCGTTGGCCGGCGTAAAGCTTGGAGGCCAGGGCGACGTCACGCAGTCGAGTCGCCTGTGGACCAAGGAAGGCGATGCCGGCGCCGACGTACCGACGCCGGTCATTCACGCCGGCAAGGCGTTCGTGCTGGGCGACAGCGGCGTACTCACCTGCCGCCAATTGACCACCGGCGACGAAGTCTGGACCGGCCGCCTGCCGCGGCACCGCGACAAGTACTATGCCTCGCCGGTGCTGGCCGGCGGCAAGCTCTACTGCACGCGCGAAGACGGCACGGTGTTCGTCGTGGATGTGACCAACGGGTTCAAACGCCTCGCCGAAAACCACATGGGCGAACGGATTATCGCCACGCCGGTCCCGGTGCGGAACAGCTTGCTCATCCGCGGCGAAGAACACCTGTTCCGCATCAGCGAGGAAGACGCCCCCCAAGTAACCGCCAACTAGCGCCCGCGGAAGTAGCCGCGGGCCAACGGCCCGCCGGAGCGGCGCGGCGGTCTTGCAGCAGCCGGCGGGGCGTAGCGCCGCTCCGGCGGCTCGTTGAGCCGCGGCTACTGTCGGCGGCACTGGGCGTTGGCGGGGTAGAATTGCGGCGTTTTCGGGCTGCCCGTATACTTGCCCGTTCGCCCGATCCGCTTTCGCCGCCAGTAATTGCGGCGTTTTTTCGTGCGGCGACCCCGCCGATCTTGCAGCGCGAGGCGAGAGGCGTTTGGAGAATCTGCGCAATAGTCCCTTCCGCTCTGCACGACAAAAATGGCTGACACCACCCAACTGCTGTCCGCGTCCGCTGCGAGACACCCTCTGTTCGTCGGCGTCGACGTCGGCGGCACGAACATCAAAATCGGGATCGTGGACGACTCCGGCCGCACGGTGGCCTATCGCTCGGTGGCTACCGACGAGCCGCGCGGGCCCGCTGACGCCGCACGCCGCATCGGCGAAGCCTTTCGCCACCTCACCGCCTCGACCGGCCTGGAAGAAGGCGCTGTAGCACGGCTGGGGCTGGCCACGCCCGGTCCCATGGACATCCCCCAAGGCGTGATTATCGAACCGGGCAATCTGCCGCATTGGCACAACGCGCCGATTCGCGACATGGTCGGCCAGGCGTGCGGGCTGCCCGTGACGTTCGCCAACGACGCCAACGCCGCCGCCTACGGCGAGTTTTGGGCCGGCGCCGCTCGGCAGTATCGCAGCATGGTGCTGTTCACGATGGGCACGGGCATCGGCGGCGGGATCATCGTCGAGGAGATGCTGATCGAAGGCGTCCATAGCTGCGGCGGCGAGCTGGGACACATCATCATCGACTCGCACGACGACGCGCCGCTGAATTCCTTGGGAATTCGCGGCACGCTTGAAGGATATTGCGGCGCCTACGGAGTCGTCCGCCGCACGCAGGAAGCCATCGCCGCCGGCCGCGCCACCAGCTTGAACAAGCGCATCGCGGCCGGCGAGGAGTTGACGCCGCTGATGATCGCCGAGGAGGCCGAAGGGGGCGACCAGCTCTCGTTGGACATCATCATGGAGACGGCGCGGTACATGGCCATCGGCGCCGTTACGGCGATCCATGCCATCGACCCGGAGAGCGTCGTCATCGGCGGCGCGATGACCTTCGGCGGGGAAGGGCATCCGCTGGGCGAACGGTTCATGGCCCGGCTTCGCGAGGAGGCGGCCAGCCGCATGATCGCCAGCCTCCGCGATAAGATTCACATCGACTTCGCCGCCCTGGGAGGCGACGCCGGCTATATCGGCGCCGCCGGCCTGGCCCGCCGAGAATACTGGGCGGCAAGGACGGCGAGATAGCAGAGCATGAGCAATGAATAATTGAATGACGAATGACGAATTGCGTGCCTGCGGCCCGCACGAAGCGCTTAGTTCATTCGCCGTTCGTCATTCGTGATTCGCGAAATCTCCATTCCCTTTCCCTGCCGCTCCGGCGGCTCGTTGAGCCGCGGCTACTGCCCGCTGTCTACCGCCCACTGACCTCCGCCCGCTGCCCGCACCGCATGCTCTCTCCGAAGTACATTCGCAACTTCTCGATCATCGCCCACATCGACCACGGCAAGAGCACGCTGGCCGATCGGCTGCTGGAGATCACCGGGACCGTCTCGAAGCGGGAGATGAAAGAGCAGTTGCTCGACGACATGGCGCTGGAGCGCGAGCGGGGCATCACGATCAAGGCTCACGCCGTCACGATGCGCTACCAGCACGACGGTCGCACCTACGAGCTCAATCTCATCGACACGCCCGGTCACGTCGACTTCCACTACGAGGTGTCGCGGTCGCTGGCTTGCTGCGAGGGGGCGGTGCTGTTGGTCGACGCCTTCCAGGGGGTCGAAGCCCAGACCGTCGCCAACGCCTATGCGGCGATGGAACACGACCTGGCCATCGTGCCGGTGATGAACAAGATCGATCTCACGCATGCCCGGCCCGAGGAGGTCAAGGACGAAATCGAGCAGACGCTCGCCATCGACCGCGGGGAGGTCATCGGCTGCAGCGCCAAGACCGGTTTGAATTGCGAAGCGGTTTTGGAAGCGGTCATCAACCGCGTGCCGCCCCCCAGCGGCGATCCCGAGGCCACGCTGCAGGCCATGGTCTTCGACTCGGTGTACGACGAGTTCCGCGGCGCGGTGACGTACGTGCGGATCATGAACGGCGTCGTCCGCAAGGGCCAGAAGATTCGCTTCCTGCAAGCCGGCACGACGCACGAAGTGGTCGAGCTGGGCCAGTTCACGCCGCGCCGGGCGGCGCGCGAACAGCTTTCCGCCGGGCAAGTGGGCTACCTGGTCTGCAACATCAAGTCGCTCGGCCAGATCCACATCGGCGACACGGTTACCGTCGCGACGGGCGAGCCGGCGCCGGCGCTGGAAGGCTATCACGAGCCGCAACGGATGGTCTTCTGCGGCCTCTATCCCTCCGACGGGCAGGACTTCGAGCAGCTCCGCGAGGCGCTGGGCAAGCTGGCGATCAACGATCCCAGCTTCGAGTTCGAGCCGGAAACCAGCGATGCGCTGGGCTTTGGCTTCCGCTGCGGCTTCCTGGGGCTGTTGCACATGGAGATCATTCAGCAGCGCCTGGAGCAGGAAGCCGACATCGACCTGGTGCAGACCGCGCCGAACGTCACGTACCGCATTCTCAAGAAGGACGGCGAGTGGCTCGAAGTCCACACGCCGACGCGGGTGCCCGACCTGGGCGACATCGAAGAATTCCACCAGCCGATCGTCCGCGTCAGTTTCGTGCTGCCGACCGAGTACGTCGGCGGCATCATGAAGCTCTGCGCCGACCGCCGCGGGGTGTTCGTGCGGCAGGAATACCTTTCGCCGACTCGCGTGATGCTCGTGTACGACCTGGCGTTGGCGGAAGTCGTCTACGACATGCACGACAAGCTCAAGAGCATCACCCGCGGCTACGGCACGATGGATTACGAGCTCAAGGGCTATGAACTGGGCGACCTGGTCCGGCTCGATGTCCTGGTCAAGGGCGAACGGGTCGACGCGCTGTCGATCGTCTGCGATCGCCGCGACGCCGACGCCCGCGGCCGGGCCATCATCAAGAAGCTCAAGCAGGAGATTCCGCGGCACATGTTCGAAGTGGCCCTGCAGGCGGCCATCGGCACGCGGATCATCGCCCGCGAGACGATTTCCGCCATGCGGAAAAACGTCACCGCCAAGTGCTACGGCGGCGACATCAGCCGCAAGCGCAAGCTGTGGGAAAAGCAGAAGGAAGGCAAGAAGCGGATGAAGTCCATCGGCCAGGTCGATATTCCGCAGAAAGCGTTCCTCGCCGTGCTGGAAACCGGCGAGGAAGACAAGAAGAAATCATAGGGATAACCACGGAGCTACGGAGGGCGCAGCAGACGACGCCTAGAAGTACGGCAGCAGACGGGGAACGCTGATCATCGCTGATCTTCGCTAATTGAATCCATTTGCCATTAGCGAAGATCAGCGTGCATCAGCGTTCTCCTTTTTTCGCGTGCCTCTGTGGTCGTCTTTAGGTCGCCGCGTTCAACTCGGCGATCATGTCGAGCGTCGCCGCTTCGACGGCCCGCTGCCATTGTTGTTCGCCGAATCGCTCCGCGTACTCCTTCCGCGCGTGGGCGAAGATGATGCCGCGGCTGTTGTTGACGACGGCGCCCAGGCGGGCGGCGTCGAACGCCGGCGCTACGTCGCGGGCGGCGCCCCCCTGGGCGCCGAAGCCCGGCACGAGAAACCACGAGTGCGGCATAGCGGCCCGCAACTGGGCGAGTTGCTCCGGGTACGTGGCGGCGACGACGGCGCCGGCCAGGCCGTAGCCGCTTGCGCCTTTCGTGTCCGACGATAGTCTTTCGACGAGCTCGGCGACGTGGTGGTAGAGGCGCCGGGGGCGAGACGCCCCGGCTCGCTCGGTGGATTCGACGACTTCTAGATCCTGCAGCACGCCGCCGCCGGGATTGGAGGTCTTCACCAGGACGAACAGCCCGGCGCGGCGCTGGCGGGCGACCGCGACGAACGGCGCGAGGCTGTCCTCGCCCAGGTAGGGACTGACTGTCAGGGCGTCGGCGCCCCAGGCGCTTGTGCCGCGCCCCAAGAGCCCGCGAGCATAGGCTTCAGCCGTCGAGCCGATGTCGTTTCGCTTGCCGTCGAGGATGACCAACAGGCCCCGGTCTTGGGCATAGCGGATCACCTCGGCAAGCGCGGCCATGCCGGCCGGTCCTTGTTCCTCGAAAAACGCCGCCTGCGGTTTGACGACCGGCACGAGCGGCGCCACGACGTCGATCACGCCGCAGCAGAAATCAAGATACGCGTCGGCGCGGCCGCTGGGCGCATCGTCGCGGCCGGTCGTGATCGGCCAGGGAAGTTGCTCCCAACGGGGATCGAGTCCCACGCACACGGCATTGCCGCGCGCGGCGACCGCCGCCGCGAGGTCATCCATGAAGTGATGCGTGCTGGCTGCCATACGTCGCTCCTTCGCCGAATGGGCCCGCCGCGCCACGCGGGCCGCGTTCCATCGTCTCGAACCGCATCGCCGCGCGGAGCTGGGGGCGAGCTAGAGATTGTCTTCCACCGCCTCGCCGCCGTTGCGACTGCCAACCGCGCGCCACACGTCGATGGCGACCGCATCGTTGACGACGCTGGCGTGCCCGTCGCCGAAGCCGACGACCACCGCTCCGGGATGCTCGCTCCGCGCCGCGACGATGGCGTGCTCGTCGGGCGCATCGGGGATGTAGCTGTTGCTGCCGCAGTCCTGGCCTTGCCAGTTCGGCGGGGCGACGTGGTTGTACTGCGAGGCGTCGTAGCCGGCGAACGGCCAGCCATTGGAGTAGTCGTCGCCGGGCAGCCAGCGGCCGGCGCCGCTGAAGATCAGGTTCGCCGGGGCGGGGACGTACGCCTGGCACTCGTTGAACAGGTCGATGATGCGGAGGTTGTTGACGTTGTTCCCTTTGCCGCGGCCGATGATTTCCGCCCGCGTGGGCGTCTGGTTGGCGGCGTTGATGCCGCTCCCCTTGATGCGTTCGGAAAAGAAGGCCGTCTTGGACAGGCCGTCGGTGTACTCGCTCGCCTTCAGGCCTTTGGCGCCATAGGTGAAGGCCCCGTTGCCGCCCGAGGGAAACCCTTCGGGATTGAGCACCGTCGAGTCGTCAGTCCCGGCTTGGGCGCCGGCGAAGATCGTCGAACCGCCGTAGTTCGACCGGTAGTTGTTTTCCGAGATGACGATGCCGGTGTTGCCGTCGCTGGGGCATATAAACAGCGACTCGGCGTTGGCGTACGCCTGATAGTGCGGGTTGACGATCGTTCCGCCGCTGCGCATCTGCTTGACCTGGCCCTTGCTGAAATCGATCAACGCGTAAATGTTGCCGGCCTCCATGTACGGCAAGAGCCAGATGTGCACCGAGTAGTTGCCGTAGCGCGTCTGGGCGTTGTAGCCGCCGTAGCTGGAATTGCCGGGGATCGGAATCCAGTTGTTGCCGCTGCGTCGTTCGGCATCGGGCTTCAACCGCCCCGGGGGGAACGCCTTCCGGGCTGATTCGTAGTTGGCCGCGGCCAGGACCATCTGCTTGATGTTGTTGATGCAGTGCGACCGGCGCGCCGCCTCGCGGGCGGCCTGAATGGCCGGCAGCAGCAGCGCGACCAGCACGCCGATGATGGCAATGACGACCAAAAGCTCCACAAGCGTAAACCCGCGCCTGGCGGACGTAGGCAAGGTG
>QEVI01000223.1 GCA_003576855.1 Planctomycetota bacterium
CGCACGCCGTGCGCAAAACGTGCACGCCGAGCCGTGGATAAGAACAGCGCCGCGCGGGCTCGAAGGCTCCGCCGGCGCGGCGAGCAGGCGCCGCAAAGAGAACTGCGCATGGGTCTGCCGATCTGCAAACCCCCACGCCCGTCAGCATAAAACGGCAGCGAAGCGCGGTCAATCAAATCGCTGGCGCTAGTATCGTCGCTTCTCGTAGCGGTACTGCCAGGCGCAGGCCCGGCGCGGGACGTAAGCGCGACGTGATTGATTCACCGCCGCGGTCGCCACTTCGGGCGGGCCACCGCGGCCGAGCTGTAGAACAGCGTCGACAGATCGCCCGCCGCAAACAGCGCGTCGATCGCCGCGTCGGCTGCCGTCGCCGTGCCGGCGCTCGGGGCCGCGCTTACGGCCGCGGCCTGCGACTGCGGAAAGTTTGCCGACCATAGCGCCAGGTCGCCCGCCGCCACCTGACCGCTGACGTCGCCGTCAACCATCGGATCGCGCGAGCCGAAACGCCGTTGCCACGCCAGGAAGTCGGCGCCGTCGACCAGCTCGTCGTTCGAATAATCGCCCGCGATCACCGGCAGATTGAACCCCGCACGATCCAGCCACAGCGTGAAGCCGAAGTCCCACGTATCGGCGTGAATTTCGACGGTGCTCATCCGGCTCCAGTCGGGCGTGCCGATCGCCGTACCGCGCCAGCCGGTCGCGGGCTGGGCCGTGCTCTTGACGTCGATGGCATGCGACCGCCACGCGCCGCGGGCGTCGTTCCACAGCGGGTAGGGCGACCCGTTGCGGTAGTAGCGGAACTCCATCGCGTCGCCGTCGGCGTCGACGAAGCGGATGATCGGCTCGGCCTGGAATCCAAACGGGCTGGGATTCTCCGCGTACAGGTCGAAGCGGAACTGCGTCGCATCGGCAAGATCCCACGAGACGCCATTGGGCGGCTCATAGCGCAGGTACGTGTCGAAGCCGCCCGTCGTTTCGAAGCGGACGCTGCCGTCGCCGAGCGTGCGGCGAGCGGCGTCGTCGCTCGTGCTGGCCGTGGCCCCGGCGGCCAGTGCGAACCAGTCGCTGGCGTTCAGTTCGGCCAGGTCAATCCGCGGTCGCGTCTCAGGCGGCGGCACATTGACAGTAAACGTGCCAAGCGTTTTCGCCGGCGCCTCTTTGCCGGCCACGTCGAAAACCTGGTAGTCCCCCAATTCCAACGTGTAGAAGCCATTGTCGCCGCTGTCCCACGCGCCGCCGGGCGCCGTTACGAAGTACTCCGCGGACCGCGTCGGTCCGTTGGCGTTGGCGTCCAGCCCATACAACGCGGCCGTAGCCGCAAATCCATTTGGCCCAATCACGCGCACGTCGCCGAAGTTGATCGTTCGGACGTCGATCGACGTGTCATCGATGTAGCGCACCTCAAATGGCGTTGTCCGGTCGCCAGGATTGACCGTTGGCGTCGCGATGAGCACGGCGGTGGGCTCCGCCGCGTCGGGCGCGACTTCCGTAAGCAACTCCCACGAGTTTATGTGCACGTAATTGTCGCCGGTGAGCCTTTCGACCGTCAGTCGCACCTGGCTCGCGGTGATCGGCGCGACAAGCATCGACGTCGAAAAAACGTCCGACGGCGTGTCCGTCGGCGGCACGAGCAATAGATACGAGCCGGTCCGGGCATTGAGATCTGCCAGCGAATCAGCCGCTTCGACTTTCCAGCGGTAGGCCGGGTTGCCGCCCGCATGGCTCATCAGGGTCCGGTACCCCGTCAGTTCTTGCGGCGCCTCGAACGACACGGTAACGACCGCCGGATCGATGTTCGGCGTGCGATACAGGCTCGACGTGCTGCCGTCGAACAGCGCCGGCGGGCCGCCGATGTCCCAGGCCGTAGCGTCAACCGTCGCCTCCTCGGACGCGATCATGGCCACGATGTCCAGTCGCGCCTGGTCGGCAATGTTCGCCTGAAAACTTCCCAACCCCGCCGCTGGCAGCAGTGCGCCCGCCTTGTCGCGCACCTGGCCGGCTTGCAGGCTCACGCTGTAGGCGCCTGAATCCGCGGCATCCCATGTACCGCCGGGGCCCGTGACGCGGTAGCGCACCGTGCGAGCCGTGCCAGCCGTAGTGGACTGCTCAGGTCCGATTTCCACGACCGTGGCCGCCTGGCTGTACCCGCCGGGGCCGCTGACCACCACGTCGCCGCTGCCGAGCGTGGCGGCGTCGATGCCCTGCACGTCGTAATACCGCAGCGTGAACTCGTAACCGGCGGCCGCTTCCGTCAACGGCGGAGCACCCAAAATCGCCTCGTCATTCCGCGGCAGCCCCGTATTCGGCCGGTAGGAATTGAAATCGTTGATGTACTTGTACCAGTTGTTGGCCCGCCCGTCGGCCGCGATGCCGGAGTCGCGGGGCATGTGGCCGAAGAACCACTGCAGATACCCGCGGTGCCAGTCGCCGACGTTCAAATCTCCCCATGCGTCGCGCGTGGTGGGAACCGCGGCGTATGTCTGGGTCGGGAAGTTGGCCACAATGTCGTCGGCGTAGCTGTTCAGCGTCCGTGAATTGGCGTAGTCGTAGTCGCCCGAGGCGTTGAACGGGTAGTGTACGCTCCCCACGCCGTAGGTCGTGCGACTGGTCTGCGCGACGTTCGCCGTGAAGTGGTCCCACGGCGTGAGCGGATTGCCGATGTTCCACCCGCCGTATGCCCGCGAGATGTGATTCTCCGTGCGATGGCCGTGATTGTGCAGCATCTCGGCCACGCCCCGCTCGTAGCTGAACCCGAAGCCGGCCACGGCGCGATCGACCGGAAACTCCGGAAAGCTCGGCCCATTGATGAAGAACGACTGCGGACCAGCCATCCACGCCTCGCCCAGCAGGCTGAAGAAGTGGTCGCCGAACATCCAGATTTCGTCGATTACGTTGTCGTTCACAAGCTCCGCCAGCCCTTGCTGCTGGGCGATGGCGTAGAAGTCGGCTGTCGCGCTCGACCAGCCGGTGTTCGTTTGCCGGTTCTGCACATACTCGTCGGCGGTGTAGCGGAAGCCGTCGGTGAAGATCGGGAACTCGTTGAGGTCCCGCCACTCGACGATCTGGTAATCGACGGCGCCGCCGCTGGCCGCTTCCATGTCGCCGACGAACCCGGCGGCAAGCTGCCGCGGATCGTTCCAGCCGAAGATCTGCCACAGCGTTTGGTTCCCCTGTGACGGAACCGTCGGCTCGAAGTTCAGCACGATCGCCCGCACGACTTGCACGGGGTTCGTCGCCGTGATCTCCGCAGGCGGGGGCTGAAACGTCCCCATGGCCAGCATCCGCCGAGGTTCAAGCCGTTCAGGCCCCAGTAGCCAACGGCCGCCGTGCCAGTACCGCTGCCGGTCTGCGAGAGAACGCCGCATCGCAAACTCCCAGTCGAGGGATGCTAGAACAGCCAGACGATGGCGGATAAGCTTCGGCCGTCGATCGCCTTTATGATGAGCGCCTCGGATTCTACCCGATGGTGAATATACTCGCAATAATTGACCGCTTGTCGCCTCCGAACTCATCGCCGCTCGGCCAACCCGACTCCTGAAACAAAGGGGATTGTCAATGACGTGCTTGTCTCGGCGCACCTATGGCCCGCTACTGGGCTTGCTCACGCTGCTGGCTGGCGCGGAGCGCTCGGTTCTCCGCGCTCAGCAGCCGCAAGGCCAGGCCTGGGCGACCGTAACCGAAGACGAGCGGGCCATCAGAATCGAAACCGATGCGCTCGAAGCCGTGATTCCCAAGTCGAACCCGAAGCACTGGATGACCGGCATCGAGAAGGGTTCGTTTCTCGACAAGCAAACCGGCTTTCGCGAGGTCGGCGACGGGCTGATGGTCGTCGATTGGCTGATGGAAGCCGGCAGCGACGAAGCCTACGGCGACGACGCCCTCGCGCCCGACGGCCAGGGCCTGGGCCGCTACACCTGGCACGCCAACGAAACGGAGCCCGCAAAAAAACTCTACGCCCTGCTGGCCCACGGCAGCAGCCATCGCAAACGGATGGTCGAAGGACCGCAGCTTTGCCACCGCATGAAGCCCGTGCAGCCGCGCGTGATCCGCGGCGACGATTTCGTCGCCGTTGAGACCACCTACCGGTTCGAGTACGCCGCCCCCGGCCGAAAACCGGGCTCACGATGGACGCAGCTCGTCGTCTTTCCCCGCGGCGAGCGCTATTTCCTGCTGATGGACAGAATCGACAGCGCGAACGCCTCGCCGGAGATGTTTCTCCGCAACGACACGCCCGGCTGCATCCGGCACGTCCGCGGCGATACGTTCAGCGAGATCTATCTCAGCTACTTAAGCGGCCCCCACGGCGTGCGCATCCCGGCCAGCGAGTTCTTCACGCCGTTTCCGCCCGACCTGAAGTTCGGCTACCGCCGCGACCTCAACGCCCTGCCGCAGCGCTTCATCCGCGCCTACCGCCTCCGCGACCCGGCGACCGGCGACGAGGGCCCCTGGCTGGCCGGCATGACGCTGTCGCCCGCCGTGGTGTACGAGGCCTGGTGCAGCCAGCGCCCCGGCGACATCATCGTCATGATCGAAGAGATCCACGGCCGCCCGGTAAAGGCCGGCGAATCCTTCAGCGCCGCCCACATCGTCGGCTACTTTGACGCCCTCGAAGAGATGCACGCCGTCTACGACCGCTACCGGGACCACACGCAGCTTGTCGTCGACGACGCCGGCTGGCGGCTGGCGGACTGACGGCTCTGCCAAACCCTGGCGCCGCCCTTACCCCTTGCATGCCGCTCGCGGCTTAGCGCGCTTGCGCTTACTTCCCCAGCACCTCGACGTTTACCCAACGACGTTCAACCCCAGCCCATACTGCGCCAGCGCCAAGTCCAGGCCGTCGTCGTCACCGCCCCGTCGCCGTTGAAGTCGCCGGCGAGCAGCGCGAAGTTGAGCCGAAAGTACGCGCTTGCGGAACTGCTTGCACCGTCGCCCACGATGAACGCCTCCGGCAGGTCGTCGCCGTACGCGTCCGGCGTCGCGGGCGAGGCAAAGCCATGCCCCGCCTTCCAGTCGCCGTCCAGCGGCGCCCCGCCGCTGCCGGTCGCCTTCGCCGTGTTCAGCAGGATGGCGTACTTCCCGTCGGCCAGCGACGTCGGCCCCGTCGCCGGGAAGGTCCACCGGGCGATGTAATTCGCCGCGTCGTAGGCGAACTCCATGCTCGCGTCGTCGCAACTGAACCTCCGCGTCTCCGGCGCCACGTTCGAATTGGGCGGCGTCGGCAAGTTGCGCACCGTCCGCGCCAGTTCCAGCGCGTCGGCCGTGATGCTCACCGGCCCGTCGAAATGAATCTCGATCGTATCGGCCCCCTGCGTCGGAATCGGCCGAAGCTGCATCCCCTGCCCGACCATGGCCGCGAACGAATACTCCACCCCGGGCGCCCACGCCGACCCCTTCACCACCACATCCGCCACCCGCGGCGCGGCCGCACGCAGGATGCGCACGCCGCTCAGAATGGGATCAAAAGCGCTCAAGGAGTACAGTAAGATATCCAATTCGGGCGACGCATCCGCGTCGCTGCCATCGGTCACATCGACCATATAGCGCTTCACGACGCCCGTTGCAAAGCCTGCCGCCTCGGCATCCAACTCGTCGGCGTCGAACTGAGTGATCTTCGCTCGATCATCAAACGGATTGTATTCGGATAGCATTCTGACGCCTTCGATGACGATGTCGAACGAACGTATGACGCCCTCCTCGCCTGGATTAAGGGCCGCCGTTTCCGCAAAAAACAGCTCTACGACGTATCGGCCGGCCGCGAAAGCAGACGCGCCCCCAGCGCCGTTATCTAGCGCGTCGATGACAATATGAATATCTTCTGGATAGACCGGATCGCGCGGGGACTCGCCTCGTGCGGACTGGAAGACGCTTTCCAGATTCGTTCCCACTGGCAATGAGTTGCTCGACAGGTCGATAGTCCGATTCGAGGAGTAGTGATCGACGGCGCCAATTCCTGCATCGACCGTGTACGTTCCGTTATCCGCCCGAAAGACGCCCGCGCTTCCCGCATTGATCGAGACAGCGCCGCCTGCGTTCAGGGCGAGTAGCACCTCGTCGCCGTTGAAGACCTTGCCAGCCGCATCGGCAGCGCGGATTTGGTCGGCGATGCTGTCGATAAAGGCATCGCGCAGCGCGTTGGCCGCCAGGCTGTGGATACCGCCGGCGTACTCCTGTACCACTCCCAGATCCCAGGCCGCGCCGCCGGTGTCCCAGGCTAGCCGGACGTAGCTATCGTTGGACTCGGAAATGCCATTGGCGTAAAAACCGTAAGCGTCAAGCCCGGTGGTGCTGCTAAACAAACTGTGCGGACCGGGAACGTACTTTCCAGCAGGAAGCGTAATGGAGTCGGCCCCAGCGGCGCCGCCCTTCCAAAGACCGACGGTTGCACTCGCACCATTCGAGACGCGATAGGAGCTCAAACCCACCGACGACGTAACGTTAGCGTAGTTGAAGCGGATGCGACCATCCGCGTAAAGAACGGCCTGGAACGTAATCGGATCTACGTTGCCGTCCCCCTGGTAGAAAAAGTCCTTCCACTCGACGGCCAATGCATTGGCCGGTCCGACGCCCGCAGTGTTGAAAGCCTTATACCGGACTTGCCCGTTGTCGCCTGGCAGCAGGGCGTCCCACAACGTCGCAATGACCGGACCGCTTGGCCGTTGCGGCTGGCCGGCCGCCGGCGTCCGCGTCAGATCAACGTTGTCATCTCCTGGATCTCCGCCTGCCGAGAAGTAGAGAACGCCGCTCTGGCTGATGCGAAGCTGTGACTGCGACGTGCCGTAGAAACTGAACCCGAACGGGATGTTGATCGCACCCGTCGTGTCATGGACCGTAGCGCCGGCCATGTCAACGTACTCGTACGCAGCCGCCTCCATGCGGTAGCCCGCGGTCAGGTTCGATTGGGCCACAGGAACTGCGGCGGTCCGGCTGAATTCAATGCTTTTCCGCGAGCCCACCAAACCGCTGGCCCCGGTTCCGGAGCCGTTGTAGCTCGCCTGTAAGGCCTGCTACGTCGTAGCTCCGGCGACCGCCGCGACGTTCGTGTTGGTGTTGAAGCCCCAATACGCGTGTTGGCCGTCGGCCACGAAATCCCCGGTCTTGGCGACCGGATCGTAGGCCACGTCGGCCGCCACTCCCAAGACGCGGATGTCCGATGACGCCCCGTAGGCGGCCAGGTCGAACACCGGCAGCGGCGCGTCCAAGAGCGGCGGATCGGCGGCGTCGTAATCCGAGCCGACCGTCATCGCGTTGAGAATCACGTTCTTGCTCTGCAACGCCGCCAGCAGTCCCTCGCGAGTCAACCTCGTATTCGCGTTGAACCGACCCTCCTGGTTCTGCATCAAAACGAACACCGGCACAGCGCCGGGCCGAAAGTCATACTCGGCAAGCGCATGGTCAATCGCGTCCCAGCCGTCTTCCTGTACATAAATCCCCGCGTCATCCAAATTGGCAATGCTAGTCTGAAGATCAGCAGCATGATCTCCTTGCGAAAACAGCCGTTCCAGCAATGTTCTGCCTGGCGCAGCATTCCAATCAACAATGTGAGAATGAGCAGTTGCCGGGGCAGCATCCCCGTATCCCACAACTCCGTAACGCACGTCAATGTTCTTGCTCTGGAGTGCGCTATCAATGTTACCTGCGATTAAGCCTAACCACTCTGCGGCATTCTCATGTGCGCCTGATTCCGACTCGTCAAACAGAAACACTATGTCCGCTTTCGCCAATAAGCGACGTTGCTCAAGAGCCTCAAAATGCAATCGATGCGCAACTTGGCCTTTACGGATTTGCGAACACTTCGATGCCATAATGGATTCCTTTCGCACTAGCAAGACTGGACCAGTTACGCGGTGCGTTTCAGCGGGCATACCGATAGCGTCGTGTCGGACGACAGCCTGCAAGCGACGCAACAGCAATCAAGACGTTCGAGCCCGGTTCCGGTATCCGGTACAGCCACGCGCTGAGACCTGCTGTATGAAACGGCTCAAATCCCCTTTCAAATCGCAAGCCGGCCGCTCCGCTCGGTCCGCTCGACGGAATCACAAGCAGGTCCCCGTGCAGCCGTTCTACAGGCGGTGCGTTGGGTTCAGGGGGATCCGCGAGCCACCCAATCGACCACTTGGCCGTCTCGTCGCGAGAAACAGCGGTGGCGCCTACTAACGAAATAAGCCTTCTCAGCAGAATTCGTGGGTGAATTCTGGTTGGGGCAGATGTCCAAGTTGGTGATATAAGGCCAGTTCGATGGTGTCGAACTCGCGATAGCCG
>QEVI01000224.1 GCA_003576855.1 Planctomycetota bacterium
ATCGGCTCGACGCCGAGACGTACGCCTGGCTGGAGACCTATTACGACTCGTCGCTGCCGCGGTGGCTGCTCGATCGCATTGGCGCGACGGTCTGCAATCTGGCCACGGCGACCTGCCAGTGGTGGCGCGGCGGGCGGTTTTGGGCCTGGGAAGGCGTGGGCTGCTGCCACGGCACGTGCGGGCACGTGTGGAACTACGCCCATGCGCTGGCCAGGCTGCTGCCGGAGCTGGAGCGGTCGGTCCGGACGATGCAGGACTTCGCCCCTGGCGTGGGGTTCGATGAAAAAACCGGGGCGATCGGCTTCCGCGGCGAAGGTTGGACCCTGTGGGCCGGCGACGCGCAAGGCGGCTACGTTCTCAAGGCCTACCGCGAGCACCAGTGCAGCCCGGACGACGAGTTTCTCAACGCCAACTGGCCGAACATCCGCAAGGCGGTCGAGTTCCTCATCGCCCAGGACGGCGATGGCGACGGCCTCATCGAAGGCCGGCAGCACCAAACCTACGACCAGGACTTCTACGGCGCGAACACGTTCGTCGGGTCGATGTACCTGGGCGCGCTGCGGGCGGCGGAGGAGATGGCTCTCGAGGTCGGCGACGAGGAGTTCGCCCGGCGGTGCCGGCAGGTTTTCGAAGCCGGTCGCGACCAATCGGTGAAGCGGCTGTTCAACGGCGAATACTTCACGCAGGACGTCGATCTGAAGAAGCATCCGGAGTGGCAATACGCCGACGGGTGCCTCGCGGACCAGATGTTCGGCCAAGGGTGGGCGCACCAGGTGGGCCTCGGTTATCTCTATCCGACTGAGACGGTGCGGAAGTCGCTCGAGTCGATTTGGAGGTACTGTTGGGCGCCCGACATCGCGGCACAGAACAAGGCCCACCAGCCTGAGCGGTGGTTCGCCCTCGCCGGCGAAGCGGGGCTGTTTACCTGCACGTGGCCGAAGAGCCGGCATTTGGGCGAGAAGTCGACCCGCTATCGCGACGAGGTGTGGACCGGCATCGAGTACCAGGTCGCCAGTCACATGGCCTGGGAAGGGATGGTCACCGAGGCGCTGGCCATCTGCCGAGCGGTGCACGAGCGCTATCATCCGTCGAAGCGGAACCCGTTTAACGAGATCGAGTGCGGCGACCATTATGCCCGGGCGCTGGCAAGCTGGGGGCTGATCACGAGCCTCGCGGGATTCGAGTACCATGGCCCGCGGCAGGAGATCGGCTTCGCCCCGCGGCTGAAGCCTGAGGACTTCAGGTGCGTCTTCACCTCGGCGGAGGCGTGGGGATCCTACGGGCAGCGAATCGAGGATCAAACGCTTACGGCCCGCATCGACGTGAAGTACGGCCGGCTGCCGCTGGGCGTGGTGCGGCTGGAGCTTCCCGCAGGCGCCAGGCTGCAGTCGGCGCATGCCGCGGCGCAGGGCGAAGAACTGGCGGCCCATGCGAGTCAGGACGGCCGCCGCGTCGTCTTGGAGTTCAATGCCGTCAGCGTCGTCGAGCGCGGCGACGGAGTCGAGATCAAACTGCAATTCGCTTGAGTCAGCGCTTCATGGGATTTGCGCCCGCGAATGTCGCGAATGATCGCGAAAAGGAAGACCTCGGTTTTCACGGGCTCCGATGCGCATGACGGGCGGGACGCAGCGTCAATTCGCCGCAAGGCACGCATTTCCTTTCATAACGAAGAAGTAGTATTGCCATGTCTAACGCAACAGGCGGCCACGAAGTCTATTTAATTGCCAGCGGCGATCTCCGTCCGTCGGCGAACAAGCAATGCTGGCCGGCCCAGCAAGCGATGGAGGACGCGCTGCGCGTGGCCGTCGAAGCGCAGGGATATCGACTCCGCCGCGCTCACCCAGTGAAGGAGGAAGGGCACGGCTTCATTGCCAGCCAGCGCGAGGGCATCGAGGTGTTCAAGAGCATTCCCCCGGCGGCGCCGCTAGTCGTCGCCGAGGCCGTCTGGCAATACTCGCACCATGTGCTGGCTGGGCTCACCACGCATCGCGGGCCGATTCTGACGGTCGCCAATTGGTCCGGCCAGTGGCCGGGGCTGGTCGGCATGCTGAACCTCAACGGCTCGCTGACCAAGGCGGGCGTCGCCTACTCCACGCTGTGGAGCGAAGACTTTACCGACGCCTACTTCACCGAGCGACTCGGCCAGTGGCTGCGCACGGGCCACTGCGTCCATGACCTGTCGCACGTGAAGACGCTCGACCGCGAGGCGATCGCCGACGACGTCCGCCAGGCGGGCGAAGCGCTGGCCGACGAGCTGGTGCGCAACAAGGCGATCATGGGCGTCTTCGACGAGGGCTGCATGGGGATGTTCAACGCGATTATTCCCGACGCGCTGCTCCATCGCACTGGGGTGTTCAAGGAGCGGCTCAGCCAGTCGGCCCTCTATTACGAGACGCTGCAAACCGCGGCGAACGAAGCCGACGCCGTCCGCGCGTGGCTCGAGCAGCGGGGCATGCGGTTCCACACCGGCCTCAACGAGGCGACCGACCTGACCGACGGCCAGATTCGCCTGCAGTGCCAGATGTACATCGCGGCAGTGCGGATGGCGGACGATTTCGGCTGCGACCTCATCGGCATTCAGTATCAGCAGGGCCTCAAAGATTTGCTCCCGGCGAGCGACCTGGTCGAGGGGCTGCTCAACAGCACCGCGCGGCCGCCGGTGTTCAGCCGCGACGGCAAACGAGAGCTGTTCGCGGGCCGCGCCGTGCCGCACTTCAACGAGGTTGACGAGTGCGCCGGCCTGGATGCGCTGCTGATTCAACGCGTCCACAACAAGCTCGGGCTCGCGCCGGAGACGACGCTGCACGACCTGCGGTGGGGCGACCCCGACCGCTCCGGCACGACCGACCAGTACGTATGGGTCTACGAGATTTCCGGCTCGGCGCCGGCTGAACATCACCAAGGCGGCTGGGCGGGCAGCGAGGGCTTCCGCCAACCGCCGATGTACTTCCCCAAGGGGGGCTCGACGCTCCGCGGCGTCGCCAAGCCGGGCGAGATCGTCTGGTCGCGGATTTATGTCGAGAACGACGCCCTGCAGATGGACATCGGCCGCGGCCAGGCGATCGAACTGCCCCGCGGCGAGACCGAGCGGCGTTGGAACGCCACCACCCCGCAGTGGCCAATCATGCATGCCGTGACGTACGGCGTCTCGCGCGACCAGATGATGGCCCGCCACAAGGCGAACCACGTGCAGGTCGCCTACGCCGGCGACGCGGCGTCGGCTGACAACGCGCTGCAAGTTCGCGCGGCGATGGCGCAGCGGCTGGGCATTCGCGTTCACTTGTGCGGCACGCGCAAGGAGGGCGCTGCCTGGGGCGACGTCGCCGCCGGGTCGAAGCGCGTCGCCGCAGCCGCATCCCCGTCCCGCGAAGGGCGGGGCTAGGGGAGGGATTGCCGCTGTCCCTTGGCACAAATAAGGAGTTCAATCCGAATCGCAGACCCGCGCCGCCCCTTACCTAACCTCTCCCCTCCGGGGCGAGGGGCCGCTGTAACCAATTCAGGCGTCTTCCATTACTCCCCGCAAAGCGAGGCGACTTGCAGATGAAACTTTCCATTTTACTATCACTGGCATGCCTGGGCGTGCTCGCCGCCGTGCTTCCCACGGCCAGGGCCGCCAAACCGATTACGATCGAGTCGCTGCTTCACGAAATGGTCGATCGCGAAGCGCTCGCCCGCTTCCCTTCGCCGGCTTACACCTGCAAACAGGCCAGCAGCTACGACCGCGACTCCACGTCGCCCGAGGACCAGAAAACCTGGTACGCCAACTGGGACCGCAGCCAGTTCGTGCGCATTGAAGAGCGCGACGGAAAGAAGGAGTACGTTCTCATGGATGAGGCCGGCCCCGGCGCTATCGTTCGCTTCTGGGCGACCTGGCACGGGCCGCGCGGCGGGCCGTTCAGCGACGGCATCCTCCGCGTGTACATCGACGGCGCTGAACAGCCGGCGATCGAAGGCAAGGCCTCGGAAGTGATCGACAAGGGGCTGCTCGCCGGCCCGCCGCTTTCTGAAGGCGTCTCTCCCAAGACCGAGTACGCCCAGCAAGGCCACAACCTGTACCTGCCGATTCCCTATGCCAAGCACTGCAAGGTGACCTACTCGACCGACGTCGCCGTCGACCAGGGCGCCCGCGAAGGCGAGGCCCTCTACTACCAGATCAACTACCGCACCTACGAGCCCGGCGTACAGGTCGAGTCGTTTTCGATGGACCGCCTGAAGGCGGCCGGCAAGACGGTCGAGGCGACCAACAAGCTGCTCGCGTCCGGCGGCCGCGAGCCGGAGGATAGCTGGTACGCGCAAGAGGTTACCGCGGAAATCGCCCCCGGCGGCTCGTCGGAGCCGGTCCGGCTGCAAGGTCCCGGCGCCATTCGGGCGATGGAGTGCCGCATCGAGGCCGAGGACGTCGAGCAAGCGCTCCGCTCGACGGTGCTGGAGGTTTCTTTCGACGGCGAGCGGACCGTCTGGTGCCCGATCGGCGAATTCTGCGGCCTGGGGTACAAGGTCCGCCAGTTCCAGACCTGGTATACGGGGACGACCAAGGACGGCATGCTCTCCTGCACCTGGGTCATGCCCTTCGAGAAGGAAGCGGTGATCAAGCTGCACAACCTGGGCAAGGCGCCCGTGCAGATCCGCGACGGCAAGATCTGCCAGAGCGACTGGAACTGGGATGATCGCTCGATGCACTTCCACGCCAACTGGCATCAGCTCACGGAGATCGACACCGGCGGCAAGAAGGAGATGACCGGCCACAACGCCTTCGACGTCAACTACGTCACGGCCGAAGGGCAGGGCGTCTACGTCGGCGACACGCTCACGATCATGAACGGCGCGGCGGCCTGGTGGGGCGAAGGGGACGAGAAGATTTTCGTCGACGGCGAGAGCTTCCCCTCGCACTTCGGCACCGGCACCGAAGACTACTACGGCTACGCCTGGTGCCGGCCGGAGTACTTCACGTCGGCCCTGCACGCCCAGCCCGAAGGGGGCGGCAACCTCCAGGGCGGCTACTCGGTGAACGACCGCTACCGAGCGCTCGACGCCATCCCCTTTACCAAGTCGCTCAAGTTCGACATGGAACTGTGGCACTGGGCCGGCACGAAGGTGAACTACGCCCCGGCGACGTTCTGGTACGGCCGGCCTGGCGCCAAGAGCAACATCGAGCCCGATCCGCAGACCGCGGCCCTGAAGGTCGCCAAGGTCAAGACGGACATCGTGCCGCCGCACCGTGTTGAAGGCGCCATCGAGGGCGAAGCGCTCAAGGTCGTCAAGCACTCCGGCGGCCGCGTGGAGCCGCAGAACGCCGGGTTCGGCTGGAGCGGCGACGCCCAGCTCTGGTGGATGGACGGCGAAGTCGGCGACACGCTCGTGCTAGAGTTCCCTGCCGAAAAGGCCGGCAAGCAGAAGGTGATTTCCGCGTTGACCAAGGCCGTCGATTACGCCATCGTCGAGGTGAGCGTTAACGGCGGTCCGGCCAAAAAGTTCGACCGCTACAACGACGGCGTCGCCCACGACGAAGTCGATCTCGGCACGGTCGACCTCAAGGAAGGGGCCAACACGTTGACGGTAAAGATCGTCGGCGAGAATCCCAAGGCCGTCCATCGCCGGATGTTCGGCTTGGATTACCTGAGGCTCGAGTAGGGAGCCCGACTCGATCGAGGGCTGTGACCCCCGGGGACTGGCTCACGATGCGGGGTCTTCAGGACCGCGTGAGCCAGTCCTCCTTGCGGCAGGCAAAGGCATGCGCCATATGCGAGTTCGTCCGCCAAGTTTGAGCGTGGCCATCGCCCTGCTCGCGTCGCTGGCTTGGCCAGGCGGACTTGCCGCCTGCGCCCAAGAGGCTTCGTCCGGACGCTGGACGCGACCGGCGCTGGGCGTCGATTCGCCGCCGCTGTGGGGCCACGCCGAGGGCCTCCGCGTCGGTCTGGCCCCGCTGGGCGGACCTCGCGGCCTGCTGAGGATCTACGCACCGTATCTCGGCCAAGCAGAAGGCCGGGTCATTAACTTCATGGCCGTCGAGCCCATTGCGAAGGGCCAAACCGGCCGCGGGCTCTCCGAGCTTGAGTTCAGCCGGCTCGACCAAAAACCGGGCAAGCGTTTCTGGAGCCGCAACGATCTGGCGGATTCCTCGCCCTTATCGCCGACCCCGCCGGCGACTGGCTGGCTGGAAAGCGTCGACGGCGTCGAATGCCTCCGCGTTTATGTACTGGTGGAGCGATTCGACAACGGCGCCCACGTGTACGTACGGCTCACGTTCCGCGCCGATCGCCCGCACGAGGTCGGCGTCGCGACGTTTGCTCACGCGGATTCGACGCCGCTGGAACATTGCATTATCACCGCGACGATGGGCAACTACGCCCGTCTGCGCCGGCTGGAGCTCGCCGACCGCACCGTCGAAGCAGCCGAGCTGTGGCCCGCCTACCGGGGCGACGGCTTCACGCCGCACGCGCGGTTTCCGCTCGGGGAGCTTAAACGAACGCCCAGCGGCGCTGCCGTCGCGGCCGCCGTCTCGAACGAGCCTGATCCGGAGAGCGCCGCATACGCCCCGGGCACGCGCGAGGGGTGGCGTTACGTCGGCCGACCGGCTCGGCAATACTGGCGTAGCGATCATCCGCCCGACGGGCTCGAGGTGCTCGTGAACGGCCGCACCGTCTACTGGGCCAGCCAATCGTCGATTCCCGGCGGCGTGGCCTTCGAAAACTTTGAAATGGTTGCGCCATTCCGAAATGGCGAGGAGTTCTGGTTCGGCGTAGAACCGATTACGATCGGGGCCACTGAGTAGCAGTCGCCGAGCAATCACCCCCCGTCGTTCGCATCTCGCGTGCGGTGCGACGCGTCCCGAAAAATCGCAGGAGACCTTCATGGCAACGGCGAAAACGTCGAGCGCGGTCCATGCTCCCCATACCAAGTTGTCTCGCGGCCTGCGATTAGCCCTGGCGGCGTTTGCCAGTGGCTGCGTCGCTTCCGCCGGCGCGGCGTACGCCACGGAGACGACCACCAGCGGCCAAACCCCAGAAGGGCAGAAAAACGTGAGCGGCGACAAAACGTTCGGCCAGGACGTCCAGTTCCTCAAGCAGCATGTGGACGCCATTGTGCTGAAAGACGAATCCGGAAAGGCGCAGGTCGCCGTGGTGGCCGAGTACCAGGGTCGCGTGATGACCTCCTCGGCGGCGGGCGAAGACGGCACGAGCTTCGGCTGGATCAACTACGAGCGGGTGGCTTCGGACCAGGTCACGCCGCACATCAACGTTTTCGGCGGCGAGGAGCGATTCTGGCTCGGTCCCGAGGGCGGCCAGTTCAGCATCTTCTTTCCGCCGGGGGCGCCGTTCGAGTTCGACGATTGGAAGACCCCCGCGGTCATCGACACCGAACCGTTCGACGTGGTGGAGAAGTCCGATCGCAAAGCATCGTTCCGCAAAGAGACGACGCTCGAGAACTACTCGAAAACCAAGCTCCGACTGCGGATCGATCGGTCCGTGGAGCTGATTTCGGCGACAGACGCCGCCAGCTCGCTCGGAGTTGAACTCGGGAATCTCGCCTTCGTCGGCTACCGAACCAACAACACGGTCACTAACACCGGCAAGGAGCCTTGGACCAAGCAGTCGGGGCTGCTTTCCATCTGGCTGCTGGGCATGTACAAGCCGGGTCCGCAGACGACGGTCGTCATCCCCTTCAACGTCGGGCCTGAGGAGAAGCTTGGCCCGATCGTCAACGACACGTATTTCGGCAAAGTGCCGGCCGAGCGGCTGAAAGTCGCCGACGGCGTGATCTACTTTTCCGGCGACGGCCAGTACCGCTCGAAGATCGGCCTTACGCCGCAGCGCGCGCAAGACGTCTGCGGCAGTTACGACGCCCTGCGCAACGTCGTGACGATTGTGAAGTACAACAAGCCGGGCCCGGAGGTGACCGACTACGTCAACTCGATGTGGGAACTACAAGAGAAGCCGTTTGCCGGCGACGTGGTGAACGCCTACAACGACGGCCCGCCCGAGCCGGGCGCCAAGCCGATGGGGCCGTTCTACGAGCTTGAAACCTCCAGCCCCGCCCTGGCGCTGGCGCCCGGCGAATCAGGCGTGCATGTGCAGGAGACGTACCATGTCCAGGGCGACAAGGCCGAACTGGATCGCGTGGCGCGCGAGGTCTTCGGGGTCTCGCTCGAGGAAATCGCCTCCGCGCTTAAGTAGCCCTCCGCCGCTTGCGTCTTAGCGCCTCAGACCGCACGGCGCCCCATCCCCCCAACCA
>QEVI01000225.1 GCA_003576855.1 Planctomycetota bacterium
GCGCCCGGCGGCCGTCGCCGGCTGAAGCGCCGCGAGGGGGACCGTCCGGCGGCGGGCCCGCCGCGCCGCCGCAAGCCCGCGGAGCGGCCCCCGGACGCTACCCGACACATCATTGGCGACATTGGCGACGAGACGATTCCGCCCGTACCCCGTCCGCAGCAGCCTGCGGGCGGTTCGGGCGACCAACATCGTCGCCGCGGCCGCCCGCCCGGCAAACTGGCCCGGCCGGGGGCCGCTATGCCCGGCCGTCGCCCGGTCAAACCCGGCAAGCGGCCCGGCCGCGGACCTCGGCGCAAGGGGCGGCCATGATGGAGTCCATCGCCGCCCACGCCGGCGTTAATTGCGGTCCGCTAGCCGCGGCGCATTATGCCGACCGCGCCGTGCATGTCCGGGCCGAGGTGGTCGAGAACGTTCCGCTGGCCCAGGCTACGTATCGGCTGCGGCTGCGGGGCCCCGAAATCAGCCGCCGCAGCGTCCCGGGCCAGTTTTTCATGCTCCGACTGGCGGACGGCAACGACCCGCTCCTGGGCCGCCCGCTGGCCCTGTACGACACCTGGTGCGACGCCGGCGGCCGGCCGCTGGGCATCGACGTCGTGTACCTCGCCGTCGGCCGCATGACCCGCCGCCTGGCCGCCGTGCGAGCCGGCGATGAGCTGGAAGTGTGGGGTCCGCTAGGCAACGGCTTTTCCACCGAACCGGTCGAGCACCTGGTGATGGTCGCCGGCGGCATTGGCCAAACGCCGTTCTTGGCCCTCGGCCGGGAGGCCCTGGGGGGCCGTCGCTACGGCGATCCGCCGCGCCCCTCGCCGGCGGTCAAGAAAGCGACGCTCTGCTACGGCGTCCGCTCGGCCCACCTGCTGGCGGGCGTCCCGGATTTCGAGCAGGCCGACGTCGAGGTGCGGGTCAGCAGCGACGACGGCACGATCGGCCGGCACGGCCTGGTGACCGACCTGCTTAGCGACGTGCTGGCCGACGGCAACCCCGCTCAGATGCGGATCGCTTGCTGCGGGCCGGAAAAGATGATGGAGGCCGTGGCGCATCTGGCCGCCGAGCGGGGCGTCGCCTGCGAGGTCTCGCTGGAAACGCCGATGGCCTGCGGCATCGGGATCTGTTTTAGCTGCGTGGTGAAGGTCCGGCAGCCCGATGGCGGCTGGGACTACAAGCGGACCTGCGTCGAAGGGCCGATCTTCACCGCGGAGAAGATCGTCTGGTAAGCGGCGGGCGCGTGCGCTGACCGCCTCGCCGCGTTATTGGGCCGACGCCTTGTCCTTCGCCGCCTTGACGGCCTTCGACAGCCGCGACTTCAGCCGCGACGCGGCATTGGCGTGGAGGATCTTCTTCGCCGCGGCCTGATCGAGCTTCTTCACCGCCGTGCGAAACTCCGTCTCGGCGGCCGCGACGTCCCCCGCGGCGACCGCGGTGCGGACCTTCTTGATCTGGGTCCGGAGGGCCGAGCGGACCATGCGATTGCGGGCCCGGCGATCAATGCTTTGGCGAAGGCGCTTCTTGGCGGTGGCTGAATTGGGCATCGTGAACTGCAAAAACGGTTTTGGGGGTGCGTGGGCGGCCGCCGGGGCTGCCCCAGGCTCCATCGGCCCAGGCGGGCGGGGCCGCTCGGCCGAATCAACCACTATCGCGAAGTCGGCTGAGTTTGTCCAGCCGCTCCGAGACGTCGCGGTAGCCGTAATCCAGCCCGGCGAGCGTCGAGAGATGCCGTTCGGCCAAATCGAGTTCCCGCAGCCCGGTCGCCAGCACGCCGGCCCGGTACAGGGCCAGCTTGCGGACGTCGTCGTCGGGGGCTTCCACCGCCTCGATGGCTTGCTCGTAGTGGGAGAGCGCCAGCTTGTACTGCTCGATTTTTTGGAAGCATTCGCCCAGCTCGACCAGCACCAGGGCGCGGCGCTTCGTGTCGGCGCGCGCCGCCTGCAGGGCGGTGATCGCCTGCTTCGGTTTGCCGGCCCGTTTCAGTCGCAGTCCCACCTCGAACTGTAGTCGCGGGTTGTGCGGGTCGCGGTCGGCCCGCGCGGCGTAAACCTCCAGTTCGACCTGGTTGGCGTGCAGCCGCGCTCGGTCCAGTAGCTGCTGCGCCTCGGGCGTTTTCGCATGGTCGTAGTTCTGCTGCGCCGCGGCGACCTGCCGAGCGGCCCGGCGAAGCTGCAAGTCCTCCAGCCGTTCGCGGACCAGCAAATTGCCGCCGCCGGCTGCTTGGTTCGCGCGGTCGAGCGCTTGCTGGGCGTCGTCCAACCGGTTGGCGTGCAGGTAGTGGTCGGCCAGGCGGAAGTAGTTGTCCAGTTCTGCCGGGTCGTGCTCGATCGCCGCCTTGAGCCGCTGTTCGGGCGGCTGCTGCGGCGCCTCGTCATCGGGCCCGTCGTCGGTGTCGGCGGTTCCGCGCGACAGCCGGGCGATGGAAACGGGCCGCGGCGTTTCGGTCGAGCCGTCTTTCTTGCCGCCCCCCAGCAAGGCCGGATCGTAGCCGCCTTGGTGGATGGTTTTCTCGACCGAAAGCCGCGAAATCGCCTGCTGGGCCTCCTCGTCGCCCGGTTTGGCTTGCTCGACGCGATGCCAGCACGCAATCGCCTGGTCGAACTGCCCCATCCGCTGCAGGGTCTGGGCGGCCTGGCGGTTGACCGACGGGTCCTTCGGATCGACGTCCAGCGCCCACCGCAGGTAGTAAAGCTGGCATTCGTCGATGCCGAGCGTGTTGCACGCCTCGGCCATGTGCTGAAGCGTGGGGATATCCCACGGGTTGAGCGCCAAGGCCGCGCAGCCGGCTTGGAACGCCGGCAGCCAATTCCCCTTCTCCGCCGCCTTGTGCATCGCCGAGCGATGGCTCTTGATCTTCAGGCCGGCGAGCTTGGCGCCTCGCTTATTGTTCCCGTACTTCCGCTGCAGATTGCCGAGAAACGCCTGCAAATAGACGATGTTCGCCGGGTCTTCCGACACGCATTGCGTGAAAAGCTGGTTGGCGTAATCGTGGTCCCCTTTTTCGACGCACCGCTGGGCGTGCTCGAAAACCTTCTGCAGCCGGGCACGGACCGCCGCGGGCAGCGGGGCGGGTCCCCGCGGAGCAGGTTGCGGCGCGATGCGGGATTCGGTCGCCATGTATGCCTAAGCGAAATGCCTGGACGCCGGCGACCTGCGGCTCGCGGATTTGCACAGCAGCCTTGCCGCCAGATTGCTATTCTAGCAGTACGCTAGGTGCATGCCACACGCGGCGGCCTTTTGCCGCGGTCGGCCGTTTTCCAGCGAGGCACGCTCCGCGGAAACCGCGGCTCGGCGGCTCGCCAGCACGCCCCGGCGCCCTCCCGCTTTGCCCGTCATGCCCACCGCTCGTGTTTATCTTATCGGCGCCGGACCGGGTGATCCGGGCTTGCTGACGTTACGCGGCCGGCAGCGGCTCGCCGCAGCGGATGTCGTGCTGTACGACTACCTGGTTAATCCGCAAGCGCTGCGATACGCCCGGCCGGGGGCCGAACTGGTTTGCCTGGGCAGGCACGGCCAGGGCCACGGACGCGTCCTCAGCCAGGGCGAAGTCCACCAGCGAATGATCGCCGCCGCCCAGGCCGGCAAGGCGGTCGCCCGGCTGAAAGGGGGCGACCCCGCGATTTTCGGCCGCACGGCCGAGGAAATCGCCGCCCTCGAAGCGGCCGGCGTGGCCTACGAAATCGTTCCCGGCGTCAGCGCCGCGCAGGCCGCCAGCGCCTACGCGGGCATTCCGCTGACCAGCCGCGAATCGGCCTCGGGCGTGGCGTTCATCACGGGCCAGCTTTGTCGCGACAAGCCGGGCGAGTCGCTCGATCTGGAAGGCATTGCCCGGTTCCCCGGAACGCTGGTGTTTTACATGGGCGTCACCAGCGCGGCCGAGTGGGCCGCGGGGCTGATGGCTCACGGCAAGCCGGCCGAAACGCCCGTGGCGATCGTCCGCCGTGCGAGCCTGCCGCAGCAGCAGGTGCTCACCGCCACGCTCGGCGAACTGGCCGACGTGGTGGCCCGCGCCAAACTCCGCCCGCCGGCGGTGATGATCGTCGGCGAAGCGGCGCGGGCGCGGGCGTCGTTCGACTGGTTCGCATCGCGGCCGCTGCATGGCCAGACCGTCCTGGTGACCCGGCCCGTCCATCAGGCCGATGCACTGGCGGAGCAATTGTCGGAGTTGGGCGCCGCCGTGCTGTTTCAGCCGGCGATCGAAATCACGCCCCCCGCGGATTGGGCGCCGGTCGACGCGGCGATTGAAAACCTCGCGGCCTACGACTGGCTGGTGTTCTCCAGCGCCAACGGCGTCGCGGCCTTTATCGAGCGTCTCCAGCATCACCGGCTCGACCTGCGGGCCCTCCACCGGGCGAAGCTGGCCGCCATTGGCCCCGCCACGGCCGAGGCGCTGGCCGAGTATCGCCTTCGCGCCGATTTGCAGCCCGACGAGTTCCGCGCCGAGGCCCTGGCCGCGGCGCTGGCGGCTGAAGGCGTCGGCCGTCGATTTCTCTTGCTGCGGGCCAGTCGCGGCCGCGAAGTGCTGGCCGAGGCGCTGGCGGCCGCCGGCGCGGCCGTCGAGCAAGTGGTCGTCTACCAGAGCCGGGACGTGACGACGGCCGACGTGGAAGTCTCCGCCGCGCTGGCCGCGGGCCGCATCGATTGGATTACGGTGACCAGCTCGGCCATCGCGCGGGCCTTGGTCCACTTGTTCGGCGATCATCTGCGCAACGCGCGGCTGGCGGCGATCAGCCCGATCACCGCCGGCGTGTTGGAGGAGATGGGCCATCAAGCGGCCGCCGTGGCGACGACCTACACCGCGCAAGGCCTGGCGGAGGCGATCGTAGCGCGGTCGCCAGTCGCGCAGCCGCCAAGTTTCTAACCCGCGGTCCGCAGCGGGCGCCCGGCGTCTTGCGAGTCGCGTGCACCCTGCTGCGCCTGCGCTCGCCCTGGGCCGCCGCGCTGTCAAATCGCGCCGATTATTCTGCAAGCGCCGGTCGGGGCGGCTGGCGACGGGTGGCGAAGCCGCAGCGGCAAACGTCTGACGTTTGATGCCAGAAGAGCGGTGCGGTCGATGGAGAGAAGCGTGGGGCGCCGCTCCAGCGGCTCGTTGAGCCGCGGCTATCGGGCTCGTTGAGGCGTGGCTGGAGGCTCTTGCGGGCGTGCTTATGTCATTGCGTCGTTCGCCGAAGGTTCGCGCCACGCTCTATGTTCCGGAGCATTTGTTGGACGAGGCCCGCGACGCCGTCGTTCACCTGGCGGGTTTTCCGGCCCGGCTGACGCTGACGAAGCTCGTCGAGCAGGCGTTCCGCGCGGAAGTGGCGCGGTTGAAGCTGTTGTACAACGACGGTCGCGACTTTCCGCCGCGCGACGCCGATCTTCGCGGCGGACGGCCCATCGCTGCGTAAAGGAGCGGCGCCATGGATTCGACGACACCACATATCCCTTCGCCCTCGATGGCCTGGTCGCACGTGGCGTCCGTGCAACCGGCGGAGCCCTCCGGCCTGGCGCCGGCGGCCGCGGCGCCGATCCGCCGCGAAGACGAAGCCGCCCGGCTACGAGCCCGCCTGCTGCAGTTGATCGAAAGCCACGAGCACAGCCGCAAAGCCGCCGCCAGCGAGGCGCGGCGTCCGCGGTAGCGAGGTGATTCGCACGAGCCGAGCGTGAATGCAGTCCCAGCGTCCCGCCGTCGCGAGATCGCCGCACGCCGTCGCCAGGCGCGACGCGCGCTGGCCGCCGCGGCGGGGGCGTTGGCCTACTGGTCGGCGGCCGCCGTAGCCGGATACACGCTGACGGCGCCGGCCGGCGCCCTGGGAAGGCCCGAACACCTCTCAGGCTGGCCTGGGTTTTCCCATGCATCGGCAAGCGTACCGAGCCGACCCCATCCGGCCGTCGTACGCATTGTCGTTCCCGAAGGAGAGGTCACTTCCTACGGCAGCGGCACGCTGGTCGACGTCCGCGATCAATACGGGCTCGTGGTGACCAACTGGCATGTCGTGCGGGATAGTCGCGGCGAAGTCGACGTCGTTTTCCCCGACGGCTTCGCCTCCAAGGCGCGGCCGCTCAAGGTCGACGCCGACTGGGACCTGGCGGCGCTCATCGTCTGGCGGCCGGCCGCCGAGCCGGTGAAGATCGCCGCTGCCGCGCCCCAGCCGGGCGACCGCCTCACCATCTGCGGGTACGGCTCGGGCCAGTACCGCGAGGCGACGGGCCGCTGCACGCAGTATTACGCGCCGGCGCTCGACCTGCCGCAGCACATGGTCGAGCTCGACGTGGAAGCCCGGCAGGGGGATTCCGGCGGTCCCATCTTCAACGAACGCGGCGAACTGGCGGGCGTGCTGTTCGGCGCGGGGCACGGGACGACGATGGGTAGTTTCGGCGGTCGCGTCGGGGCGTTCTTGGCAAGCCTGGCGCCGGATATCGGCAGCGGCGCGGCAAGCCGCGTCGCGCGGGATCATGCGCCGCCGACGCCGCCAGCCGGTTCGCTCGGGGCGCCAATCGCGCTGCGAGCAACAGCGACCATCGAACCGGCGGCCACGGCCGTTGAGGCTTCTGCGAGCGCCCCACACGCCACAGACGAAGGGATTGCCAAGCCGCCAAGCGCTCCGCCGTCGAGCGAACCATCGCCGCGGCACGTCGCACTACAGGGCGACTGGCATGCGGGTACGGCGCCAATAACGCACGCGGTGCCAATGGCGCCGGCGATACGGCCGGCGGCGCCGGCCCCTCAGGCGGCGGGCGACTGGTTCGACTCGCTGCGAAATGCGCTGGCTGTCGTCGGCGCGGTTGCCGTGGCGCTGCAGCTTGCTCGCATCGTGCGCTAAGCCGCGTGCGGCTGGCCGGTTTGTAAATGCTACAACCGATGCGCCGCAGTTTTTCAATTGACGACGGGTTGCCCGAAATAGCCGCCTGGGCGACGCGACGCATCCGCACGGGGATTTCGCGGCTGAAGTTCGCCCGCGTCGCAGCGGATCGCTGAACATCGCGGCCATTGGCACGCTGCGTGCTTCATCATCCTGCGGTAACGAGCGACCGGCATCGACCACAAGCGGCGGCGATTCCCACGCTAATCGCCCCCCGAGCCGACCCAGCGTTGCCGGTGGTCGCACGAGTCGCGCCAGGGTATGGCGCGTACCAGTTCCCGCCGCGGGCAGTTGCGACCTGCTCCACCGCCGAAGGGCTCCACTTGGCATACCCTCGCAGGGCCAAGTGGGGCCCTTTTTTTGTCGCCGGCGCCCGGCGAGCCAGCGCGCCGCGACTTGAGCGGCGGTCCCGATCCCGATCGTGGTATAATCGCGGTCAGCACCCTTGAGGACTTGCGAGGACTTGCGATGAGAAGCCTGCTGTGGAGCGCCGCCGCGCTCGTTTGGTCAACGGGAATGGCGGGAACTGCCGTCCAAAGTGCGGCGTCCGAGCCTCGCCGGCCGCACATTATCTTCGTCCTGGCCGACGACCTGGGCCGCGGCGATCTGGGCTGCTATGGCGGCGCGCTGGCCCCCACGCCGAACATCGACCGGTTGGCCGCCGACGGCATTCGACTGGCGCAGTACTACGCCGCGTCGCCCATTTGTTCGCCCTCGCGGTGCGGGCTGATCACCGGCCAGTTTCCCGCGCAGTGGCGGATCACCAGCTACCTGCAAACTCGCGCCGGCAACCGCGCCTGCCAGCAGGCCGACTTCCTGGACCCCGCGGCCCCGTCGCTGCCGCGGGCACTGCAGCAGGCCGGTTACAAGACGGCCCACTTCGGCAAATGGCACCTGGGCGGCGGGCGCGACGTCGACGATCCGCCCCCCTTTGCGGCCTACGGCTACGACGAAGCCGCCGGTACTTGGGAAAGCCCCGAGCCCCACCCGGACCTCACGACCGCCGACTGGGTCTGGTCCAACGAAGACAAAGTGAAGCGTTGGGAGCGGACCGGTTTCTTCGTCGATCGCGCGCTCGACTTCATTAAACGAAACCGCTCTTCGCCCTGCTTTGTGAACGTCTGGCTCGACGACCCCCACACGCCGTGGGTTCCCGGCGAGGACGCCGCCGCCACGCCCGGCAAAGAGACGCGGCCCCGGCTGCGCCGCGTGCTGGTGGAGATCGACCGGCAGATCGGCCGCCTGCGCAGCGGCTTGCAAGAACTAGGGCTCGACGATTCGACGCTGATCATTTTCACCAGCGACAACGGGCCCTTGCCGACCTTCGACGCCCGTCGCACGGCCGGGCTCCGCGGCTCGAAGCTGAGCTT
>QEVI01000226.1 GCA_003576855.1 Planctomycetota bacterium
GGGCGAAGCTTCGCAAATCCCGGCACGGGTCTGGCGGCCCGTTCGTAACGGACATTGCGCCGCCGGACATGGCGCCGGGAGGGAGGCAAGCGAAGTCCGGACGGCGCCCGCCCCGTCATTGGTGGGCGGCGTGCGCCGGTTCGATGGTCCAGCGGTCGATTCGCCAGGGGCGGCCCTGGTCTTCATACTGGCGGAGGCGGGAGGCCTGGACAGTGGCGTGGCGGTGGTCGTCGCTCGCCGCGCCGGGGACGGTAAACACGGCGGCGACGACGGCTCGCGGCCCCTCGAACTGCGGCGGCGCGGCCGAATCGAGCGTAGGGGCGGCGGAGGCGGCCGCCAGCGCCCGGGTGAGCGGATCGCTCCGGAGTCGGTCGAGGATGATTTGTTCGGCGTCGGCCGGGTCGGGGGGCGGCTGGCCCGGTTCGCGGGAGGGCAACAGCGACGAGGCGGCGTCGCCGGTGAGCAGGTCGCGGGCGTCCTTGATGCGTCCCTTGGCGAGCCGATCGAGCCACTCTTGGGCCGTCTGGACGGCCTGGCGCTGCATGAGGTTGTCGCGCACCGATTGGCGCACCAGCGCCGCCGCCGTGCAGGCGATGGCCAAAGCGATGGCGAGGCGGGCCAGGCCTTCGCCGGCGAGGGCGCCGCCCGAACGGCGAATCCGCCCCAGCGCCAAAAGCGCGACGCCGACCGCGGCGACGGGGACCAGGAAGAACGCCGGTCCCACCAGCGCCACCAGCGAACCGACGCCCAGCACCAGCGCCACCACCGCGGCAGGGCTCACCTGGCGGTAGGCGACGTCTTCTTCAATCGTTTCCGGAGCCGTCTGCAAGGCCGAGCACCTGCTTAGCGGTGAGAGGTAATCGAAACCTCCCGGGCTTCGCCGGGAGGCGGCGGAGCGGCGTTACTGCTGCAGATCGGGGAAATCCTCGCCCAGAAACGCCCGACCGGCAGTGTACATCGGCGCGGCGAAGGTCGAGACGGTCGTTTGCGCCCAGCCGGCGCCCTCTTCGGTCTTCCAGACGCGGGCCCGAAACGGCAGGAACAGCGAATAGGCGGCGAAGCTCGTGAACATGACCGCCAGAAGCAGTCCGACCAGCACGCCGCCGGCCAGGTCGAGCGGCCGAATGATGCGCATCCGCACCCGCGACGAGCGATCGGCGACGATCCGCAGGATCGTCACGGCGAGGAAAAAGGCGCCCCACACCGAGGCGAACCAGAACGCCCATTCGTTCTGGGCGGATGGCTCGGCCTGTTCGACCACAAAGGCGCCGAGCGTCGGGCCCCAGTACCACGCCAGCATCGACGCGAACATGACGCAAAACAGCGACACCGTGTTGCTCCACAAGCCTTCGTTCACCGTCATCGCGACGCCGGCGAAGAAGACGAACAACAGAATGATGGCGAGGTAGTTCATGCGGTGGGAGGGGGTCAGGGTTCAGGGGGCGGAGGGCGGGGTGGGAAGTGGCGATCAGTGGTTGGGGCGGGGATTGCAGTGGTAATCGACGGCCGACGGCGACGCAATTGCTGAACCCAAAACGCTAAACCCTGACCGCTTACTTCAGCACTCTTTGCAGTTCTTGCAGCGACGTGATGCCCTTGGCGACCAGCAGGATTCCTTCTTCCTGGAGCGAGCGCTGGTTGTCGGCCCGGGCGGCCCGCTTCAGCAGATCGAGGCTGGGCTGCTTGGCCAGGATTTCACGCATCTGGTCGGTCACCGTGAGCAGCTCGAAGATTCCGGTCCGGCCGAGGTAGCCGATTTGCTGGCACGTCTGGCACGGTTTCTCGATTTCCTCCGGCTTGGGCGGGCGATAAAGCTGCTGCACCTTGCCGGGCGGAATGCCGAGCTTCTTCAGCACGTCGGCCGGCGGGGCGTAGCCAACCTTGCAGTCGGGGCACAGCTTGCGAATCAGCCGCTGGTACAGCACGCCGGTCACGACCGAAGCGAACTGCTTTTGCGGAACCTTCATTTGCAGGAATCGCAGCAGGGCCTCGGCGCTCTCGCGGGCGTGGATGCTGGTGACGATGAGGCGACCGTCGTCCACCTCGTTCATCAACAGGGTGCAGCTCTGGGCGTCGACCATGTCGCGGATGACGTAGACGTTGGGGTAGAGCCGCACTAAGGCCGGTATGATCGACGCCGGCGTTTGCCCCTTCGAGGCGTCGTAGGTGTGAACGGTGATGTTCTGGATTTCGTGCTCGCGGTGCTGGACTTCTTCGATGGAGAAGAAATCCCGCATCAGCCGGTCGGTTTCTTCCAAGGAGGCGTTGATCAGCGTCGTCAGCCCGCCGCCGGGGAGCGTGGAGAAGATGACGAAGCCGCGGTCGCGGTGCATGAACTCGGCCCATTGCTCGCGGAGCGCCTCGCGCATGCCGAGGCTCTCGTAGGTGTGCGGCTTTTGCTTGTCGTTGAGCCGGCCCAGCACGACTCGCTCGCCATTGGCGACGCCTTGCGTCGTGAGCGGCATCATGTACTTGGCGCCTTCGTACTGGGCGGCGAAGCGGCCGGACTGCTTCTTGCGGCGATCCTTGGGGTCGAGATTGGCCAGAGTCTTCATGACGGCGAGCATCACGTCGCCGGACTCGCGGTCGCGGGCGTCGCCGTTGTGCCATACGCCGTCGATCTCGTGCCGCAGCGTGACCGCTTGCGGGCCGTATTCCAGCAGCGCGCGATCGCTGCGGCGGCGGACCATCTCGACGACCAGGTCCTTGACCAGCAAGTAGCCGGGCGATTGCCGGGCGATGAGCAAGTTGGCGTTGTCGGCGTTCGCGTCTCCGGCGCCGAGGGCGTACAGATCGACGGGGGCGCCTTTCTCGTAATCGGCCTTTCGCTCGCTGCTGACCTTGAGTCCGGCCTTGCCGGCGAGGGAGGCGAAGACGTGCCGCCACCAACTTCCGGTCAGGACGGTTTGATGCGGCATCACGTGGCGGTTGTGGACGACGAAATACGGGATGAACGACGCCATCATGACGACCAACAGCGCCAGCGGCCGCACCCAGGGCGGCACGGGCAGAAAGAACAACGCCAGCCCCGCCACGGCGAAGGGGAAAAAGACGGCCGGGTTCCACTGCTTGTAGCCGATTTCGAAGATCTGGGCGTCGCGATTCACCCAGTCGCCGATCGCCACCCAGGAGAGGAACAGCACGATGGCCAGCGCCGGAAACACCGCGCCCGCCGGGCCGCTGGGATGCGTGGCGTTGCGCATGACGCCCATGCCGCCGTCGGCCGGCGGCTCGGAGGCGGTCGCCTGGGGCGGCGGGACGTCTTGTGCATAGGCGATGGCCGGCGTCGCCAGCGCCGCGGCCGATGCGGCCAGAGTGATTGCCAGGAACAACAGTTGCCGCATCAGAGGATTCCAGGTTGTTTGACGTCGATGCCCTTGAGCGCCATCTTCAGCGCTTCGCGATTGGGAGCGACCTCCATGGCGACTTCCCGGTCGATCAGACCTTCGTCGACCAGCTTCTTGAGGCTCTGCGTGAAGTCCTCCATGCCGTCTTCCGCGCCGATGCGGATGGCATCGCCGAGCTTGTGATCCTCCTCTTCGAGAATCAGTTTGCGGACCGTCGGCGTAAAGGTCATGATCTCGACGGTGGGTACGCGGCCCACGCCCGGCTTGATGCTCTTGAGCAGCTTCTGGGCGATGATGCCCTTCATGTTCATCGCAATTGCGCTCCGCAGGGCGCTGTGCATTTCCTGCGGGAACAGGTCGAGAATACGGCCGATCGTCGACGGGGCGCTGGAGGCGTGGATCGTGCCGAACACGAGGTGGCCCGTTTCGGCCGCGTGGATGGCCGTCATGAAGGTTTCTTTATCGCGCATTTCGCCGACGAGCATCACGTCGGGGTCTTCGCGGACGGCGTGCTTCATGCCGATCTCGAAGTCGACCACGTCCAGGCCGATCTCGCGCTGGTTGATGAGACACTTGTCTTCGGTAAAGACGAATTCGATCGGGTCCTCGAGGGTGAGGATGTGCTTGCGGTAGCGGTGGTTGATCCAGTTGAGCATCGAGGCGATCGTCGTGCTCTTGCCAGAACCGGTGACGCCGGCCAGCAGGACCATGCCCTGATCGTAGGTGCACAAATTGACGATCGACGGCGGCAGGTGGAGCCCTTCGAAATCGGGGATCCAGCTATTGACCCGCCGCGCGACCATGCCGACGTGCCCGAGCTGCTGCAGCAGGTTGACGCGGAACCGCCAGTTGGTGCCGTCCACGTCGAGCATGTGGGCGAAGTCGGCGCCGCCGTCGCGCTCGAAGATCTTCCGGCTCCGCTCATTCATCAGCGGAAAGCAGAGGCGAACCATTTCCTCGTCGTCGATGGGGCCGCGGTTCATGGGACGCAGCGTGCCGTTGACGCGGACCATCGGCGGCTTGCCAACTTTGAGGTGCAGATCGCTCGCTTCCAGTTTGACGCACGCGCGGAAGAGCTTATCGACCTCCAATTCCTGGTGGATCGCGACAAAACTATCGTAATCGGATTCGCGTACGCCGCTGGGCATGGGCTGGTCTCTTCTGCGCTGGGGCGCGTCGCCGGACGGCTCGTGGCGGCAACGTATCCGGGCGCGCGTTGTTCCGTACTCGACTCTAGTAGTTCTCGGCCATGCTCGTTCAGGCGGCTTCCGCGGCGGGGCGCCGCACGGGGACGCCCCGCGCGGCCATGATGCGCTTGGTCTCTTGAATGGAGTACTGGCCGAAGTGGAAAATACTCGCCGCCAGCGCGGCGTCTGCCCGGCCGATCGTGACGACGTCGGCCAGGTGCGCGGGGCAGCCGGCGCCGCCGCTGGCCACGACGGGGATCGACACGGCGCTGCTTACCGCGGCGGTCATTTCCAGGTCGTACCCGTCCTGGGTGCCGTCGGCGTCCATCGAGGTGAGGACGATCTCGCCGGCGCCGAGCTGTTCGACCCGTTTCGCCCAGGCGACGGCCTCCAGCCCGGTGGCGATGCGGCCGCCGTTGATGTGGACTTCCCACAGCTCGCGTCCGTCGCGGCGGACGCGCTTGGGGTCGATGTTCACCACGATGCACTGGCTGCCGAACCGCAACGCCGCCGCGCGGACGAAATCCGGGTCGCGGACGGCGGCGGAGTTGATCGACACCTTGTCGCAACCGGCCAACAGCAGGCTGCGGATATCTTCGAGGGTGCGGATGCCGCCGCCGACGGTCAGCGGCATGAACACCTGCTCGGCGGTGCGGCGGACGACGTCGAGCATGATGTCGCGGCCTTCGTGACTGGCGGTGATGTCGAGGAACACCAGCTCGTCGGCGCCGTCGGCTTCGTAGCGCGCGGCCACGTCGACGGGATCGCCCGCGTCGCGGAGGTTGAGGAAATTAGTTCCCTTGACCACGCGACCGCGATCGACGTCGAGGCACGGAATGACTCGCTTGGCAAGCATGATGCACAACAGCCGCTCGGACGATCAGCCGGAAGGCGGGCGCCGCTGGCCTGCCGGCCGCGCGGCGGCGGTCGGTCGCGCCGTAGGCGGCGACGGGCTGTCTCGCGACAGCCGCCGGCCCGCTTCGCTGACCCCCGCTTGGCATGGCTGAAAATGCCGGAAGTACCCTGAATCCTTTACTTTAAGTGGGGTTAGGGGGGTGGTCAACCAGCGGGAAGGTCGCAGAGGCGGCGGACGCAATTGCCAGGTTTGGCGGGCATGTTACAATCCCCACATGGACCTTGGCCTTCCAGCTCTTACGCCCGAAATGCGGCAAGCCCTCGACGCCAGCGGCGGGCTGCCCATTCGGGTGCAGGACCCGGATAGCCAGCAAGTGTACTTGCTGGTGGCACAGCCGGCGGAGATTTCGCTCGACGAGCAATACATCCGCCTCGGGCTTCAGACTGCCTTGGACCAGTTCGCGCGCGGCGAATGCGACGATTGGGATATTGAGGCTATTATCGCTGACGCCGAGCGTCGATATGCCGAACGCGCCGATGGCTAAGCGTCGCGTCAGCAAATCTCGGGAGTCCCGGCAGGACTTACAAGCGATCTGGTCCTACATCGCCAAGGACAGCCCCAGCGCTGCCTCGGCCATGCTGCGACGCATCAGCCGAGAGATTGGCAGCCTGGCCCATGCACCCTACCGCGGCGAAGCGCAGCCGCAGTTCGGCGAGAACATACGTCGCATCACTGTGGGCAACTACGTTGTTCTTTTTACGAAGTTGACCATGTTGTGCGCGTCCTAAGGATTTTCCATGGCGCTCGAAAGCTAGAAGACCTGCTTTAGCTTCCCGCCGTCGCCAGTCCCGCTGCAGCCGCGTCGGGGCGCGTGCCGCCAGGGCGGGGGCCGAAGACCTTTTCCCGGTACAGCACCAGCCCGTGGGCGGCGTGGTAGAGCGCTCCGCATTCCAGGTCGATGTGCCGCGTCCGGTCGAGCAGCCCGCACAAATAGACGACGGCCCGCTGAATCCAGGCGTCGTCAAGCCGCTCCTTCGGCAGGGCGAACGACAGGAACTCCAGGACGTGCCCCGTGGCGGCCAGGTGCTCGTCGATGTTGTTGGAGTTGGCGGGCCGGAAGAAAAAGGCGATCGAAAAAGCGCCGCTAGGAAGCTGGTTCTCTTCGGCCCGCGCTACGGCCCATTCAATTCGCTTGCTGGCCGCCAGCCAGCCGCCCGCCAGCTCCACATTGGGGTGCAGGGCGCGGTAGTTGTTCAGGGCAATCGCCAGCCCGATTAGCCGATGCGTACCGCCGCAGGCGCCGCTAAGAATCAGCTCTTGGCCGGCCGCTTCGTCGTAGACCGGGCCAGCTTCCATGGAGACGAGCCGCTCGAGCGACCACTGCTGCTTGTCCGTGGCGATCCATGTTTGGTCGATGGGTCGCAAGTGCTTCGACAGGGCGATGATCGTCCAGCTACCCTCTTTGCCTTCGAAGCAGTCGTACATGGTGCGCTTTACGAGGTCGTGAAGCGTGTAGTCCTTGCCTGCCACGCGGATCGGGCGGTTGGTCGGCACGTTCCACTGGGAGAGGATGGCTAGCCACTGGTCATCGTGCCCTTGGCCGAGCTTGCCGGCCTCGATTTCGGCGCGGAGCCCTTGCGGCGTGGGGTTGATGGTCCAGCCTTTCATGGGTTTGCCGTCGAAGACCCAGTCGACGGCCGCCACGGGCCGCCCCTCGGCCAGGATTTCAAACTTTTCGCCAAAGGCGAGCACGCCGTGGAGCAACTGCCAGGCGGCGTGCTGCTGGAGGCTCATGACGCGCTGGTGCTCGATGTGCTGGAGCGTGCGGTCGATCATTTCTTGCAGGTCGCCGGCGGGGGGCGCCGGCCGCGGGTTGACGACGCTCGCCGGCTGGACGACAGGCGCCGGCTCCTCGGCCACAGGGGCCCCGCACCCCAAGAGCGACAATTCCAGGGCGAATACCATAAGTGCGGCAAGCAGGCGAATCATGGCGGCGTCGCCGGCGCGGCCGGCGTCAAGGTCAAGGCAATCGGAAGCCGTAAAAACGGCGGGCTTGTCACCGGCGCAAAAAATGCTCTGCTACCGGGAAATCCGGCCCGAACCGGCCAGGCCGAGCTGGCGTAGTAAAGGCCGATCAGGCCCAGTCTAACGTGCTAGGCTCTTTATAACGAGTTGGCCGATGGACAGCGATGCGGCGCCGGGTAACCCGCGCGCCCGCCCAAGGAACCGACGACCATGTTGCCCTTTGATTTTCAGTACCTGATTTGGATTTCACCGGCGCTATTGCTTGCGCTGTGGGCGCAAATGCGGGTCCGATCGACGTATGGCCAGGCGTCGCAGGTGCCGGCGCGGCTGAGCGGGGCCGCGGCGGCCCGGCATATCCTCGACGCGGCCGGCCTGCAGCACGTGGCCATTGAGCCGGTCCGCGGCGAATTGACCGACCACTACGATCCCCGCGACAAGGTCCTCCGGCTCAGCGAAGGGGTGTATGGGTCGACCTCGGCGGCGGCCGTGGGCATCGCCGCCCACGAAGCAGGCCACGCCTTGCAGGACGCCCACCAGTACGCCCCGCTGGTGATCCGGAACCTGGCGGTGCCGGCGGCCAGTTTTGGCGGCAACCTCGGCATGCTGCTCATCATGGTCGGCCTGGGGATGACGTACTCGGGCGTGGCCGCGGGGACGCCGCTGCTGTGGGCCGGCATTATCGGTTTTGGGTGCGTGGCCGCCTTCCAACTGGTCAACCTGCCGGTGGAGTTCGACGCCAGCAATCGCGCCAAGCAGTTGCTGGTGCAGTA
>QEVI01000227.1 GCA_003576855.1 Planctomycetota bacterium
GCCTCGCCGATCTCGCCGGACTGTTCTACAGCGACGATTGGGACCACTACTGGAACTGAACCGAAAATCAAAACTTGCCACAATCCGCGACTGCACCCGCATGCCATGCCCGGCTTTATGCGCGGGGCGCCGGTGAATAGAATTCGCACATTGCCTTTGTCGAACCGCATCGCGCCGGCACATGTTTCATTGGGATAACGGCCTGTTCTTCAACCGCCCTCGTTTGGCGCTCGACGTGCGCCGCCGGCAGCCGTATGGATTCATCTCGCACGCCCACAGCGACCACATCGCGCCGCATGAGCTGGCGTATTGCACGCCGGCGACCGCCTGCTTGTACCGTTTGAGGATGGGCTCGCACCGGCGCGTTTGCGAAATCCCCTACCGCCAACCGTACGACTTCGGCGACATCCGGCTCACCACCTACCCGGCCGGCCACTGCCTGGGGTCGGCGATGGTGCTGATCGAGTCCGACGGCGGCTCGCTCCTCTACACGGGCGATTTCAAACTGGGCGAATCGGCCACGGCCGAGCGGGCGGAGCTGCCCCGCGCCGATGTGCTGGTGATGGAATCGACGTTCGGCAAGCCGCGTTATCGGATGCCGCCGCGGCACGCGACCGTCGCCCGGCTGCTGGGGCTGGTCGAGGAAACGCTGGCCCGCGGCGCCACGCCGGTGCTGCACGCCTATCCGCTGGGCAAATCGCAGGAGGCGACGCGAATCCTCACGGCCGCCGGCGTCTCGGTGCTGCAGCACCCGGCCATTTACGAAGTGAGCGAGGCCTACGTGCGGTGTGGCATTGAGCTGGGCGATGTACAGCCGTTCGATCCACAGCTTGTCCCAGGCCGGGCGGTGGTCACCTTGCCTCAGAGCGGCGGCAAGTTCCGCTTGCCGGGCATCCGGCGTCCGGTGAGCATCGCCGTCACCGGCTGGGCCATCGACGCCTCGACCAAGTACCGCTGGGGCGTCGACCACGCGCTGCCGCTCTCCGACCACGCCGACTTCGACGAGCTGTTCGAAGCGGTAGAACGAGTCGGCGCCGATGAAATCTACTGCCTGCACGGTCCGGCGGAATTCGCGGGCCATCTTCGTGCGGCCGGCTACAACGCTCGGCCCGTCGTCGGCAGCTACCAGCAGCGAATGTTTTAGCGGCGTCCAAAACGGGCCGCGCCATCGGCAGTGGGCTCGCGAGACTGCCGGCCAGGCAAAATATGCCGGCGCGCCGGCGGAGCCTGGAGGGCAACTCCACCGTCTGTGCCGCCTGTAACGTGCATGCAGTGCCGGCCGGAACGACGATGGTAGCGGTTTTGCTGTCTCCGCCGCCTCGCGGCTGACGAATTCTCTCTTGCGGCGGAGCGTACGTTCGGAGTTGGCGATTTGCCGCCGCGCGTAACAGGACAGCGCTGATGGCCAAGGACGGCCCACGTAGGACCACCGTATGCCTCGAGCGGCCGTGCCAGGCGCTTATGGCGGCGCTGCTGGCAGCCGCGCTCGGATGCGGCGACCACGCACCGCGAGAGGCGCCCTACGTCGCTGCAAAGCCAATTCCCCGCCCCGAGGCGGCCAGTCTCGTTACGTTCGACTTCATCGAAAGCCTGCCGCAACCCGTGCCGCTGCCGCCGGTTGAGCCGTCGGCGGACGAGCAGGCCGATTCGCCGCGGCTACTGCCGCCGGTGGAACTTCCGCTGGATGGTTACACGGAATGGTTCGGCGGCTCTCGCGAAGCCGCCGCTCAGCCCCCGCTCAGCACCGATCACCGATCTCCGGTCGCCGACCAACCCTCCGCGCCCCAGCCGGCCAGCGACAGACCGTCGGCGGACGACGCGCATAACTCGGACGCCCGGCAGCTTCTGCGGGAAGCATCCGCGGCCGCCACGGGGCTGCCGACCAGCGCCGTGGTGACCGAGCGGGCCCAGGCAAAGATTCGTTGCGGTTACGCGCTGGCCCAACGCGGCGCGAACTTCGCCGCACGGAGCGAGTTCCTCGAAGTGCTGCGGATGCTTGCCGAGGCCAAGGACCGCCAGCACGGCGCCGCGCGACGCACCCTCGCGCTAACCAACGGCCTGCGGGCCCTCGACGAGGCGGCCGATTTCGCGCCGCGCGGCTCGGGGCTCGATTCGCCGGGCAATCTCAAAGTGGTGCTATCGTCGCACCGCACGCCCGTCGCCCAGGCGCCCGAGTGCGAGGCGCTGCTGCCGCAGCAACTTGCCGACATGTACTACCGCTATGCCCAGGTGCAGCTTGGCGCCGCCGTCGCCGGCGAGCCGGCCGGTTCGATGGCGCTGCACGGCCTGGGGAAACTGTACAACCAGATCGCCCGCGTCGAACCGGAGAAATGCCCGTCGGCCGACCGCCGCGCCTTCACGCTGCAGCAGGCGGCGCTGCTGGCCCGCGATGACAACCACCTGGCCGCCCACGAGCTGGGCGTACTGCTGGCCGAAGCGGGCCACTATCGGGAATCGGAGATCCTACTGGCGCAGGTCGCCGCCCGGGAACCGAACCCGGTCGTGTTTCGCAACCTCGCCCGCGTGCAGCGCAAGCTAGGCCGGGAGCAAGCCGCCCAGGGCAGCGACGAGCAGGCCCGAATGCTGGCGGAGCGAGACCGCTCGGCGAGCGGCCCCGTGGTATGGGTGGCGCCGGAGGCGCTGGCGCGCACGCCCGACGCCGCCGCAGCGACCTCGATGACGACCCCCATGGGCAAAACGCCGGCGACGCCGCAGCCGGCGGGCCGTCACGACCAGGGGCTCGGCCGCCCGCCGATGTCCAACGTCACCCGACTGCCCGGCGGATGGATGCGTTAGGAGACGGACGCAAGTCGAAACGAGATCCCCATGCCGGGTGTTCGATAAAGCATCGCCGCCCGGTCGTATCAGTCCCCAGCACAGCCCGATTCCATTTAATGCACCAGCCGATTGCCATGAACGTTGGTTCCGCATGCGGGGAGTCTGGCCGGCTGCCGCTGGTGCGCTGGGGAATCGCCGGCGCGGCTCTCGCGCTGGCGGCGGCCGGGCTCGTGTGGCGCCCAGCGTGCCAGCCGGATGCGCCTCGTGCGGCGTCGGCGCCAGCCGCAGCGGCTTCGAAGGCGAAGGCTTCGCAGTCGATCCAACTTTGCCAGGCCCTCGGTCCGGCGGCGCCGCACCCCATCTGGGCGGTGGATAGCACGGCCGGCTGCGGCCAGGGCGAGGTTACCTGGAAGGCCCGCGGCTACGTCAATTGGCAGGCGTACGCCCAAGGCGAGTATGTAGGTCACGCCCGCACGGCGCATGTACACGAGTATCGCATCCGCGTGGACGACCAGATCGCGTTCGTGTTTCGCTTGACGCGGGAAATCAGCAGCGCTCCTTACCAGTTGCAGGTGGGCGACACGATCCGCGTGGAATCCCTCACGGGCGACGCCGGCGCGGCCGACGCAGCGCAGGACAACATCCGCCGCGAGCTGGTGATTCAGCCCGATGGTACGATTACCTTGCCGCTGTTGGGCCAGATTCGCGCCGCGAACATGACCATCGACGGCCTCCGCGAGCACGTCGAACAGCGGTATCTCAAGTTCTACAAGGCGCCGGCGATCACCGTCACGCCCGTGAAGGTCAATACGCGGCTGGAGGACCTGCTGGCCGCCGTGGATGCCCGCCAGGGGAGCGGCGGACTTCAATTGCAGACCCGCGTGAATCCCGACGGCCGGTTGTACCTGCCGGGCCTGGGGTCGGTGTGCGCCCAGGGGCTCACCATCGATGAACTAAAGGCCGAGGTGGACGCCCGCTACGAAGCCACCATCCCCGGCGTCGATGTGACGCCGGTGCTTACCCAGCGGGCGCCGCGGTATGTGTTCGTCATGGGCGAAGTGAATCAGCCGGGGCGCTTTACGCTGGAAGGGCCCACGACCGTCATGGGCGCCATCGGCATGGCCGGAAGTTGGAAGGTCGGGGCCAATCTGCGGCAGGTCGTCGTCTTCCGCCGCGGCGACGACTGGCGACTGCTGGCGACGATGCTCGACGTCAACGGCGCGCTTTACGGGCGCCGCCCGGCGCCGGCGGACGAGATCTGGCTGAATGACTGCGATATCGTCGTCGTGCCGAAGTCGCCCATCAAGGTCGCCGACGAGTTCATCAGCCAGTTCTTCACGCAAGGGCTGTACGGCGTCTTTCCGCAATTCGCCTTTGGCAACTTCAACTTCGACAACTTCCGGTCGATCAGCAACTGACGGGGCGCGGGGAGCGGCGATCGGCGGGCTGTTGTCCCCCTTCCCCCCTGCGGCCTACGAGACCTGTTCCGCCAGCCAGGCAAGATAGGCGCGGCTGCCGCGGTCGATCGACGTGGCGATGATCTCCGGGCACTCGTAGGAGTGGAGCTCGGCGATGGCGGCTTCGACCGCGTCGTATTGCCGCCGCGTCGTCTTGATCAGGCACAACCATTCGTCGGCGTGCTCCACCTGGCCCTGCCAGCGATAGACGCTCCGCACCGGCCCGGCGATCTGCACGCACCCGGCGAGCCGCCGCTCAACCAGCGCCGCGGCAATGCGGTCGGCTTCGTCGCGATTGCCCGTGGACGTAGTGATTTGAATGCAGTCGGTCATGGGGCGCCCTGGAAGACTACAGCTTTGGCCAGATTTGAAGAGTCGAGTATAATGCGAATAAGCCCCGGGGCGCCCCAATCGAAACCTTTCGCAACGCCATGAACGCTACGGTGGATGCTCCCGTCGCATGGGTCGAGACCATTGGTCGTTTGCGTCTTCCGACTAAGAGCGATGAACGACTGCAATGGCTCATGGATCGTAATAATGACGGCTTGCTTTCCGACCAGGAAAAGCAGGAGCTGGACTCTTTGGTCGAATTGAGCGAGCGGCTTTCGCTGGTGCGAGCCGAGGCACTGCTGTTGCTGGGACGCCGCCCGGCATGACATCCTGGCACGAGTTAGCAGCGGCCGTTCGGGCGCGAGCCGGCGATCGGTGTGAATACTGCCGCATGCACCAATGGTTGCAGGGAGCCACTTTGCACGTCGAGCACGTCGTTCCACATACACGCGGCGGCGACGACTGCTTAGATAATCTCGCGTGGGCATGTCCCGGTTGTAATCTGCGGAAGTCAAATCGCATCGAGGCCATCGATCCGCAGTCATTACAGGTTTCGCCGCTATTCCACCCTCGAAACCACGACTGGCGCGAACACTTTTTTTGGGATGGCCTGGAACTCCGCGGTTTGAGCGGCGTCGGCCGCGCCACGATCACGGCGCTTGATCTGAATCACCCGCGCCGAATTGCCATTCGAGAAGCCGAGATGGCATTTGGGCTTTTGTCGCCCGACGACGATCACTCAGGCCCGTCCGTCCCGTAAAACTCCTGCGCCACCAGCTCGCAGTGCAGCGGCAGCCAGCGGCTGCGGGTGTACGGGGCGTGGCCCAGCAGGTGGCGATGGGGCAGCCGATCGGGGTCGTCGTAGTCCACCAACAGCGTGACGCCTTCCTCCGGCACCCGCATAGCCGCCTTCATCCGCGTGGTCAGCAGCCGCGGGGGCAACTGACGCTCCAACAGCGAACCCAGGCGGCGGTTGGCCAGGAACGTCTGCAGGGCCAGCGGCAGCGGCGGGAGGTTGCTGCCGGCGATGCCAAGCTGCTGGACGAAGTCCCCGGCCCGACCGCTCAGCACCGCGGCGCAACGCACCGGGTAGCGGGCCAAGTAATCCGCGTCGCCCTCGCGCGGGCGGTGATTCGTGACGTGGAGCAGCTTGGCGTAGCCGCTGCTATCCCATCCGTAGCGAATCGGCGTGCCGAAATTGACGACGTCGAGCTGCAATCGCCGCAGCGGGTGCTCCGGCCGGGCGAGCAGCTCCTCGACCCGTTGCCACGCGGGAAAGGCGGGTTTGCCGGTCCAGCCGCCGCGGTAGAACGCGCCCGCTGCGGCGAAGAACTCGCTCCGCGCGGCGTCATCCGCTCCCAACAGGTTCGTGGCCAGCGCCACGACGTTGCCGCCGTGGCTGTGCGACCAAAGGAGGACCCGCACGTGGGGCGAGGTTGCGCGATCGGCGGCATCTTCTGCGGCGCTAACCCCTCCCCCGGCCCCGCCCTTCGAGAGAGGCGGATGATGGATGGGCGCCTGGGCGAACGTCGCCAACTCGTCGAGCAGCCGTATCGCGGCGTCGGCGCGGCCGATGTGGTTGTTGAGGCTCGACCAGTGGAAAAGCCGCACGGGGATCGACCGCCCGGCGCCGCGGCTGAGCGACTGTTCCATCCGCGCGGCGAACCGGGGCGTGTAGTTGCCGGTCTCGCCGAGAATCAGATCCAGCGTTCGCTTGCCGCAGCGCCGCAAGGCCTGCGCCAGTCGCGGCGCCAAGCGCTCCAGTTCGGTCGCCAGGCCCAGCGCGTCGTTCCCGGCGAACGTGCCGTGGATGAGATACACGGCTGCCACGCCCGCCCGGCCGAAGGCGGCGCCGGCGCCGGCTACCCGCTCGCCGAACTCAGGAGACGAAGGCTCCGTGGGCGGACCGCTGTGGAGCAAGCGGTACGGCGAAGTGGGGGGCTCGGATCGGTACGCTTGGTGTCGAAATCGGTTTCGAGGAGGCATCGCTCATCGCCGGCGCATCCACGCGGTACGCCGTGCATGACGACGGCGAGATGCCCAGCGTTCCGGTCCACGTCTCGTAGGGCCGGCCGCGGCGCTCGTCGTCCTTGAAAAACGCCAGATACGTCAGCGTATCGGCCGGAATGAACTCGTGCTCCTGGTGCGCCAGCCGCGTTTGTTCATACACCCGCCGCCACGTTCCGCTGTTGAAGTACGCCTGGTTCAGCACGAACCCTTCGGCGTAGCTGGCGTCCAGCGGCACAATCTCATGATAATGCGTATGGCCGTAAACGATATGCTTGGCCCGCCGGTTGCGGAAGTCTTGCTCGGACAAGGCGTGTTGGTGGTACGAGTTGCTATCCGCGCCCCGCAACTGGCCGATCCATTGGGCGATCCAGCTCGCCCACCCCACCGAGAGCCGCCGGCTGAATTTCAGGGCCCGTTGCAGCCCGTCGATGATATCGACCGGACGCCACGTGTCGCGCAGTTGCACAAACGGCTGTTCCAGGAACTCGTCCGCCAGCGCGTCCCAAATCCGCTTTACCTGTTTCCGCACGCCGGGGTGGGGGCAACTTCGCTCCAGCAGGCCGTCGATCCACACCGGCACGAGCAGCAGGGGGCGAATGTTGTCGATTTCGCGGAGGCCGGCCAGCGCGCTTTCGGGCAAGTCGTCGCCCAGCTCATGGGCCACTTGGGCGCCGAACCGATTGAGCAGCTCGATGACAATGACGTCGCCCAGGCTGCTGGCGTTGCGGTCGCCTTCGTAATTGAACGGATCGAACACGTCGCCGTGACGCGCGAACACCTTGTGCCGCCGCATCACTTGCAACAGCTCGTTGCACTCCCACGGTTCATGCGGAAAGGGCGCCTGCGGGTCGGTCGCCAGCCCCAAGCGGCGGGCGATCTGCGCCCGCAGCCGCGCGTATCCCTCGCCCGGCAGGTGATAGAACCAGTCGTGATTGCCTACCATGTAGTGGATTCGCACCGGCGCCTGCGTCTGCCGTTCTGGATCGGCGCGGCCGTCCCGCAGGCCCGCCGGAATCGAGACCCCGTGCTCGGCCAGTCGGCGGAATTCAGCGAGCGCCTCGTCGTTGCGATGCAGGATGTCGGCGGTAATCTGCGACACCGTTGCCAGCATCGCCGGCGAATCGGCCGCGTCCCACGGGCGAGCGGAGTTCTCGAGCCAGCGGCTGGAGCGGATGACGTCCAGCACGTCTCCCAGCAGCAGCAGGTCAATGCGCTCGACGGGGCGATACGAACCGTCCCGCCGCTGCGAGGCGCCGATGGCCAGGTCGACCAGCCGTTCGCCGAGCAGTTGAAAAGCGCCGGGCGAAATCGTCGAACCGCTGGTCCCGTCCGTCAGGTGGAGGTCGCTGATAATGGCCAGCATCGTGCTACGTTCGCAAGGATCCTTCCTCACGGCGCAGCCCCGCGCCGCGGCGCTACGCTCCCAAGTCGTCTCATCGGTAAACACGGGCGCCGTACATGAGCGTATTTACAGCGGTAGCGTCGCACGGAGCCGCTTGCCGCCCACCCTGCAGCAACTAGCCGCTCCAGCGGCTTGCCGCTTAGCGTATAAACAACGGCGCCCGCCAGCGCTGTGAGCTGGCGGGCGACGCTCAATGGCCGTTC
>QEVI01000228.1 GCA_003576855.1 Planctomycetota bacterium
CAGGCGGCGAGCGAGCCGCCTTCCCGCTTGCGGCGGGCCACGAAGTCGGCTCGCACAGCTACGCACACCGGCTCGTGTATACGCAGACGCCCGACGAATTCCGCCTCGACCTGCGGCGATCGCGCGAGGCGATCGGCCAAGCCGCGGGCCGCGACGTAACGGCCTACCGGGCGCCTTCGTTCTCGATCACCAAGCGTTCGCTGTGGGCGCTGGAGATACTGGTCGAGGAAGGCTTCACGATCGATTCCAGCGTTTTTCCCATCTACCACGACCGGTATGGCATCCCCGACGCCCCCCGCGACCCGTTTCTGTGGCAGACGCCGAGCGGTCCGCTCGTCGAATTCCCGGCCACGACGGTTCGCTGGGGCAAGCTCAACGTACCCGTCTCGGGCGGCGGCTACTTCCGCCTGGCGCCCTACGGCTGCACCGAGTTCTTGTTGCACCGCGTCGTGAAGGCGTCTCGACCGTTTCTGTTTTACATCCATCCCTGGGAAATCGACGCGGCCCAGCCCCGGCTTTCCGCCGGGAGCCGTCAGGCCCGCTTTCGGCACTACGTGAACCTGCACAAGACGGCGGCGCGGCTGGACCGATTGGTGCGGCGATTCGCATTCGGCGCGCTCACCGACGCGCTGGACGAATACTCGAAAGCGACGGGCCGGCTTTCGACGTGGCGCGTCGATGACTGCCGAAGAGCACAGGACAACGGCCAACCGCTTTCGCCGGTCACGCTGACATGACGTTCGTGCAAGTCGAACCGCCGCCCGCTGTGGATTCATCGACTCGCCGCGAGCCGCCGGGACCGGTGCAGGTCACCGTCGTGATGCCCGTCCGCAACGAACAGCAGCACATCGCCCGGACCTTGCAGCAAGTGCTGGATCAACGTCATGATGGATTCGACGTCGAAGTGCTCGTCGTTGACGGTCGATCCACCGATCGAACCCGCGAGATCGTGCGCTGCGTAGCCAGCCAGCGGCCTGAGGTGCGGCTGTTGGACAACCCTCATCGCTTGTCCAGCGCCGCGCGCAATACGGCCGTTCGCCATGGCCGCGGCGAGTACTTCGTGATCATCGACGGCCACTGCGAGATACCGTCGCAAACGTATTTGTCGGACCTGGTCAATGCGTTCGAGGTTACCGGCGCCGATTGCATTGGCCGGCCGCAGCCGCTGGACGTCACGGGCGCCACGCCGTTTCAAGCGGCCGTGGCGGCCGCCCGCTCCTCGTGGCTGGGCCACCATCCGGACTCGTTCATCTACACGCATGAGCTGCAAACCGTGCCCGCGGCCAGCGTGGCCGTCGCCTATCGGCGCCGCGTGTTTGAACGGATCGGCCTGTTCGACGAGCGATTCGACGCCTGCGAAGACTGCGAATTCAATCACCGCGTCGATCGCGCTGGGATGCGTTGCGTGCTCGACCCGCGCCTGGCCGTGAAGTATCAGCCGCGCGGTTCGCTTCGCGGGCTGTTCAAACAGATGGCGCGTTACGGCCGCGGTCGCCTGCGGCTGGCCCGCAAGCATCCGGCGAGCGCCTCGTGGAAATCGTTTTTGCCGGCCGTGTTCGTGCTGGGCGTGGTTGCCGGCCCGGCGTTTTGCCTGTTGGCGCCGGCGTTTTGGCTGGCGTATTTCGCCGCGGCGGGCGGCTATGTCGCCGTACTGCTGGCGGCCAGCGCGTCGATCGGCTGGCGCCGGCGGCAATTACGTTTGGCGGCATGGCTGCCACTGGTGTTTCTGACAATACACTTCGGCGCCGGCGTCGGCGTGCTGAGCGAGCTGGCAATCGCTTTGTTCAACCGCACGCCGCCGCCCCGACCTGACGAGACCTCGCTAGACCGCGCTGCGGCGCCGCAGGAGCTTGCGGACTTTTCCCTTGCGAGCCGTCTTGCAGACGACGTAACGCAGCTCGACGACAACGCGCGCCGACCGGGCAGCGCTCGACCGGAGCTGCGTAGAGAGCGTTTGGGCTAATCGCTCGAGCCACCCGCACATGCAGCTCTGGTATTGGATATCGTTGGCCGCCGTTTCGCTGAGCGCCCTGGTCAGCGGCTACCATGTCGCCCTGGGAATGGTCGCGGCGGTTCCGAGGCGTCGGCCGCGGCGATCCGCGGCGGAACACAGCCGCTTCGCCATTCTCATACCGGCTCACAACGAAGAAACGTCGATTAGCGCTTCCGTCGCAAGCTGCCTATCGCAGGACTACCCCGCTGAGAAGTACTTCGTGCTGGTGATCGCCGATAACTGCACCGACCGCACGGCGGAACTGGCTCGCGCCGCCGGGGCGGAGTGCCTCGAGCGGTTCGACCGGGCCAGATCGGGCAAGGGCGCCGCCCTGGCGTGGGGGATTCCGCAAGCCCTGGCGAAGCCGTGCGACGCCGTATTGATCGTCGACGCCGACTGTGCGCTCGACGCCGGCGCGCTACGTGCGCTCGATCGCCACGTGGCGGCGGGCCACCAGGCCGTTCAGTTGAACAATGTGCCGAGCAACGCCGACGACTGCCCCACCAGCTACCTGCTGGCAGTTGCCAACAAGCTGGAGAACGACTTCTTTTACGCCCCCAAGGATCGGCTGGGGCTGGCCGTACTGCTGCGCGGCACGGGCATGATGCTGGCGCGGCAACTGCTCCAGGAGTGTCCCTGGGAGGCCCAATCGCTCACGGAGGACTCGGAGTATTCCATGCGTCTTTTTCGCCGGGGACAGCGGATCCGCTTCGAGCCCTCGGCCGCCGTGCGGTCCGCGGCGCCGGTGTCGCGAGACCAGCTCACGGCACAGCGCACGCGGTGGATCAGCGGGCAGCGCGACGTGGCCACCAGCCACGCGTGGAGCCTGGTCCGCGACGCCGTGTCGCGCCTCGACCTGCGGCTGCTGGACGCCGCCTGGACGAACTTCGTGCTGACTCGGGCGCTGGTGCTGGCGATTGTCGTCGGCGCGGTCGCGACGACCGCGGTGGCCGCTCTGCTTACGGATGACGTTCGCATCCGCGGCCTGTCGGTCGTCTCGCTGCTGTCGCTGGGGGGGTTCGCGGCTTACGTGGCCGCCGGCGTCGTCGCCTTTGGCCTTAGCAAGCAGCGGATGCGGCTCTTGGCGCTTGCCGTTCCGCTGGTCTTCAGCTATTGCACGTTGACCCTGCGAGCCAGCTTGCAGCGGAACGGCGCCTGGTCGAGGATGCAGCGATGACGCGTCCGCCCGTCGAACAAGCGGAGGTCGTTCGTCGGCCCGGGGCGGCGCGCCGCGAGACGCCGCCTGCGGTCGAGCGCCGTGCGGACGCCGAACAGCGGCCGCCTCGGCCGATCCGCGTGATGGTGATTCGCAGCATCACGGGCGCCGGCGGCGGCGCCGATAAGATCATTCTTCGCACGGCGGCGATTGGAGCCCGGCGCGGCTTGCAGATGACGCTGTGCGCGATTCACGGCCGCCGCGACCGCGAGTTCGACTTGCCGCAGCGAGCCGCACGCGCCGGAGCGGAGTTGATCGCTATCGCGCAGCGCTGGCCGGGCGATCCGCGGGTGTTTGCGCGGCTTGACCAGGTTGCCCGCGAAGGCTCGTTCGACGTCATCGACAGCCACGACTACAAGGCCAACTTTTACGCGCTTCGACTCCGACGCCGGTACGGCGTGCCCATCGTGTCGACGGCGCATGGATACACGGGCAATTCGCTCCGCGAGCGGGGCCTGTATTATCCGCTCGATAAGCGCAACCTGCGCCGCTTCGACGCGGTGATCGGCGTCTCGAGCGACCTCTGCGAGGAATTGGCCCGCTGCGGCGTCGCTCGAAGCCGGCTCAGCGTGGTGCTCAACGGCGTGGACGCCCAACGGTACCGCTGCGACGATTCCATTCGCGCCGAGGTCCGCCGGCGCCTGGGCGTCGGCGAGCAAGACGTTCTTATCGGCTCGGCGGGACGAGTCGAACGACAGAAGCGGTTCGACTTGCTCATCGACGCCTTCGCCGGGCTGGCGGCCCGTCGGCCGCAGCTTCGACTGGTAATCGCCGGAGCCGGCTCGCTACTGGAATCGCTGCGTGCTCGCGCCGCGCGGCTGGGGCTCGGCGACCGCTGCCGGTTGATCGGTCACCACGGCAACATGCTGCGGCTCTACCAGGCGTTCGACCTGTTCGTGCAATCGTCCGAGTACGAGGGGACGCCCACGGTGCTGGTCGAGGCCATGGCGATGCAGATTCCGATTGTGGCGACCGACGTCGGCGGCACGACGGAATTGGCGCGCCCCGCCGAGGATGCCTTGATCGTTCCGCCGCACGATGTAGGCGCACTGGCTGCGGCCATCGAACTGGCGCTCAGCGACCCGATCGAAACGAGCAAGCGGGTGGCCCGGGCCCGGCAGCGCACCGAGCAGGAGCTGTCGCTTGATCATCGTACGCATAGGCTGATCGAGATATATCGGCAAGTAATTACGGAGCGCGGCGCCGGCCGATAGTGCGCTGAATCCGCTTATGCACGCCGTGCTGCCGCCATTGAACGACGTCGCCCTTCGAGGGGATCAGGAGCTTGGTCAACCGGCCGGCTCGCGTCCCATCAACGTCTGTTTCGTGATCGACGAACTGCGGACCGGCGGCACCGAGACGCAACTGCTCCGCATGATTGCGAGTTTTGATTCACGGCGCGTTCGCCCTCACCTGTGCTTGCTCGACGGTACAAGCGAGGCGTCGCGCCGGCTGGAACCGATCACCTGCCCGGTGATTCGCCTCGGCGTTCGCAAGCTGCTGAGCGCCACGGCGATTCGGCAGGCCCGCCGCTTCTGCCGAACGCTGAAGTCGTGGAAGATCGACCTGGTGCAAGTCCATTTCCCCGATAGCACGTACTTCGGCGTCGCCGCGGCCAAGTGGGCGGGGGCGCCCTGCATCGTCCGGACGCGGCGCGACCTGTTCTACTGGGTGACGCCGGTGCAGCGACGCTGGGGACGGCTGCTGGACCAGTGCTACAACCGCTGGTGGGTCGACGCCATGGTCGTCAATAGCGCGGCCGTGAAGGAAGCCGCCCTCGACCAGGAACGCCCCGCTCCGGCGCGCATCGAAATGATCCCCAACGGGTTGGACGTCGCCGCCTATCGCCGGACGGATTCCAGCGACCCGCCGCGCCGCAGTCCGCGAATCGGCATGTTGGCCATGTTGCGCCCCGAGAAGCGCGTGGACGTCTTTATCGAGGCGGCGCGGCTAGTCGCCGCTCGGCGACCCGACGTCACGTTTCACATCGCCGGGGACGGCCCAGAGCGATCCCGCGCCGAAGCGCTGATCCACCAGGCGGCGTTGACTCAGCAGGTGCAACTGTTGGGTCCCATTGCGGATGTGCCGGGGTTTCTGGCCGATCTCGACGTGGCCGTACTCTGTTCGGACACCGAGGGGCTTTCCAACGCCATTCTCGAGTACATGGCGGCCGGTTTGCCGATCGTCGCCACGGCGGTCGGCGGCAACCTGGAGCTGCTCGAGCATCGCCGGACGGCCTGGCTCGTCCCGCCGGGCGACGCGGCGGCCTTGGCCGACGCCGTGGTCGAGATTTTGGGTGATGCTGATTTGCGCCAGCGCCTGGGCCTGAGCGCCCAGCGGGTGGTTGCCGCTGAATTCGACGTTCGCGCAGTGGCTGGGCGATTTCAGGACTTGTACGCCGACCTGGTACGCGCCGCCGCTCGTCGCGGCCGCCGGAGTCCACGGCTGTGAACGCCGCGTTCGCTTCCCATAAACCGCTATGGCTCAGCGGTCGCGAGGCTCGCGACCTCGCCAAGGGGCTGTGGCCGCAGTCGGCCATCATGTGGCTGATCTTCGGCTGGTTCGCGCTTTACATCATTCGGCCCTGGGAAGTGTTGGCGCCCTGGATGGCGGCATTGCGCGTGGAGCGCGTGTACTGCACCACGGTGCTGGGCGTGCTGGTGATCTCCGGCAAGCTAAGGTTCGACTTCAGCAAGCAAACGTTATCGCTGGCGGCGCTCATCGCCGTGATGTACATCACCGCGTTTACGGGCATGTCGTACTCGCGAAGTTCCCTGAATATCTACAGCACGCTGGTTCACGTAGCAATGTACGTGGCGATGCTGTCGGTGATCCGCCGTCCGCGCGACCTGCTGTGCATCGCATGGATGTATCTGGTCATCATGGCGATGTATCTCGGCAAGTCGGAATATGAATACTTCATCCACGGCCGGCACGACTTCACGCAAGGCGTGCCGCGGTTGCTGGGCATCGACCTCACGTACCGTCACTACAATTCCGTTGCGGCCTCGGCGCTGCTCACCATGCCGGTGCTGCAATTGCTATGGACGACCCGCTCGGACATCAGCGCCAGTTGGTCGGCCCGGAGCAGGACGCGGTTGAAATGGGCCCTGCTGGCGTACGGCTGCCTTGCCGTCAGCGCCGTCTTGCTGACCAACAGCCGCGGCGGCATGCTGGGGCTGGCCGTTTACTTCTTCCTTGCCTGCGTCACCGGCAAGACGGCGATGCGGGCGGTAAAGACGCTGCTGCTGGCCGGCCTCATCGTCGGTCCCGTCGTCCTCTTCGGGATGCCCGAAACCCAAATGCGCAGGCTCAGCACGCTCTGGAACGCCAACCCGCGGTCCAGCGCCCAGGGCTCGTTGGAAGGTCGCAAGCAGGCGGTCATCGACGGACTCAGGATGTTCGCGGAAAACCCGATGACCGGCGTCGGCTTGGGATGTTTCAAACGTTATCGAGTCTTGCGCGGCGATAGCTCTGACATCGAAGCCCACAACATCTACATCGAAGTGCTCGGCGAAATGGGCGCCTTGGGTGGATTGGCGTTCGGAACGTTCGTCGCCTGCACGTGGTTCAACTTCCGCAAGATCGGGCTGCTAGCCGCCAGCGCGGGGACGGCCGAAGGGGAGTTCCTCCGAAAGTTGGCGCTGGCGGGCCGCAACTCGCTGTTGCTGCTGCTTTATTTCGGGTGTCTTGGCTCGAACCTGGATCGCTTCAATTGGTTTTGGCTGGCGGGCGTCGGGGTCGCCGGCGTCGGCATCGCCCGGCGTTGCGTCAGCGAGGCCGCCGAGAACGAAGAGGCGATGCTGGCTGACGACGATTATTCGCCTGAGCCGTCGGAGGCGGAGCTAGTACACTGATGCGCACTGCCAGTGCCAACGCGCCGCGCCAGCCGCTGCGAATCGTCGCCGTGGGCGACGTCTCCTTGAACGGTCGATATCACACCCTGCTTAGCGAACGCGGGCCCGATTACCCGTTTCGCCGGCTGCGCGATCGCTGGCGGCAGTTCGACCTGCGGTGCGCGAACCTGGAATCGCCCATCAGCTCGTTGGATCGGGCGGCGCCGACGAAGTTCACCCTGCGCGCCGCCCCACAGACATGCGATGCCCTCCGGGCCGGCGGCTTCGACTGCGTCGTGCTCGCCAACAACCACATGATGGACTTCGGCTCGGCGGGCCTGATGGAAACCATCGAACGCCTGGATGCCGCCGGCATTCCGCACGTGGGCGCCGGCGCCGACCTGGAAGCCGCCGCCCGGCCGCTCATTCTGGAGCGAAACGGCCGCGCCTTGGGCCTGCTGGCTTTCTGCGACGTCGTTCAAGTGAGCAAGCTGTACGCGACCGCCGATTCCCCCGGCGTGGCGCCGGCCGATCTCGAGTTTTGCCGCGAAGCCGTGGGGAAACTGCGCAGCCAAACGGACTGGGTCATCGTCCACTTGCACTGGGGCCTGGAGATGTGTCGCCTACCGGCCCCGACGCAGCGCCGTTGGGCGGAAATCCTCGCGGGCGCCGGCGCCGACGTCATCATCGGGCACCATCCCCACGTCGTGCAGCCGCTGGAGCATGTGCGAAACACGGTCGTCGCATACAGCCTTGGCGATTTCGTGTTTTCCAGCGCGTACTGGCATGGCGTGAACGGTTCGGGCACGCCGTTTTTGGGCCGCTATGAAGTTCACCCGCGGTCCCGGCGGACGGCTTGGCTCGAAGTAGAACTGCCCGACGGCGGCCGGCCGCGGGCGACGCTGCAGCCGGCGCTACTGAAGCGAGATCTGACGGTCGTTGAACAGCCAAGCTCCGCTCGGCGGCGCGAACTAGCGCGGCTGGCCGCACAACTGGCCGGCGACGATTATGCACGGCGATTCCAGCGCGAGGCGAAGCGCGCC
>QEVI01000229.1 GCA_003576855.1 Planctomycetota bacterium
AATCGTGGATCCCCCCGACGATCTCTCGCTGGCCAACCCGCCCAGCAACCAGCCGCTCTTGGACTACCTGACCAGCGAGTTCATTGCATCGGGATACGACATGGCGGCGCTCCATCGCACGATTCTGACGAGTCGCACGTACCAGCGATCGTGGCGAACCAACGCGACCAATCAGGACGACGCGCGGAACTTCAGCCACGCTCGCCTGAGACGCATTCCCGCCGAGGCGCTGTACGACGCCATCGCGACGGCGACCGCCGCCAATCAAGACGAGTCGTTATCGGCCCGCAACCGGATGACTGGCCCCGCGGCCGGCATGCTGCGTTCCGACGGCCGCAACCGTCTGCTGGCCCCGCTCGGCAAACCGGACCGCGACGCGGTTTGCGAGCGCCAACGGTCGAACGAGCCCAATCTCAGCCAGGCCCTCTTCCTGCAGAACGACCCGGCGGTTTATGCCATGATCGATCGCGACGACGGCTGGCTGGCGGTCAACAAGACGGCCTTGCTCGCGGCCGACGATCGAGCCGTCAATAAGTATGTGGATGAAGCGTATCTCCGCGCACTCGGGCGGTTTCCGGCGGAGGACGAGCGCGCGGCGTGCCGCGACTTCGTCGCCCAATCGGAAAACCCTGGGCACGGATTGCGCGGAGTGCTTTGGGCTCTGCTGAACTCCAAAGAGTTCTGCCTCAACCATTAGCCGAGGTCGAACATCGCCATGACTTGCCGTCTCGCGTGTCGAGGTCCGAGCCGTCGGGACTTCTTGGCATTTGGAATGCTCGGCGCCGTACAGGCCGGCTTTCCCGCGGCGGGCTACGCTACGTTCGCCGCCGGCCGGGAGACGATCGCTCCGCGCGCCGGCATCCTAGTTTTCCTCCGCGGCGGTCCGTCGCACCTGGATACCTTCGATCCCAAGCCGGACGCCCCCGCCGAGTATCGGGGCGAGTTCAGCACCATCGCCACGAACGTCGCCGGGCTGCGTCTCTGCGAGCACCTGCCGCGGCTGGCCCAGTGCGCGGACAAGTTTGCCGTGTTGCGCGGCGTAAGCCATACGTTCGCCGCCCATTCGTTGGGGTCGGAGTATCTATACACCGGGTCCAGACCACTCGCCTCGCTGAAGCACCCTACCTACGGCGCCGTCATGGCCCGGGAGCGGCCGCCCGACCAGCCCATACCCGCCCACGTCGCGCTGCCCAAAGCCGAGTACGGCGCCGGGTTCCTCGGCAGTCGCTTTGGGGCGCTAGAAACCGGCGGCTTGCCCGTGGCCGGGCGCGATATGCCGCTGCGCGGGCTCGCCTTGCCCAATGCGATTCCGTTGAAGGAATTCCGCCGCCGCCATGAATTGCTTGACAAGCTTGATCGACGGTTCGCCGCGATCGAACAAGTGCACCCGGCGGTCGCTGCGCTCGACCAGTACGCTCGGCAGGCGATGGAGGTGATTTCCGCTCCGCGCACGCGGGAGGCGTTCAGGCTCTCGCAGGAATCACCCGCCTTCGCCCGCCTATTCGGCGACGACGCGTGGGGCGCCGCCTGCCTGCTAGCGCTACGGCTAGTGGAAGCGGGCGTGCGGTTTGTGACCCTCTCGCTCGGTGGTTGGGATACGCACGCGAACAACTTTCCGGCGCTCAAGGACTCCCTACTGCCTCGGCTCGACCAGGCTTTGTCGGGCTTGCTAACGGGCCTGAGCGAGCGCGGCCTGCTCGCGGCGACCGCCGTCCTGGTGACAGGGGAATTCGGCCGTACGCCCAAGATCAACGGCAACTCGCGACCTGGTCGCGACCATTATCCCAAGTGCATGGCGCTGCTGATGGCCGGCGGGCGGGTTCGCGGGGGGCAGGTCGTCGGCGCCAGCGACGACACCGGCAGCGAGCCGGCGGCAGTGACCTATTCGCCGGCGGACGTGGCCGCCACCTTCTATGCGAACATGGGCATATCGCCAGATACGGTCTACCAGACGCCCTCCGGGCGCCCCATCACGCTCGTCCGCGACGGTTCCGTGATCCGGCAACTCTTCGCCTAGGCGCTCGCCGCCGAGCCGACCCGCGCGCCCGATGGCGAGTGCGGCCGTCTGCCCCACACGGCTATTCAATCGCCGTGCGGAACCGTCGGGCCCGGTACGTCAGCCCCGACAGGCTCAAATCGCCGCCTAAGTTGCCTAGTTCGTCTACCACGCGGATTAAGAAATAGTAATCCGTATCCGGCTTCAGTCCGGCGATTGTGGTCTCATGCTCTGTCTTCAATGAGGCGGCCGCCGGCAGCAGGTTCGTATAGGCTTCAAGCGTGATCTCTTCGCCGTCGTACTCGACGAGCGAGTACGACGGCTCGTCGGTCGTCCAGCGTATGGTTGCGGTCGTGCCGGTAACGGTCACCGTGACGTCCGTGACCAGGGGGCCCTGAAGGTCATTTGGAATCGGCGTCACCCAGCCGTTGATGCCTTGTCGCTGCCGAGCCTCCTTGGGAAGCAGCTTGCCCGCCAATGTCATGCGGTACTTTTCCCACAGGGCTTCGTTGGCGAGGCCTGCCTCCGGCGAGATTCGCTCGCCGCGCTGCACCGTCTCGTTGCCCGTCGGCATGACGTAATCGGCGCGCTGATCGTTCATCCACACCTGGAAGTCGTCGCCGGCGACGCCGTTGTAGTTGTAGACCAACACGTCGAGCGGCGCCGTATACGATCGCACGTTGAAGTAGTCGTTCATGCGATACACGATGTTGTTATGGTCGTCGCTGAACCGCGCCCCGTTGATCACGATCTGCCGCTGAAACGCCTCCGTGCGCTCATATTCGATGGCTATGTCAACCTTCGTGCAATCAAAATAGGCGTCTCCCACATAGCCTACGTTATGCGTGTGGAACCCTACTTCGAAGCCGATGACCCGTGCGCCGCCGTCGATTTCAAAGCTCTTGTTGTGTCCCGGATGAATGAACAAGCCCGTGCCTCGGAAGTCGCCCCCCTCGAAGCGGATCACTTGCGAATAGCTGGTTCGTAACACGTCGCGGACGTTCCAAGCCCGCATGTCGCGCGTCACGAATCGCCCGCCGGGCGTCTCCTGGGAAAGGCCTTGCCACGCAGCCGCCAACGGCAAGGCGTAGAACTCGTTGCCGGCAAAGTCGTGCCCCAACTGCTGGCCCGGCTTTTCGAGGAAGAAATCCTCGCGCGTATCGGCGCCGGGAAACAGCGGCAGCCGCTCCGAGCCTTGGAACCGCGACCACAGGACGCTGCCGAATGTCGCGTTGGCGATCACGTTGTCGATGATGTGATTGCTCATCCCCCGCGCCCAGATGCCCGCGCCCTCGTGCCCGTGATCGCCCTCGGTCCGAAAGGGATCGTGCGGACTGCCGTCGCCGGCCAGCCGCGGCTCGAGCCCGCGAGCTCGCCCTTGCACGCCTTCGCCGGAGCCCCGCACCAAGGCGATGTAATTGCCGCGCAGCGTGTTGCCGTACTCGCTGCCGTCCTCGAACACGATTCCCGACCCGTCCATGCCGACCACGACGTTCTCTTCGATGAGGCCGAAGTGCGAGTCGTGCACGGCCAGGCCCCACTTCTTGCCGTCGCGAATGACGTTGCCGCTGAACGTGAATTGCGGCCCTTCGCTTTGCGCCGGTCCATAAAGGTGATGGATGTGAAACGCATATCGGCCCGTCTGGTTGTCGCCCACATGCAGGATCTGGCCAGTGGGGCCCAGATGGGTGTTATCGAGCTGCTCGAACGTCGTGCGGCCCAAGTCGGCGAAGACCGCGTCCCGGACGTCCACCTTCGATCGATCGCTAACCAGGATGTGCCCTCGTACCCCGGCGGGATTCTCGCTACGAAAGACGATGTTGCCGCCCAGGTGAGCCGCATGGGGCAGATTGACGCCGTCCCCCTCGTGGGAAAACCGCAGCGGCGCCGCGAGAATCACTTGAGCGCCGTTCACCCCAGCGATCGTCACGGTTTCTGCTTCAGAAAAATCACGGCTTCCCTGCGGTCGGGAATCGGGCAGAAACAACTGGTCGCCGGGCAGCCAGCCCTCGACCGGCTCGGCCAGTTCCAGCGTCAAGCTCCCGGCACTAGCCTGCGCGACTCTCGCAAACGGCGTATTGTCCCGGCCGTTGACCGAGAGCGAGCCCGTCCCGATGACCAGCAAGCCGTGGCCGAATTGCTGCGGATCGAACTCCACGTCGATCGGCGCATCGCGGAAGACAACCTCCGCACTGGCTTCGATCGGCCGCTGGGCCGTCCCGATTTCCAGCGATCCGCGCACCGTGAGCGTCTGCACGTAGAGACTGGTCGCCGAATCCGCGGCAAAGGAAAGCTTTCCCTCGACCAGCACGTCCTCGGCCGATGCTATGGCGGACGTCGGCGGCCCTAACCACGCATCGACGATGATGCGCAGGTCGAACATGTCCACGGCGCCGTCGCCGTTGACGTCGCCCTGCGCCGGAGTTGACGATCCAAACCCCGCCAGCCACAAAAGATAATCCTCGCTGTTGACATGACCATCGCCCGTGAGGTCGCCGCGCTGCGGTTCGGGCGCAATTACCACATGGTGATCGACGCGCACGTCGCTGAACTCGTTCGGAACTCCGTTCGACCACGTCCCCGGGTCAAACCAGTTCCCGTCTCGCACCGTCACCGTATCGGGCGCCTGCACGTAGTTGGGGATCTGTTCGTGGCCAGCCTCAAAGACGTCGTCGCCGTGCATGGGAAGACGAGGTTCCAGCAACTCAAAGAACTTTCTCATTCTCATTTGACTCACGTCCCGGATGTATCGTAGATGCGGGCGTCGCAACAGCAGCACTGCGACGCCTCTCAAGATGAGCGCAACTGAAGCGCAAACGGCCCTCTGGTTATACCAGCAATCCGCGCTTCACAATGCGCGAGCGCAATGCGGCAATTTGACGCACCCTGCCGGCAGCGGCCCCGACCGCAGGTTGAGTCAGAGCCGCAAAGGCCCTGCCGTTTCTTTCGCAGACCAGGCGAAAAAAGTCGGGCGAGTCGCACCGAAGCAAAGGTTTAGCCGCATGCAGCATGAAATTGTTGCCGTAGCAGGGCGCTCCTTGTAATCTAACGCTGGTCTCATCCCGCGTCGCGCAATCATCGAGAATGCCAGCCGACCGTTCGAAGCTGCCTGCGCAGCACTACCGACCCGACGTTGACGGACTGCGGGCAGTCGCCGTCCTGAGCGTGCTGTTTTGTCACACCGGCATGGGACTGCCGGGCGGGTACGTCGGGGTTGACGTGTTCTTCGTGATCTCCGGCTACCTCATCACCGGGCTGATCCTCAAGGACCTCGACCAGGGCCGGTTTTCACTCGTTGATTTCTGGGAACGCCGCATTCGCCGAATTGTGCCCGCCCTGGTCGTGGTCACGATAGTCACGGTCGCCCTCGGCTGGCGGCTGCTGCTGCCCGATGATTTCGCGTCCTTGGCGAAATCGGCGATCGCGCTGCCACTGTGCATCGCCAACATCCATTTCTGGAAAGAAACGGGCTACTTCGAGGCGGCCGCCGAAGAAAAGCCGCTGCTCCACACCTGGTCGCTCGCGGTCGAGGAGCAGTTCTACTTGCTGGTCCCGTTGGTTTTGATGGCCGTGGCCAAGATGTACCGCGCGGCCCTCGTCCCGCTGTTGTCGCTGGCCTGCGCGGCGAGCTTCGCGCTCAGCGTCTATGGCGTCGCGAATCATCCGGACGCCACGTATTACCTGCTGCCGACGCGGGCCTGGGAACTACTGGTGGGAGCACTGCTGGCCGGTACTGCGGCGAGGATGGGACCGGACCGCCCATGGCGCGGCCAGGTCGCCGCCGCCGTGGGCATGTCCGCAATTCTCCTGTCGTGCTTCCTATATAGCAGCGAAACGCCGTTCCCGGGACTGGCGGCGACCCTCCCGGTGCTGGGCACGGCCCTGGTAATCGCCGCCGGCGGGTGCGCGACGCCAGCGCCGGCCGTCAACGCGGTGCTGGCCGGCCGTCCGCTGGTGTTCATCGGGCTGATTTCGTATTCCCTCTATCTCTGGCACTGGCCGCTGCTGGCGCTGAGCAAGGCTTGCGTGTTCACGCCGCTCAGCATAGGTCAGCGGCTGACTATCATCGCCGCCAGCGTGGCAGCCGCCGCGCTGTCTTGGCGATTCGTCGAGACGCCCTTTCGCAATCGCGCTCAATTTGCCAGTCGCGCCGGCGTATTCGTGGGCGGCGCACTCGGCTATGGCGTCATTCTGGCCCTGGGAATCGCCATCGACGCCAGAGACGGCTATCCAGAGCGTCTTACTACGCAGGCCGAACGCTTCGCAGTAACTTGCCAGCGCGACGAGAAATACACCCGCGGGTTTGGCTTGAAACACATCCCCCACGAGCTCACGCGATTAGGACCCGCAACGGCAGCCCCCAGCATCGCCGTGTGGGGCGACAGCCACGCGATGGCCATTCTTCCGGCCATGGACGAGCTCGGCAAACGATACGGCGTCACCACGCTCGTCGCGACGCACTCCGCCACGGCTCCGGTGCTGGACTTCTACGCACGGCGGCGGTTCGGACTCAACGAAAACGCCATTCCGTTCAATGCCGCTGTATTCAACACCGTGATCGAGCAGAAGATCAAGTCCGTCGTGTTAGCCGCGGTTTGGTCCAACTATTTTCGCGAACCCGATTTCGGCGACGCGTTGCTGACAACCGTCGAGAAGCTCGCCGAAAACGGCGTGACCGTGTACTTCGTCAAGGACGTTCCTTATTTCTCCTTCAATGTCCCCCGCGCGCTGACCACCTACGCCTGGCACGGTTGGACGATGGAGGGCCTGGGCATGCCCGTCGAAGACTACGACCTCAAAAACAGCTTTCACGCCGAGTTCCTTCCTGAACTCGAGCGCCGCGGCGCGATCATTCTCGACCCGCTCCCGCTGTTCCTTCGACCCGACAGCCCCGGCAAGATCGTGCCCTACGACGACGTAGGCTCTCGATACGCCGACGCGCATCATCTCAGCACGCATGGGGCCTTAGCGATTCAAGAAGTCTTCTTGCCGCTCTTCGCAGACGCCGCCCCGCCTGACCCGGCTCAAGGTCTCGCCGCTCACGACTCCAGCGGCGCGGCCCGGAAGAAACGCCTAACCGTCCGTTAGCGCGTGTTGGGCCGGCGCGCGGCGGCATTTGGCCCGCCCCACCGTAGCGGCGCGTTCGTTCCCCGAAACCGCACTTAGCGAACGAAGTCCGTTATCGGCTCGGCGGGCGCTCGCCGTGCCTTCACCGGCGAAGGGGCTCGGCCAGGCTTCGTCGCTCCGGCGTCGACTTCGGCGCGCCCACTGCCTCGCGGCGCGGTCGCAGCGTTGACGACGATCAAGCTCGCCGGCAGCAGGCTTCGATCGCCCTGGCTGACCGCGCCGTAGGAGAGCGCCGCGTATTCCGATAGGACGACCGGCGATTGCTGCGGCACATCGTCCCGCGACGCCGCTTGGCGAACAGCGCCCGCGGCGCCCACGACGGAGCGTTTGCCGGCCACGGGCCTCGACGGGGCTGGGCGACGAACCTGTCCAAAAACCCGCGCCGTCAACCAACTTGCGAGGTTGGCCGGCGGATTCGACGGCGCTTGCCGGATCGAGACGTCGTCATCGCTTTCGTATTCGCCGATCGGCGTCAGCGTCGATTCGGTTTGCTCCGCCGAGCGGTCGGGCGGCGGCAGCACGGGCGGACCCGCCGGCGCGGCCCCCGCGTCAGGTTGCGGCGGCGCCGCGGGCGGCTCGACTTGCGGCTCGACTTGCGGCACGATCTCCGGAATCGGCGTCGGCGTGGCCGGCGCGTCTTCCAGCACCCTTATCTCCTCCACGGGCGCAGCTACCGTCACGCCGCAGTACGTGTCGCGCCATGCGGCGGCAGGGGTCGGCCACGGCCGCCAACACGTCGGCCTGTGTCCGTAAAAATCGCCCGACGGCCCGCAAGGGTACTGGAATATCGCGTCCTCGCCGGCGCACCACGGCACCGTCTTGCGAACGTCGGTCGGGCAACACTCCTCCGATTGCCGCTTGGCGCATACGCCGACATGACAACCTGCCAACACGACCGGCAAGAGCAAGGCCGCCACTTTACGCTGGTCTACCATGATACGGTCACGAGCGGGCTACGGGTGGTCGAAGCCTCCGCCGGTCCCTCCTCCGCGATCAAAGAAGACGAGCCGCGATGTCGTTTGCGTGCCAAGCAGCGTTACGCCAAAGATGCGTTCCAGCGGCGAAAAGATCTTGCCCAGCTTCGTGTCGATCGCGACCAGCTTGTCTTCCGAAACGTACAACCGGTCGCCCGGCATGAGCTGGTAATTGGTTCCCACGTCGCCGCGCTGGGTGATCGCCAGCCAGTCCACCGGCATGATCTGATCGCCGCCGCACTCGTTGCCGCCGGGCCGCGCCACCCACATTCTCGTGGACGACGTCGAGTCGAGACCTTGCACCTGCCCGATCGCGTCGAGCACCGTCTCGTTACCCTTGGCCGGCAGGATGACCACCCGGTCGCCCAGCCCGGCGCCCTGCGTGACGACGTAGTACACCTTGCTGTTGTAGCCCAGCACGTCCAACGCGATCTGCGGATTCTCCAGGTACTGCGCTAGGTGAGCCTCGATCGCCGCGCGGGCCTCTTCCATCGTCATGCCCACGACCCGCACGCGGCCATACGTTCCGAGGTTCACCTTGCCGTCCGGCGCGACCAGATGTTCGCCGGCAATTTGCTGCTGGGCCGCCAGTTGGGTCAGCGTCACCGTGACCTGCGGCTCGCGAACCTGCTGGCGGAGCGTGGCGAGGATATCCGCTTGAAGCTCCTCGACCGTCTTCCCGGCCGCTTGAACCGATCCCAACACGAAGCCCAAATCGATGGCGCCGTTGGCTTGAATGAGAAACTCCCCGGCGACGTTCGTCTCTTCCGGCACCATGCCCTGCGTAGTTACGGCGACCACGTCCAGCGGACGCAGCGCGTACGGCTGCTTCGGCAGCAGGCTGGTCGCCTCAATCGTCAACACGTCGGGCGGCTCGATGATGTAATCCGGCAGCGAGACCTTCGCCAGTTCTCGCGGCATCTGCGGCGGAACGTTGGGCACTGGTCCATCGGCCCGCCGGCCCGGGTACACGAAATGGCAACCCGAACTGATGAGCAGCAGCGCCGCAAGGCTGACCAATCGCCGCCGATTGCAGAAGTCGTTCATAGTAGGAGCGAACTTCCCGAGACTTTTTGGGAAACATCAACCGCATTGCGGCCGATCGGCTGGCCCCACGGGCCAGGGCGAGGCCTTGGACGGCGGCCGCAACAGTCGCGGCCTGCGGCGGCCATGCCATGCGGCGCGCCGCGTCCGTCGTCACTACAGCGCCCTCAATTCGCACGCAGGGCGAGCGCCACAGCCCGCCGGCACGCACGGGCGGCGCGTGCGGAGGAAGCGGCACATTTGCAAGAATCGGGAGAAGAGGTAAAATCCTTGAGGATAAACCAGCGGCCAAGTCGAAATAGGACGCTGGAAGCCCGCTGCGACGCTTCCACTTTTTCCGCCGGAATGGGGGGGCTACCGATGGCTGCAACGCGTGGGTTGGTCTTAGCGCTGGCAATGCTGGCGCTGGCGACGTTCGACATCGGGGCAAGTCACGGGCAGCAGATTCGCCGATACCGCCCCGCTTCGCCGACGGTCAGCCCGTACCTCAACCTGCTGCGCAACAACGATATCGGCGGCTTGCCGAATTACTATTCGCTCGTCAGGCCGCAACTGCAGCAACAGCAATTCAACACCCAGCAGCAGCAGTTCAATCGCCAGCAAATGGCGCTCTCGGCCCAGCAATCGGCCGCGATTGGCACGCTCTCGACGCAGCTACAGCCGATGACCAGCCCCACGGGAAAAGGGAGCGGCTTTATGACCGAGGGCCGCTACTTCCTAAACGGCGGGGCCCGAGCGGCCGGCGCCGCCACCCCCCGACGGCGGTAGCACGAGCAAACTACCCGTTCGAATCCCGTCGCTTGCGCCTTAGCGGCTCCGCTAGAATTGCCGCAGCAGCCACGAGATTGCCAGCCATTCGCACCACGCCGAAACGCCCAGAATCATAAAGAAGGCCACGCCGCCGGCAGCCTGGACCGGGTCCCAGTGCCGGGTAAGCCTCGCCCACGAGCGGTTAACGGCGATTGCCGAGCGGCGGCAAACGGCGTCCACATTGATGATTGCTGGCCAGTTAGTGGCGTTCTTGGCAGCCATGTGGTTTCTCCTCGCCCCCGCGTCCTGAACCCTGCAAACCGCATGCCGGAACCGGCATATTCATCCAGGCCGTGCACTGACTGGCTTTGTTACGCAAATACGGGCCAGTTCGCCCATGCGGTCGCCTCTCCCGGCGCGCGAAGCGTCACCCCGCGATGCGCTGCGAGCGCGCCAAGTCGCACGCCGTGCCGCAAAAGCGCGTCGCGGCAGCACACATTACGACGCGATAGGAAGCTCCAAGAGCGACCCGCTGCCCGCCGCTTGTTCGCCAGCCGGCGGCACTGCCGGCGCCGCGAACGCATCCAGTGGACTCCACTCGCGTTCGGCCAACCGGCTGACGCGCTCGAAATATCGCCGATCGGCATCGCCGATCGGTCGACGCTTCACCACTTCCTCGCCCAGCGGCGCGCCCAGGAACTTCTCCCACGCCGCCCGCTGTGAGCGCTTCGTCCCCGGCAAATCGAGGCAAAGCGCCACCGCCGGCCGTCCGTTGACCGCCGGGTAGTCGCGATCTGCGCCGAACTGCGCAAAGCCCATGGTCGAGCAGTACAGGCGCGCGTGGCGCGGGTGCACGGCGATTAAAACCTGGTCGATC
>QEVI01000230.1 GCA_003576855.1 Planctomycetota bacterium
ACGAACGTGGCCGGGTACGTTTGGTTGGAGGCGAGCGTGACTTCGATCTTCTGCGCGATCGAGTCGCCGGCGTCGATCACGTGGTAGTTGGTAATGATGTGGCCTTGCTTATCGAGGACGGCGCCCGATCCGGAACCTTCCGCCTCGCGCTGTAGCATGAAGAACCGGTCGACCTCGATCATCGTGGTGTTGATGTTCACCACGCTGCGATTGGCCGTTTCGTACACCTGGATGTTCCGCAGCTCGTCGGGGGTTAGGTCGCTAGGCGAGGGCGCCGCACGCAAAGGCTCCCGCGGCGGGGCGGAGCTGACGGCGACGGCCTGGGCCGCGGCGTTTTGCCATGGTTGCCACGGCCCCTGCTGAGCGAGCCAGCCCCCCGCGGCGAAACCCAGCAACAGCCCGATCACGCCTATCCGTCCAGCGCGTTTCATAAACGACTCCCGTAATCTTAGAGCGGCTCCAACGCGCCCGTTCGCCGGGCGCGAACGAAGCGTTACAGCTTGCTACGTCGCCTTCCCCAGCAGGGTTCGTGCCTAACGGCCGCCGTCAGCCGTTTAGCGGCCAGATCCAAGGCGCCAGCACCATGACGATGGGGAACATCACCAGGTGCAGGCCCAGCCCCACCTTCATGAAATCGGCGAACCGGTACCCGCCGGGGCCGTAAACCATCATGTGCGTCTGGTAGCCGATCGGCGTCATAAAGCCCGCCGACGCGCCGAATAGCACGGCCATCAGAAACGGCCGGTCGTTGGCCCCGAACTGGTGGGCCGTCTCCAGGCAAAACGGAAACATCAGCACCGCCGCGGCGTTGTTGGTGATGATCTCCGTGACGATCACCGTGAGCAGATAAATGCACGCCAAGCCCCAGCGCGGGCCTAGCGATTCGGTGGCCGCGACCAACTGCCCGGCCACCAGCGCCGCGGCGCCCGACTTCTCCAGCGCCGCCCCGACGCCGAACGAGGCCCCGATCATGACCAGCGCCTGCCATTCGATGCTCTTGTGAGCTTCGGTCGCCGTAATGCAGCCGGTCGCAATCAGCGCCAGCCCCGCCAGCATCGCCCACAGCAGCGTGCTGCTGTCCTGGTACACCATCATGCCGATCAGCGCCACGAAGATCGCCAGGGCGATCCACGCCCGATCGTGCCGCAGAGGCCGCCACTCCTCGACGTCGCTGATGAGATAGAACGACGGGTCGTTTCGATAAGCCCGCAGAAAGTGCGGCTGGGTTTGCAGCAGCAGCGTGTCGCCGGCCTGCAACCGGATATCGCCGACCTTTTCCTTCACGCGCTCGCCGCCCCGATGCACGGCTACGACCGCGGCGCCGAATCGGGCCCGGAAGTCCGCGTCGCGGATCGTCAGCCCAATTAGCGGCGACACGTGCGAAATCACCGCCTCGCACAGTCGCCGTTTCTGCTGCGCCGCCGGCGACACTTCATATGCCGGATCGGCCACGGGGTTGAGACCGGGAATTCGCTCCAGCTCGACGATGCTCGAAACGATTCCCGTAAACACCAGTCGGTCGTTGGCGCGAATCATCTGATCTGGCCGCACCGGGCTAATGACCTGTTCGGCACGGCTGATCTCGATGAGAAACGACCCCGGAAGCTGCCGCAACCCGGCCTGCTCGACCGTGCGGCCCACCAACCGGCAGGTGGGCGAGACCACCATTTCGCTGAGAAACTCGCGCCGGGATTCGCCCAGTTGTTCCAGCAACTCCTTCCGGTTGGGGAGCAGGTGCTGGCCGGCGAAGTACAGGTAAGCCAGCCCCCCTGCGGCGCAGGCCAGTCCTACCGGCGTGATTTCAAACAGGTCGATGCCGCGGATGCCGCGCTGTTGCATGAGGCCGTCAACGACCAAATTGGTCGAAGTGCCGATCAGCGTGCAGATGCCGCCGAGGATGGCGAAGTACGACACCGGAATGAGCAATTTCGACGGCGACACCCGGCGCCGCCGGCTCCAGTCGATCACGATGGGCACGAACATCGCCACGACGGGCGTATTGTTCAAAAACGCCGACATGGCGGTGATGATCGCGCCCAGCCGGACAAGCGCTGCCCCGCTGGTGCGGGCGTTGCCCATGATCTTCCGGCCGACGAAATCGAGGATGCCCGTGTCTCGTAACCCGGCGGCGACGATGAACAGCGCGCCCACGGTGAGCATCGCGGGGTTGGAAAACCCGCTGAAGGCCTCCTGCGTCGTCGTGATGCCCGCGACGGCGAACAGGGCCGTGGCGCCGAGGAACAGCAGGTCGGGCGAACCGAGGTTCGCCGCCAGCGCCACCAGCACGGCCACTACCACCGACAGCGTAAAGATGATCTGCCAATCCACGGCAAGCGCCCTGGCGGACCCCGCCAGACGAAATAGGTGTTGCGACTAGTCGAGCGCCGGCGGCGCCGTCGCGCTGGCTGGATGGTGCCGGCGCTTGGGCAGAAAACCAGTCAGGAACGCAGCGAACATCAAGCCCCAGAATATCCAGAACTCAATCGCCGATGGCGAGTGGAAGTTGACGCGGTGGGGATGTTCCTCAGTGTTGAACCACCAGTCCACCAGCAGCTTGCCGCCGATGACCATCACCAGCACGTAGGCGGCGCTAGAGAACCGCGGAAAACGCTCCAGCAGCTTGATGAAGATCACCGCGGCGAACCGCATGAGGATCACGCCCAGCAAGCCGCCCAGAATAATCACCCAAAGCTTCGGATGCGTCGCCTCTTTGGGATGGCCGGGGGGCGGGCTGCCCACCACGCCGATCGCCGCCAGAATCGAGTCCACCGCGAAGGCGATGTCCGTCAGCTCGATGACCAGCACCGTCGGCCAGAATTTGGCCTTGCCGCCGGACGCCCCGGCGACCGCGTCCGGCACGGGCAAGGGCGCCCGCTGCGCGATTTCGGCCGCTTCTTCGCCGGCCTCCAGCGGCCGGCCCGACGCTTCGTGGACGAGAATCGGCTCGCCGGTGGGCGAGAGCCGGACTTCGCCATCGTCGTGATGCCGTTCGAAGAACAGGTGCTTGACGGCGATGTAAACCAGGTACCCGCCGCCCAGAAGTTTCACCACGTGCCATTTCAACAGCAGGGCGGCCATAAAGACGGCGATGAACCGGAACGCGAAGGCCCCGATCAGGCCGTAGGTGAGGGCCTTTCGTTGCTGGTGCTTGGGAAGCTGCTTGGCCAACAGGCCCAGCACCAGGGCGTTGTCGATCGACAGGGCCCCCTCCAAGAGCACCAGCAGGGCCACGACCCCGAGGTCCGTCCAAGCGAATTCCTGTCCAAACAGCGTGAGAGCGGCGAGCATGGCGGCAGGCAATGGTCAGCGTTTGTCGGCGGCGACCCCACCAGCCGACCACATCACTCGCAGCGCGTCAGCGAACTCGGGGACCGCGATTTGGGCAAAGCGGCCATTATCCAGCCGCGTCGCCCACTGGGAAGGCCGGTTGCCGCCAAGCTGTGGCTTTTCCGGCTCCAACGGTCGTTCCGATTACTCCGCGGCACGTTTTGGGCAGTCGTGCGGCGGGCTGGCTCGGCCCGGCGGGGCCGATTGGCCGCAACCCGCGAGTCGGGCAATCTAGGCAATTTCTTGTGGCGACGCTTTCGCCGCCAGCTTAAACTGGTAGTGCCGGGTTCTGCCCGTACCTGCGGCGTGCCACCCAGGGTGCGCGCCGCGGGGAACTGGGCTTCCTTGCCCGCGCGTCCCGCTGTCACCCCCGCCAATCGGGACAGTCGTGTCGTCGCGTTTTCAATTAGCCATTAACTGCACGGGCGCGGTCGCCGCCGCGGAACACGGCGAGCGCTGTGCAGAGGTATTTCCGGGGAGCCTTTCCCATGCATACATGCCTATGCCTTCGTGCAATGCTTGTGGCCCTGACGGCGTCGGGCGCCGTGGCGGCGTCGGCGGCCGAGTCCGCCCGCCTCGCCACCTATCGCCAGGACGACCAGACTGCTTACGCGCTGAGTCTCACGCCGGAGCTGCCCGTCAAGGAAGTCGCGGGCGTGGACGTCGTCGTGCTGTTTGACACGTCGGCCAGCCAGCAGGGAGCCTTCCGCGAAACCGGCCTTGAAGGGCTCAAGGCTTTGCTTGCAGGGCTGCGGCCGACTGACCGCGTGCAGATCATGGCGCTCGATTTGGATCCCCGCCCGCTGATGAGCGAGCTTGCCGCCGGCGACAGCCCGGCCGTTCAGCAGGCGCTTGCCCAGCTCGGCCAACAGGCCCCGCTGGGATCATCGAACCTCGAAGCCGGCTTGAACGCAGCCTTGAAGAACTTCGAGCTGGCCGGTTCTAAGCATCGCGCGGTCGTCTATATCGGCGACGGCATCAGCATGGCGAACCTGCTGGACGCGCCGACGCTCGGTCCGCTGGTCGAGCGCTTGCGTGCGGCCCGCGTTCCGATCAACAGCTATGCCGTCGGTCCGCAGATCGACGCGCAGTTGCTGGCGATTTTGGCCAATCAGACGGGCGGCAACGTGTACGTCGGCGAACCGCTCGTCTGGCAAGACGAAAAAGCCGGAATTAGCGATGCCCGGGCCCGTGAGGAGAACGTGCGCCACGCGCAAGCGGCGGGCAAGAGCCTCGCTGCATGGAGCCGGGCCACGGTCGTTTGGCCCGCCAAGGCGCAAGTCGATCGGGCGCTGGGCCAGTATTATCCGGCCTCGCTCCCCCCGTTCCGCGCTGACCGCGACACGGTGCTGGTCGGCCGCACGCCGGATGACCTGACGAAACCCGCTGCCGTGCAGGTGACGGCCATCGACGGCGACGGCGGTTCCACTGAGCTCGCCTGGACCGCGGCGCCCGCCGCAGCCTCGAACGACAACGCCTATTTGGCCGCAATCGTCGATGTCGCCAGCCGCGACGACGGCCTCACGCTGCCGACCGTCGGCGCGGCCGGCCTGGCCGCATTGGCCGAGCTCAGCGGAGCCCAGGCCGATCAACTCACCATGATCGCCGAGCGTGCCATTGCCAACGGCGACCGCCAGGGCGCCCTGCGCATCGTGCAGGCGGTGCTGAAGTCGGACCCCGGCAACGTGCAGGCCCGCACCGTGCAGAACGCCATCGAAGGGGGCGCCGGCGAGCCGGCCGCAAACGTACCCTTCGAGGCCCCGGCGGCCGCTTCGCCGGCGGCGCCCGGCGCACCGGGCGAAATCATCCTGACGCAGCCCCCGGCGGGCGAGCCCGCCGCGCCGCGCACGCCGCCTGAGCCGGGGCAGTTGGAGCCGTCGGGCCCCGCGGGCGGTTTTCTCGACGAAGTCGAGCAGCAGCGACGCGTGCTGGCGCAGATGTTGCGCTCGGAAGTGGCCAACACCGTACGCGCCGCGCGCGAACGGATGGCGACCGACCCGCAGTCGGCCATCCAAGACTTGAAGCTGGCGTTGGAAAACGTCCGCCGCACGCCGGACCTGGATGCAACGACCCGCGCTGAACTGGTCGATCAACTCACCGTCGCGCTTCAGGAAGCGACGCGGCGAGCAGCGATTAAAGACGAGCTCGATCGCCTCCGCGAGGAGCAGTTAGCTTCCGTTCGCGAGCGGAAGCTCATCGACCAGCAGCTCACGCGACGCATCGAGCGCATCGACCAGCTTATGAGCCGGTTCAACGCCTTGATGGACGAGCGCCGCTACGTGGAAGCCGAGGAAGTGGCGACCATCGTCGAAGAGCTTGATCCCAACGGCGTAACGCCGCGCGTGGCGGCGCTGTGGGCTCGTCACAAGCGTCACGACTACTTGCAACAGGTCGCCCGCTCTGCGCGGTGGAACGCAAGCTGGGACACGATGTACCAGATCGAGTTGTCGCATATTCCATTTCCCGACAACCCGCCGATCGTCTATCCCGACGCCCCGGTGTGGGAAGAGCTGACCCGGCGCCGCGAAGCCCGCTACTCCGTCGACCTCAAGAGCGAAGGGGAAGCCGAACGCCGCATCTACGGCGCCCTGCGGCAGCCGCTGCGGGCGCCCATCGACGCCGTCGCTCAGCCGCTCAACACCGTGCTGACGATGATCTCGCAGGACTACGACATCCCGATCGTCTTTGACAACGCAGCCCTCGACGCCGTCGCCGTGAGCCCGGACGTCGAAGTGACCATGAACATCTCGAACGTCTCGCTGCGATCGGCCATGGACCTGCTGCTGAAGAACGCCAGCGCCGACCTTACGTATATCGTGGACAACGAAGTGCTCATGATCACGACCGCCGAGGAAGCCGAAAAGCGGCTGCAGGTCCGCGTGTACCCCGTCGCCGACCTGGTCATGCCGATCGAGAACATCGGCATGATGGGCGGCGGCATGATGGGCGGCGGCATGATGGGCGGCATGGGCGGCGGTATGGGCGGCATGGGCGGCGGTATGGGCGGCATGGGCGGCGGCATGGGCGGCATGGGCGGCGGCATGGGCGGCATGGGCGGCGGCATGGGCGGCGGCGGCGGGTTCTTCGCCGTCCCCGACGACCTGGCCGAACCAGACAGCGCCGCCCCCGACTCGCCAGGCGCCGCCGACGCCGCCACCGCTCCGCCGGCCACTAACGCGGAAGCCCCGCCGGCGGAGTCCCCGGCGCCGCGGAAGGCGCCCGAGGCCGCCGGCATTGAAATCGACGCCTCGCTGGCCCCCGAAGCGTTCTGGACGAAGTACTTCGCCCAGGAGCGGCGGGACGAAGCCGTCGTGCGCCGGGCCGTGAAGAGCCTCATGAAGCAGAAAGAGTACGACCACGTGATTGCGCTGATACACGCGGCCCTGGCCGCTGGACAGCCGCAAGCCTGGATGTACGAATCGCTCGGCATCGCCATGGAACTGGCCGGGCGGCCCAAAGCGGAAATCGAACGGGCCATCATGTCCGCTTGCGACTTCAGCACCAGCCCTGACGAGCTGATGCTCATCGCCCGCTACCTGTCGCACATCGACCTCGACGCCCGTGCACTGGGCGTCTACCAGCAGATCGTCAAGGCGACGCCGATGTACGCCGAGGCGTACGCCCTCGGCCTGCGGGCGGCGCAGCGGGCCAACGACGTCGCCGGGATTCGCTGGGCGACGGTCGGCATCCTGAAGCAAGCATGGCCGGCGGATCAGAAAGCGGTTCGCGACACGGCCGTGCGCGTCGCCCAGGCGACGCTTGAGGAAATGAGAAAAGCCGGCGATACGGCCGCGGCCGACGACTTCCAAAAAGAACTGGACGAAGCGCTGGTCCGCGATTGCGTGGTGAAGGTCACCTGGTCCGGCAGCGCCGACGTTGACCTGATCGTCGAAGAACCCAGCGGCACGACTTGCTCGCTGCGCCAGCGTCGCAGCGGCGGCGGCGGCGTGGTTCTCGGCGACGTGTACGCCAACCTTGAAGAGAAACAGGCCGGCGCCGAGGGTTTCAGCGAAACGTACGTCTGCGCCGAAGGCTTCCCCGGCGAATACCGCGTCCGGCTCCGCAAAGTCTGGGGCGAACTGGTCGCCGACCGCGTGACGGTGGACGTCTATCAGAACTACCGCGGGGAGAATGAAAAGCACCAACGGCAACACGTCAAGGTCGGCGACGACGATTCCTTGGTCGTGTTCAACCTGGACCAAGGCCGCCGCTCCGATCCCATCGAAGCGCAGCAACTGGCCGCCTCGATCGACCGCCAGGCGGCGATCAGCCAGGCGGTGATGGCCCAGCGATTCGGCCAGCAGGTCGATTCTCTGGCGGATCCGTCGATCATTCCCGGCCGCGGCAACCTGGCGCCGTTCGACTTGCGCCGGCAGTTGGCCCTCGCTCGCGGCGGCGCCGTCGGCTACCAGCCGATCATCATTACGCTACCCGAAGGAACGAACATGATCGCCTCGGCGGTCGTCTCGGCCGACCGGCGCTACGTCCGCATTTCGGTGGCGCCGAGTTTTTCGGGCATCGGAAACGTCACGACGTTCACCTTCGCCGGCGCCGGGCAAGAAGTCGACGAGGACAACGGGGGTGACGGCGGCACGGACGGCGGAACGGACGGCGGCGACGGGGGCGGCGGCGGGGGCGGCGGCGGCGGCGGCGGAACCGACTTCTGACGTGATCGACGTGCTGCGCCCGCCGACGGCGCTTCAGCTCTCGCGGCTGAGGGCCGCGCGCTGCAG
>QEVI01000231.1 GCA_003576855.1 Planctomycetota bacterium
CTTTGTCGTATGTTACTTCGCCAGCGGCGGAAATGTTCGAGCGTCTCGCCGAGGCGCTGGTTGTAATCCCCCAAGGTCGGATGATCGGCTACGGCGCCGGGCTCCCAGCCTTCGTGGAAGGTCTCGAAGATGTGGACCAGGTGCCGCTCCTGGAGGCCGTACAGGTGGGCGACGACGGCGTCGAGCTCGCAGATGTGGTCGAACTTCGCGGCGGCGTCGAGCGGCCCGCACTCGACGCCCACGGCCGCCGCCCAAGCGGCGAACCGGTCGTCCGCCGCCGCCAGCCGGCCGGCCAGGGCGATCGTGCGGCGCCGAAGAGGCGCGTCGACTGGCGGACGTGGAACGGGAAATGGCGCGAGGATGAAAAACGCCATAGAGTTCTCGACAAAGCGCCTTGCATACCAGTCAAGCTGGAGCGACGAAAGAAGTCCAAGTAGATACGCCTCCTCGGCTTCACTACCGCGAACCAAGATAAGGTAGGGGGCTTTATGATTCACAAATACGCGTGGCGGCACGAGCGCGGCGCGTATCGTGCGGCTGTCGGTCGCGCGGGTCACGTCGCGGAACGCGATGCGGGGGCCATAGCACGGCAGCGTGTGGGGGTCGTTCCACCATGCCGCGGGGCGGTCGTGTTGGAACTCGAAATACGCCGACGAGCGCAGCTTGCGGCCGCGGCGGCGCTTGTCCTGCAGGTGCGACGTCACCACGGCCGGGTCGGCCCACGCGTAGTACGTCCCCGAATCCGGCTGCCAAAGGTCGAACGACTCCCCCTTGTAAACCGGCCAAAACCCCGCGGGACAGCCGTCGGACTCGAGGTCCATCATGGGCTTGCCGGTTGTGGAATTGAGGTCGCCCTGGACCGGTCGAATTCGCCAGTTCGATGAATCGTTAGAATCGAGACGAGGCGCAGAACGAAGCCGCTGGAAGACTTCCAACGATTCATCCGTTGGCAGGAGCGGCAAGGACGCCGTGTCCGTCCAGGACGCAATTTCCTCGCCCGCGAACGTCGCCGGGGCATTGCGAACACGGTCCGTGAATCTATCGATCGCAGGATAAGGGCCGCGAAGGTTCACGCGGGTCCCGGCATGCTGGCCATGCTTCAGAATCGCCAAGGCGATCGTGTACTGGGGATGGACCTCCGGGAACACCCACTGGCGGTTGTTGACGAGCATCGTAAGGTCAACAAGCTCGGCGTCTTGCAGTACCTGCAGGCGAAATTCGGCAGTCCCTTTGCTGTTCCAAGCCGACCGAGGAAGCACGACCGCCACCTGCCCGCCTTGAGGCGACGCAAGTTTCCAGAATCGCCAGCAGAATGCCTTGTACAAGTCAGGATGGCTCGCATTCATGCCTGGATATGGCCCAGTCAATAATGCCGATCGCATTCGCTCTGCAAATTGATGTTCTCGCTCAAGCAGCGCAACCAAGTCGGTGCGTTGCTTGCGCAGTTCTGCAGTAATTCGCTCACGCTGCCGCTGCGAAATACCGCGCAACCCCGGATGATGCCGCGCCCAAAACTCGTGATCCTCAACTTGTGTCTTCTCCCACGGCGGATTTCCCAGGATCACATCGAACCCGCTCCGCTCGCGCAGAAACACTTCGGGAAACGCCGCCGGGAAGTGGAGCACGTCGAGGCCGGCGAGCGCCTTCTTGGCTTTCTTGTGGAAGCGCGAGTCGACGATCGTGCCCCGCAGCTCGTCCCACTCCTCCAATTCCAGCGGGAGCGCATCGCCCGCCATCCGGCTAGCCGTCACGATGTCGCACAGCGCCTTGGCCGGCGCCACGGCGGCCTCGGCGGCTTCGTACGCCTCGCGGGCCCGCCGCAGGTCGGCCGGCGTCGCGTCGGCGATCCGCGCCAGCCGCACGAGCGGTTCCATCGCCTCGCCCACCAGGGCGTGGGCGTCGAAGTCGAACAGCGGCCGGTCCTCGGCTTGCGCGTATTCAATGATCTCCTCGACCCGGCCGATGCCCACCAGCGAGTTGCCGGCCACGAGGTTGTGGTTCAAGAGCGAGAGCGGCAGCCCCGGGACGAACGTGTGAATCCAGATCGACAGCCGGGCGAGGTTGACCGACACGGGATTCAGGTCGACGCCGTAGATGCACCGCCGGGCGATCAGCCGGCGGAGGAGCTGCGTGTCTTCGATCTCGATCTGCTCGGCCAGCGGGCCGAGGGCCTCGACCGCCGCCGAGCGGAGCTGGGCCAGCTCGGTCTGCACGCCCGGCAGCCGACGGCGCGACAGGTACTGCGAAAGGGCTCGCTCGATATGGTCGACCGCCGCCACGAGGAAGTGGCGCGAGCCCATGGCGATGTCGGCCACGCGGAAGTCGAACAGGGCCTCGGCGGCGTCCGCCTCGTCGAGCTGGTCGAGGCGTGCGGCGTGATCGGACAGGGCCGGTTCGAGGGCATGCTCGAGCAGGTGTTCGACGGCGAACGGCTTGGTGAAGTAGGCGCCGGTGCTTTTGCGGGCGCCGCTCTTGTTGTGGAGGTAGATGTGCCGCCGCTGGACGACGGGCGTCTCGCCTTCGCGGGCTGGGCGGTAGAAGCCGTTGGCGTCGAGCGCCAGGTCGGTCTCCGCCACGCCGAGCTCGCTTTCGAGCAGACCTTCGTAGATCGTGCCGAACTCGCGGACGCCCAGGCTGCGGAAGTCGACCGGGCCGATCCCCTCGGGCGTGCCGATGAGCAGCAGATTGGCCAGCACCGGACCGAGGACCTTGTTGGGCAGCGTCACTTCAGCGAGGAGCTGCCCGACGCGGGAGATACTTGGATCGCGGGAAAAGAGCCCGCCGTTGTATTTGGGCACGGCCCACTCGGCGTGGCCCTGGTCGACGGCGCGGAACAGCCGCGTGATTTCTTCCCACCAGGAATCGCCGTCGTCGAAACGCTCGGCCAGCGTGTTCGGTTCGAGCGACGCGGCCGAGGGCGGGGCTCGGTCGCCAGCGCCGCGGCTGACGATTTCGAGCAGCTCCTGGGCCTTGTGCTTCAGCGATCGGGCCTGGTAGAGGCTGTTTCGCTTGTAGGGGAGCAGGTCCTTGTCTTCGCCGTAGGCGATGAACAGCAGCCGGAACAGCACCGTCATCGCCATTTCGTAGGTGACGGCGAGGTCTTCGGGCGTGAAGCGGCGCAGTCCGCGAGCCCGCGCTAGCCCTTCGGCCAGCGGCGGAATCACGAAGTCGTAAATCCGTTCGCGCAGCCGCTCGGCGAGGCTGCCGGCGAAGCGTTTGGATTCTTCGAGGAGCGCTTCGAGCGTCCCGCCTTCGTCGAGCGCGTCGGCCGAGAACAGCATCCACAGGTAGGCGGCGTCCGTCTCGCGGAGCAGCCCGGCATGGACCTCGACAAACGTTTCCGTGCGTCCCCGCCGGCCCACGCCGACGCCGACCTTCACGGGGTAGAGACGGATTTTCGAGCCCTGCAGCACGACGACGTACGGCACGTTCTCGCGATCGGCCACCGCCAGGGCGTACGACACGGGCGACAAGCCGGTGAACCGCGGCGTTTGCATTTCCGGCGATTCCGTTTGGTCGAGCAGCACCGCGACGGCCAGCCGGCGGCCGCCCGCCGAGGCGCGAAGCAGCGAGGTGGCCTGGTCGCACCGCTCGATGTGGAAACCCAGGCCGCGAAGCAATTGATTCCCCTCGCGACCGAGGAGGCGCCGGCCGTGCTCGTGGGACGCGTCCCACGCCGCGTGACGCCGGGCGCCAACCTCCAGCTCGTAGGTCGCCAGGAAGCCCTGGTTGATGATGTAGGGGAGCCGGGATTCGAGCGACGGCAGGGCGTCTCGTAAGAGTCGCAGGACGGCGTGCCGATCCGGCTGGGCGAGCGCCTCGCGGCAAAGCCGCTCGACCTGCCCGGCCTCGGCCTGGTAGATCGGCGGCTCGTCGCCCGCCGGGCCGCAGAGCGTGGCCTGGCCGTCGTGGAGCACGACCAAGAGCAGGGGCGCTGCGCGGCGGTTGTTCCGCTCGCGCAAGGCGGTTCTTACGGTTCGCGCCGCGGGCGCCCGCGTGGTTCTCACCGCGACCACTTCGAGTGCAGAATGCCCCTGCCCCAGCGCCATCTGGGCCGGTTGCCATTCCGCCGGGCCAGTCACGTCGACCGGTCGCACCTGGATGCCTTGGAGAAACACCGCCATTGCTCGTCGCTTGAACGCGGTTACCGGGCCGTCAGAAACGAACGATCACTGCAGGCTGGGAAGCATGTTGCGGGCTTCCAGCCACTCGCCGAGCTGCAGCACGGCGTCAGCCAAATCACGATAGCGGTCGAGCGCCAGCGCGATGCCTTGCTTTCCGGGCAGCCACTGGCCGGCGTCATTGCGGTAGTAGACCCGGATGTTGATGATCTTCCGGCCGCGGAACTCATCGACCGACACGCGCACTTCTTCTTTCGAGTTTTTCTCGAATGAAACGATTCGCTCGCTGACAGGCTCTTCGGCCATGGCAGTTTCTCCTCGATGCACGGAAGGGCGGAACTTCGCGCCGCCTAGGATATGCCGTTATGCCTTCGCCGCAAAGCGACGCAAGTCGTTCATGACGGATTTGACGTCGGTGGCGCTTTCCAGCGACCGTTTCTCGCTCGGCGTAAGCACCAGCCCGAGTTTGCCTTTGATGAACGCAGCGGTATCAACGCGGCTTTGTCGCCGATTGACGACGTCTGTGCCGGACATCGCGATTCCTTGCCACTCCTTATTGGTGCGGCGCCAGTCGATGTTACGGAGCCCTTTCAGTTTCTTCGCCCAATCGTCGGGGTAGTTCTCAATGAGACTCTTGCCCATCGCGCCGAGGCCGCACAACACGACGGCGTGGGTATGGATGAACTCCTGTCGCAGTTCCATCGGTTTCATGTCGCCGGCTTTCACCTTGGCCCATTCCGGCATGTTGCCGGCCACGGCGTTCCAATAGTCGGTGGCGAGCTCTTCCTGCTCGCCCATCGATTGGTCGGTGACGTCGCCCAACAGGGCGGCGGTCGCGTCGTGAAGGGCGCCCAGCGTAAACAGCTTGGGCGACCGTAGCGGCAAGGAGACCCGGTCCTTGTCCACCAGCCCGCGAAACGCCTCGACCTTCTCGCTGAGGGTCAGCGTGATTTGGCTGACGAGGTCCCGGTGGTTGTAGAGGATGTTCAGGGACTTAGACGTCGTGCGTGCCGTCCGATTCAGATCGGAGAACATTTGCTGCATCCGATCCAGGTCCTCCCAGGGGAAGAGCACGACGGAAATGGTGTGCTCGCCCAGGTGCGGCTTTTCGCGCAGCGCCTCTTCGATCGCCGCCCGGCGGTGCTGGCCGTCGTTGATGATCATGTCCGAATCGAACGGCACCTCCAGGACGCCGATATCGGGATGGGCCTCCGCCAGCGGCCGGAACTGGGGATCGCAGTTGTACGAGGCGGTCAACGACGAGAAGAGGTAGTCGTCCTCGTTTTCGAGGATGTACTTGGTGATGGCGGGAATGCGGCTCTTGGTGATGACACGCTGCGCCCGCTGCTCCGGGGGCAATTCGGCCCAGTCCCGGAATTTGAACATTTTCGGGACGATGCTTAGCTTGACCATGGCGACGTAGTAGTCGCGGTTACCCATCCGGCCACGCATCGCGGGAAAGGAGAGCTTCATGGCATCCGCTCCAGGGAGGTTGCAGGGAGCTAACGAACGTCGAACCAGCGCTTACTGTACGTCGATTTATACAAAATTCAAGACGTATTTTTATGGAATTGACAAAAACTCCCTCCCATCACTGCAGCGGACCACTCACCCGCCGCTGTTCGGCGCACCCTACGGCAACGCTTACCCCCGCTAAGCAGCGACCGTTTCTTCCTTCGCGGGGGCGCTGACGGGCGCGGTGCGCTAGCGAAGTGGCCCCGATGGGGAGAAGTCGGCGCGAAGCGGGCTTACGGCGCAGGCAGGTCTTGCTCCCGGACGCAAACCCGCTCGATCGAGACGGCCTGGCCGGTTGGGGCGTCGATGTCCACGATGCTTCCACAAAGCCGCACGTCTCCGGCGGCGACGTCGAAGGCGGCGGGATTCGCCGTCAGGCGGGTTTGCAGCACGCGGTCGATGCGTCGGCCGATGATGCTCTCGAACGGCCCGGTCATGCCGACGTCGCATTGAAACGCCGTGCCGCCGGGCAGAATGCATTCATCGGCAGTGGCCACGTGGGTGTGAGTGCCAAGCACGGCCGACGCCCGCCCGTCCAAATAGCGGCCCAGGAGCTGCGCCTCGCCGGTGGCCTCGGCGTGGAAGTCCACAAACCGCACCTTTACATCGGATGGCAGCGAAGACAACACCCGGTCGGCGGCGGCGAAGGGGCTGTCGACCGGCTGCATGTAAAGCTGCCCCAGGAGGCTGAAGACGCCGACGAGGGCGCCGTCGCGGGCCTTGGCGACGGTCCAGGTCCGGCCGATGGCCTCGGCGGGCAGATTCGCCGGGCGGACGATGTTGTCCTGCTGGGCGAGGATCGGCAGGATTTCGCGACGACGGTAGATGTGGTCGCCGAGCGTCACGACATCGACGCCGGCCGCCAGCAGCTCCCGGTAAATCAGCGGCGTGAGGCCCGAGCCGCCGGCGGCGTTTTCGGCATTGGCGATCACCAGATCCAACTGCCGCTGGCCGATCAGCCAGGGGACCGCTCGGCGGACGATCTCCCGGCCAGGTTTTCCCACGATATCGCCGATGAAGAGCAGTCGCATAGACGTGTGTTGCGTAGCGAGCGGGCAGCAGGTCGAGCGGCTTCACTAACGCGCGGTCTCGGTGATTCTGGTTTCGCGGATCAGCGTCACCTTGATCTCGCCGGGGTAGGTAAGCTGTTCTTCGAACGCGCGGGCGATGTCGCGGCAGATTTTCGCCGCCGATTCATCGGTCGTATCGCGGGCGCTGGCGATCACGCGGACTTCTCGCCCGGCCTGAATGGCGAACGCCTGCTGGACGCCGCCGAAGCTCGTGGCGATCGTCTCCAGCTCCTGCATGCGTTTGATGTAGCGGTCGAGCGTTTCGCGGCGGGCGCCGGGGCGAGAAGCGCTGCAGGCGTCGGCCGCGGCCACGAGCACGGTGTAGGGCATGTCGGGTCGGATATCGTCGTGATGCCCCAGCGCGGCGTGGACGACTTCGGCGCCTTCGCCAAAGCGCTTGAGCATGTCGGCGCCGATTTTCGGATGGCCGCCTTCCATGTCGTGGTCGGCCGCCTTGCCGATATCGTGCAACAGCCCGGCCCGCCGCGCCAATTCGCCGTCCATGCCCATTTCTTCGGCCAGCATGCCGGCGATGAAGGCGACCTCGATGGAATGGCGGAGGACGTTTTGGCTATAGCTGGTGCGATAGCGGAGGCGTCCCAGCAATTCGACGATTCGCTGGTGAATGCCGAACACCTGGGCCTCCTGCAGGGCCTCTTCGCCGTAACGGCGGATTTCGCCTTCGACTTCCTTTTCCGTTTCGGCGACGATCTCCTCGATCCGCGACGGGTGGATGCGGCCGTCGGCGATCAGCTTGTTGAGCGAAATGCGGGCGATTTCGCGGCGCACCGGATCGAACGCGCTGACGATCACCACGCCGGGCGTGTCGTCGATGATCACGTCCACGCCGGTCGCCTTTTCCAAGGTGCGGATGTTGCGGCCTTCGCGTCCGATGATGCGGCCCTTCATCTCGTCGCTGGGAATATCGACCGTGCTGGTGGTGGCCTCGGCCGTATGGGCGGCGGCGAAGCGCTGCACGGCCGTAATCAGCAGCTCCTTGGCCCGCGCTTGGGTCTTCTCGACCGCTTCGCGCTCGTACCGTTGGATCAGCGCCCCTTGCTCGCGGACCAGTTCCTTTTCCAGCCGGCCCAAGAGCCTGGCTTCGGCCTCTTCGCGGCTGAGTCCGCTGAGCTGGTGCATGGTCTGCCGTTCGAGATCCAGCAGGTCGTCGAGTTCCTTCTGCCGGCGATTGGCGTCGTCGAGCTTTTCGACCAGCCGCCGCTGATTGCTCTCGACCATTTTCTCCTGCTTGGCGAGCTGTTCGCTTCGCGACTGGAGGGCGTCCTCGATTCTGTCGAGCTTGCGTTCCCGCTCGTGAAGCTCGCGGCGAACTTCCTCGTTCTCTTG
>QEVI01000232.1 GCA_003576855.1 Planctomycetota bacterium
CTTTTCGACTCGACGTTCTCCTTCCGGAACTGCCCGACGCGCAAGACGCCTGCGTCAGACGTTTGACCGACCTGACGGCACGGCAACCAGGGGTGTCGCTGGCTCACGCCACCGCGGACGGTTCGCTCTGCGTGCACTTCGATCCCGCGGAGACGACGCTCGCTGAGGTGCGGCAGCGCGTCAGAGCTGCTGGCGCCCAGCTGTCCGCCGAGTACGGACATGTGTCGATCGCGCTCAAGGGCGCGCTAGGCGAGGATGCCGGCCGGCGCCTGGAAGACCTCCTGCGAAAAGAGGATGGCGTGCTCGAAGTGGCCGCAAACGTGCCGGCAGCTCGTGTCCGGGTGGAATTCCAGCGGTCAAAGACAGATCCGGATCGGTTGCGGCGAGCGATCGAGGAGGCACGATTCTCGACTGAGTCTCCCGAACGGCCGGCACCGACGGCCGCATTGAGTCGGTTCGTGACTGCGAACCGTGAACTCGTCTGGAGCTTGGTGGCCGCTGTTCTCCTGGCAGCGGGATGGAGCGGGGAACGCTTCTGGGGCTGGCCAACCAGCGTCACGATCCCACTGTATCTCGGCGCGTACGCGTTCGGCGCGTGGGACCTGGCCAGTCACACCGTGGCGTCGTGGCGGCGTGGCGCGTTCACCTTCGACATCGATCTGCTCATGCTGCTGGCCGCGCTTGGCGCCGCCGGGCTGGGCGCATGGGCAGAAGGCGCGTTTCTGCTGACGCTCTTCGCCCTCGCCCATGCGCTGGAGCACTATGCCATGGACCGTGCACGTGGCGCGATCCGTGCCTTGGCATAGGTTTCCAGTAGCCGCCCAAGCTTCTCGTAGGCGCGCACTACGGAAGCGGCCTCCCGTCGGCGGTTAAGAAAGCTCTGCCAGCCCGCGACTTGCTCGTGAAAGCTAATGATCGGAATGAGAAACGCGTTGGGAGCGTGCGCCGCCATCCGATGCGTTAGCCGATCGGATAGCCCGGCTGCGCTCGTTTGCAGGATGACGATGTGATCCGTATCGAGAAGAAACACTAGACGGCTAGCCGTGGGTTTCCGGGCGCTGGGATTGGCGATGTTCCTTTCCAAGTCTCACGATTTCTGCGAAATCAGGATCATCGTGGAACAAGCCGAGAAAACCCTGCAGCGAATCGTCAGAGCCTGCCCGAATCTCCACCAAGCGACGCAGTCTCGCCACTTCCTTTTCGAGCGCGACCAGTCGAGCTTCGACTTGATCCGTTGACGTAATCGTGGACATGTCATCTGCCCCAAAAACCCCAGAAAGGCGAAATGCCTGCCGCCGGGCTTGCCGGCGGCAGGCATTCAATATCATACGCAGGTTATCGACGCCGCAGAAGCTGCGGCCTCAGAACCCTGCCGCTTGCATCTGCGCTTGCATGGCCGCCATGCCGATGGCCCGCAGCACGCCTTCCTCCGCCTCGATCCGCATGCGGATGCCGTTGTCGATGGCTTCGCCGCTGAGGCGGACATGGTCCTTCTCGCTCGCCTCGTTGGCGAGCATCTCGCTGATCCGCTCAAGCTGCGGCTTGTCGTCTTCGTCGGCGAACGCCTTCGCCGCGTTGATGAACTGACTGATCGCCACGGTCAGCTCCATCGGCGGAATCGGCTTGTCAGGCGCGGCGGCCGAGGCGTCGATCGCCTGCTTCACGGCGTCCACCGCGTTGCGGCCCGCGGCGAAGTACACGGCCTTCTCGCCGATGCCGACCACCATGTCCACGGTCTCGCCGAAGAGCTGTCGCGCTTCCTCGTCGTCCTCCTCCACCGGCGCCTGGAGCGTGTGGAAGGCCACGTCCTTGTGCTTCGAGGCGTTCCACTTGATTTCCGGGACCTCGCCTTTGGCGTCCTCTTGTTTAGCCGCCTCGGCGATCTTCTTCAGGCCGCTCTCGACCTTCGCGGGGTCGGCGATGAAGCCGCCGGCGACGAAGGTGAGCGACTCGGGCGTCACCCGCAGCGAGGCGCCGCCGTCCATCACGCCGGCCTCGAGCGTCGCCTTGAGGGCGTCGATGAAGTCGTTCGCCGCCGCCTTGATCTGTTCCTTCGCCTCGTCGCTCTTGATCTGCTCTTCGTCGTCGATCGCCGCGGTCATCTGCGTGCGGAGCGATTCCACCATGGCGTCGAGCTGAGCGGCGTCGGCGCCGGTCATCTTCGACGCGAACGACAGCGTCGCCGCGGCGTCCGGTTGGACGAAGCCGGCGAAGTCCGTCGTCACCTTACTATTGGCGGCGATGTCTTCCGCCAGCTTGGTGCCCGGCTGGGCCGTGTAGGCGAAATCGAGCAGCGCCTTTTCATTCTCCGCGTCGATCGACAGGCCGATCGTGATCTCGTCCACCTCGTTGAAGAACCGTTCCATCTCCGCCAGTTGGGCGTTGACCTGGTCCTGGCGGGCCTTGAACTGCTCTTCGCTTTCGTCGTCCTTTTGAGTCAGCCCTTGCTTGGCGCCCTCGCTCATCGCTTGAATCGCCATCTGCCGGTAAGCCTCCGGCAGGTTCTGCATGTGCAGGCGGAGGCCCAAATCGTAGTCCTTCGCCAAGGGCGCCAGCGCGACGCCCGGGTCAGCCGGCAGGCTGCCGAGCATGTCCGGCGAGATGCTCAACAGGGCCCAGCCGTTGGAAGTCTTGGCGAACACGCTTTGTCCCTGCGGCGTGCTGAGCTGCGTGAGCCCGTCGCCGGCGTCCTGGCTCGTGACGCCGAAGCCCTTCGCCACGTCCAGCAGGGCGTCTAGATCGGTCACCGGCACGCACAAAGCGCCGGCCGGCATTTGGCCGTCGGTCTGCACCAGCAGCCCCAGCGGCTTCGACTTGTCGAGCCCCGCCAGCCCTTTCTGCTGCGTCATCATCGTCAGCATCTGGTCCAGGCCCTGCGAGGCCTGCGCCTGACCGGCGAGACTGCCGATGAAGTCGATGTCTTTCATCAACTGGTCGTAGCTGGAGAGCGTGACGGTCGCCAAGGGCTTCATCTCGCCGCCCGACTGGGCCGCGGCGTGCGGCAAGGCCGCCGCCACGGCGATGAGCAGTCCGCACGCGGCCGCGCAGCGCATCATTAGGTTTCTCACCGGTCTTGTCTCCGATCGTTGTTGGTAAAGTACAGCCGGCGCTAAACCGCGCCGCGGAAGTGCATGGTACAAGTATGTCTTACGATGCGGGCGCGCAGCGACACGGCTCAACGGGCCAGCCACGGCGCTGGCGCCAAGGGCGGTCGCGGCAGTCGTCCGGCGCGGACGGGCACAGTAGGCGAAACTCCGGCACCAGCCGTCGCCCGACTAGCGCTCGCGAAACGTAATGCGGCCCTTGGTCAGGTCGTAGGGGGAAAGCTCCACGCGAACCTTGTCGCCAGGAACGATGCGGATGAAGTTCTTCCGCATCCGACCGGCCACGTGCGCGGTCACCACATGGCCGCCTTCGATCTCCACGCGAAACCGCGTGTTGGCCAGCGCCTGCGTAACGACCCCTTCTACCTCCAGGGCTTCTTCCTTTTGATTTGCCATAAAACCTTCTTGTCGGGGAAATCCACCACCGCTCCGACAGCGAGCCGCTAGTGTGGGCGGACTCCCATGAATCGGCGCTTCCGACAATCGTAGCATTCCCCATATCTCCGTCCAACAGGCGCCGCGAACATGGCTCAAGCCGCCGGCAGCAGGCCGCGTCGCGGACGCTCCGCCGGCGAGCCAGTCGCGCTCAAGGCCCCGAGGCCCGCTCCCGCCGGCCGAGAACCCTTCCATACTTCGTGCCGAACGTAGCGATCTTGCCGAATACTCCGGCGCGGCCGCATCGCACGGCCCGAAGCGCCGACCAGCGCCCTCGTCGCCGCGGCGGCGATCTTCATTTCCCTCCGCGTTTGCGGCGTCGCCAAGTTCTTGCCAGGCAACGATTTGACCATTCCGCGGCGCAGCGGGAGAATTACTGGCTCATTCCGGCGAAGAGTGCTAGCCTCTGGTGGCGGAGAAAGAGCGGCCCAGGGCCTTGTTGCCCCGGAACCTCCCCTGGCGGCGCCTTGTTTCCTCTCCGGTGGTTCCGCCAGGCAGCCGCCCGAACCTTTCCGCGGTAACTGCGATGACCGGACGGACTTCCGAAGTGTCGAGCGCCTCGCATCCCGACGAACGTGGACCCGACGAGGAGGCCGTCCAGCAGGCCAAGCTGGAGATTCAGGCGATTTTTCAGGACGTCGTCGATCTCTCCCGCAGCGAGATCGACGAAGTCGATTTCTTCGCCGGCATGCTGGAGAAGGCCATCGCCGCGCTGGCGGCCATTGGCGGCGTCGTCTGGACCATCGAAGAAGGCGCCCCGTTCAAGCTCGCCTACCAGGTCAATTTGCAGCAGACCGGCTTGGCCGCCAGCCAGGCGGCGCAGCTACAGCACGCTCGCCTGCTGGGGCAGGTCGCCCAGCGGGGAGAACCGGTGCTCGTCGCCCCGCGGTCCGGCACAGGCGTCGACGGGCACGACGGCGAAGAAGTCGCCGCCAATCCGACCGATTACTTGCTGGTCCTGGCCCCCATCCGCACCGATCGGGGCGTCGACGGCCTGGTCGAAATCTTCCAGCGGACCGGCGCCCGACCCACCACGCAGAAGGGCTATCTCCGCTTCCTCGTCCAAATCTGCGAGGTCGCCGGCGAGTATTTGAAAACCCGCCGCCTGCGCCACTTCGTCACTAAGCAATCCCTCTGGGAACAGCTTGAAAGCTTCACTGCCTCGGTTCACACGCGGCTCGATTCCCGGCAAACGGCCTACACCATCGCCAACGAGGGCCGCCGCCTGATCGGCTGCGATCGCGTCACCATCGTCCTCCGCAAGGGCCCTAAGTACGTCGTCGAAGCCATCAGCGGCCAAGATACGTTCGACAAACGGTCGAACGTCGTGCGGATGCTCCGCAACCTGGCGGCGGTGGTGGCCCGCAGCGGCGAAGACCTGTGGTACGCCGGCGACACGTCCAATTTGGCCCCCCAGGTGGAGAAGGCCGTCAACGCCTACGTCGACGAGTCGCACACCAAGCAAATCGCCGTCTTGCCGCTCCGCGAGATCGATCCCCACGCCGACGACAAAACCCGCGACCGGGTGCGCGAGAACATGCTCGGCGCCCTGGTCATCGAGCAGCTCGTCGACAGCCGACCGCCGGAGGGGCTCATGCAGCGCGTGGACGTGGTCCGCAAGCACAGCGCCACGGCGCTCACCAACGCGCAGGCGCACGAAAGCCTGTTCCTGTTGCCGCTCTGGCGGTTCATCGGGAAAAGCCGCGTGCTGGTGACGGCCCGCAACCTCCCCAAGACCGTGCTGGCCGCCGCCTTCATCGTCGCGGCCGCCCTGGCCCTGTGGCTGGTGCCCTACGACTTCACCGTCACCGCCGACGGCAAGCTGCTGCCCGACACGCGCCGCTACGTGTTCGCGGCGATGGACGGGATTATTACCGACGTGCCGGTCGTCGAGGGCCAGCAGGTGCGCCAAGGCGACGTGCTGGCCCGGCAGGAGAGCACCGCCCTGGAGAAGGAGAAGACCCGCCTCCGCGGCGAGATCGACGAGAACGAGACCGCCCTCAGCCTGGCCCGGATCAAGGTCGGGGCCCTCGACGAAGCGCGTGCCAACGTGGCCGAACGACTTGCCGCCAGCGGCGAAATCGCCCGGCTGCAAAAAGTGTTGGCCAGCCTGGCGGCGCAGTGGGAGGTGCTGGAAAAGCAGGAGGAGAAGCTGTCGATCACCAGCCCCATCGACGGCAAGGTCGTGACCTGGAAGGTACAGGAACTGCTCAAGAACCGACCCGTGGCCACCGGCGCCCGCATCATGGAAGTCGCCGATCCTACCCAACAGTGGGAAGTCGAGCTGGAAACGCCCGAGTCGAAAATGGGCCACGTCGTCCGCCATCTCAACGAGCTTCGCGCGGCCGACCCCGATGCCCAGCTCGAGGTCTCGTTCATCCTGGCCACCAATCCCGACCCCGACGATCGCCTCGTCGGCCGCGTCACCGAGATCCACAGCAGCGCCGAAGTCAACCAGGACGGCGGCAACACGGTCCGCATGACGGTCGCCTTCGACCAGAACGAGCTGCTGAAAATCGCCGACGCCGCCAGCCAAAACGGACTGGCCGATTCCGAATTGGCCGATTCATCGGCCAGTTCCGCGGCGACCGACGCCGCCATCGCCCAGCTCAAGAAGAACCTCAAGGTCGGCGCCGACGTAAAGGCCAAAATACACTGCGGCCGCGCGTCCATTGGCTACGTGTGGTTCCACGAGGTGTGGGAGTTCATTCAATCGCGAATTCTGTTCAGGTTTTAGGTTCTTAGTGGTCCATTGTCCGTTGCCGCCGCAATGCTACAGAACCTGACGCCTAACCCCTGACACCTGACACCTAACCCCTGACCCCTGAGCACGGACGACCATTTGGAGCTTTACATGCATGCCGCGTCGCTGCTATTGACGCTCGCCGCCTTTGCTCAAGCGGGGGGCGGCGATGCGCCCGCGCCCTATCCCGCGGGGCGGCCGCCGGGCGATCCCACGTTCGATCACGCCATGATCAGCGCCGAGAACGACGCGATCATCGCCGCCGAGGTCGAAGGGGTCCTTACGCAGCTTTCCGTCAAGGAAGGCGCGCGGCTCGAACGCGGGCAAGTCTTCGCCACGATCGACGACCGCCAGGCCAAGGCCGCCGTCGAAATCGCCGAGAACGCCCACCAGGCCGCCGTCGCGCGGGCCGAGGACAAGATCGAGGAGATCTTCGCCAAGGCCTCGGCCGATCACGCCCTGGTCGACCTCCAGAAGGATCAACTGGCCAACCAGAACACTCCCAACGCCGTGCCGGACATCGAAATCCGCCAAAAGAAGCTGGCCTATCGCCGGGCCCAGCTACAAACCGAGAAGGCCCAGAAGGACCGCCTCATCGCCGGCAAAGAAGCCGCCGTCAAGGCCGCCGAGCTGAAGGCGGCCCAAATCGCCCTCGATCGCCGCACGCTGCGGGCGCCCTTCGCCGGCGAAGTCCAGGAGCTCGTGCAAAAGGAAGCCCAGTGGGTCAATCCGGGCGACCCCGTCCTGCGGCTGGTCAAGTTCGACCTGCTGCGGGTCGAATGCAACGTCCCGGCGACGCTGTACGAACCGATGGAGCTCGCCAACCGGCCCGTCACCGTGCGGGTGCCGCTGGCCGGCGGCCGCGAGGTTTCCGTTCCCGGGCGCGTGACGTATGTCGGCCAGACGGTCGATCCCAGCACCAAGGACTACGTCGTGCGGGCCGAGATCGAGAACCAGCGCAACGGCGACTTTTGGCTCATCCGCCCCGGCCTGGTAGGCGTGATGACGATCCACGCCAGCCAGCCGCCCGTCGAGACCCCCGCCAAGAGCGCCGCCCGCCCGTGATAAGGCAGGGGGCACGGGGCAGGGGGCAGAGGCGGCCATCGGCTCCTGTCAGCATGAGTAACCCGAATCGCCCCGCGCGGGCCCCATAGCCAGCCTCTTTCACCCACCCCTGAACCCTGCTCCCCGCCCCTCGCTCCCTGCCCCCTTGCCCCGATGCCCACGCTGGCCGACAGCATCGTTTCCAGCAGCTCGCGCAAGCTGACGATCCGCGCGCGGCCGGATCTGAAGGCCCGCCGCCAGCGGTACCAGGGACGCATCTACTGGGTGGTCAAGGACCCGGTCGGACTGCAGTATTTCCGCTTCGAGGAAGAGGAATTCGCCATCCTGCAGATGCTCGACGGCCAGTCGAGCCTCGACGACATCGCCGAGCGGTTCGAAGCCGAATTTCCGCCGCAGACCATCCGCGTCGAGGAGCTGCAGAACTTCATCGGCATGCTGCATCGCAGCGGGTTGGTGCTGTCGGACGCCCCCGGCCAGGGCTGGGCCCTCAAGGAACGCCGCGACGAACGCAAACGGAAGGAAGTGCTTTCGGGGCTAGCGAACATCCTCGCCTTTCGCTTCCGCGGGATCGACCCGGAGGGGATTCTCAACGCCCTCTATCCGTACGTTCGCTGGTTCTTCACCCCGGCGGCGACGGCCGCGGCGCTGGTGCTGGCCGTGGCGGCGCTGCTGCTGGTCGTGG
>QEVI01000233.1 GCA_003576855.1 Planctomycetota bacterium
AATACTTTACGGCGGATTCAACCAGACCTGGCTGGCCAATTGCCTGCGGCGACGGTGGCTGATGGCGACCTTGCTCGGGCTGCTGGTCGGCGCCGGCGCGGCGGCCTTGCTGTTGTTTGTGTTCCCCAACATGTCGAACGTCACCTCGTACCTGCAGGTGAAATCGACCGAGGAGAACTTCATCATCGATGAGCCGCGACAGCGGCCCAGCCCGGTGGAGATCGAGCGGCAGGCGATGAACCACCTGGCCCTGCTCAAGAGCCCGATGGTGCTCGAAGCCGCCCTGTCGGACCAAACCATCGCGGGTCTGGACGCCGTTCGCAACCAGGGCAACGAGGCCCTGTTGTGGCTCACCAACGACTTGAAGGTGAGCTACCCAGGCGACGGCGAAATCCTCGAAGTGCGGTACGAGGGCAAGGAAGACCCTGTGCAGATGGAGAAGGTGATCGACGCGGTGGTGAACGCCTACCGCGACCAGGTGTTGTTCAAGGAACGCCTGCAAGCCACCGCCACGCACGAGGACTTGAAAGTCGTTCTCGACGCGAAGGAGAAGGAGCTGGAAGAGAAGCTCGCGAGTCTCAAGTCCCGGCTGGAACTGCTGGGCATGTCGCGGGAGGAGATCGAGATACCGACGCTGCAAAGCGAGATTCGGATGCTCGAATCGCAGATCGCCGAGGCCCAGAAGCAACTTCTGGACGTCGAGATCATGATGCAGTTGGCCTACGGCCACTCGCGAGCCCCGTCGGTGCTGGAAGGCATGGTCGCCGCCGCCATGGAAAAAGATCCCACCATGGCGATGTACAAGCAGCAGGAGTTCCAGCTTAAACAGATGTATCAGCAGCGGGCGTCGCAGACCCGCAACAAGCAGGACGCACAGCTCAAGCGGCTGGAGGCGCAGATCCAGCAAACCCAGATGGAATCGGAGCAGTATCGCGTCGCGGCCGAGAAGGAAATCCGCGACCAGATTCGCAAAATGCCGGACGATACGCTGCGGGCCGCTCACACCGAATACGTGATCCGCAAGGCCGCGGCCCAGGCCAGCCTCAAGGAGTACGAGGAAAAGCTCCAGGTCGCCAAGGATAAGCTGCAGAGCCTGGGCGTCGAGGACCCGGAAGTCGAAATGCTCCGGCAGGACATCGAGAACCAGACCGAGATCGCCAACAGCCTGGCGCAGCGGGTCGCCGCGTGGCAAGTGCTGCAGCAGACCCGCGATCGGCAGATGCAGGCCAATCAGACCGGCATGGACAAGGTCACCGTCATTCAGCGGGCCAAGTCGCTGGCCAACGTCAACACGATCGAGCGGTACTCGATCGCCGGCGTCGGCGGCGTCGCCGCCATGGGCCTCACGTGCTACGCCATCGCCCTCATGGAGTTCCGCCGTCGGCGCCTCAACAGCCCGACCGATATCGACGAAGGCCTCGGCGTTCGCGTGCTGGGCGTGCTGCCGTCGGCGACGCTCAAGTCGCTCGCCGGCAACAGCCTGGTCGCCACGCAAGTGGCCGAGTCGATCGACAACGTGCGGGCCACGTTGATGCACGACTCGACCAGCGCCCCCCGGCAAGTGGTGATGGTGACCAGCTCCGCCTCGCAGGAGGGGGCGACCGTAGCGGCCAGCAGCCTAGCGCTGAGCCTGGCACGGGCCGGTCGCCGCACGCTGCTGGTAGACGCCGACCTGCGTTCGCCATCGCTCCACCGGTTGTTCGGCGTGCCCGTGGAAGACGGCTTCTGCGAGGTGCTGCGTTCGGAGATCGATCTGGCGGACGCCATTCGCCCGACGAACAACGAAGGGCTGTACTTGCTGACCGCCGGCGTCTGCAGCCATGACGCGATTTACGCCCTGGCGACCGACCAGCCGCAGGCGATTTTCGAGAAGCTGCGGGACCAGTTCGATTTCGTAGTCATCGACGCCCCGCCGGTGCTGGGCATCTCCGACACGCTCTCGCTGGGCCAGTACGTCGACGGCGCCATTCTCACCGTGTTGCGGGATCACAGCGAAATCCGCCGGGTGCACAAGGCCATCGAGCAGTTGCGGAACATGGGCATCCGGCTCATCGGGTCGGTGGTCAACGGCGTGCCGCTGAAGGCCGACCGCCGCGTGGTGCGGCTGCACCAGGTGGCCGCCCGGCCGATGCCGCAGCTTCCGCCGAAGACCGACGCGTAAGGGAGGCGCCTCGGCCGGCCGCAGCGTAGCTTCTGTTGAATAAAATTGAGAGGCGTCGAGTCGCGGCTGCCCGCGGCTCGACGCCTCGTTTCGTTGTTGCTGGTTGCTGCGGGGCGGCGAACGTCCGGCGGATAGTCGCCCTCGCAATCGCGTCGTCTGGAATGCACCGGCTGACCAGCAAAGCGTCGCTTGATCTTACGGCGGCAGTTTAACCACGGAGTCGCGGAGGACACGGAGGAGAAGTACGCAGCAGCGGATGTCGCCAGGTTGCGGATCTCCGTGCCCGCCGTGGCTCCGTGGTTTGATAGCCCGACGCGCTGCGGGATTAACGCCGGTCGTGAAGTTGGTTCCGCAGCACCAACACCGCCGGTACGCGGGCAATCTGCCGGCTCGCTTGGGTGAGCAGCGGGTCGGCGAGGTTTGGGGCCCAGCTTGCGCCGCCGAGCACGACGTCGACGTCGCCGTCGCCGTCGAGGTCGCCGGCGTCCATGGTAATGGGCTGGCCGGAGTACTCCGGAGCGATGGTCGCCGCGGAAAAGGCGCCGCCGCCTTCGTTCGTGAACAGCACAAAGGCGACCGGCTGGCGGGCCCGCCAGTCGGGGTAAGCCGAGATCGCCGCGACGTCCTGGTCGCCGTCGCCGTCGTAGTCGGCGGCGACCGCCTTGGCCACGCCGTCCATCCGCAGGAAATGCGCCTGGGCGAACTCCATCGGCGCCGTCTGCCGGTAAACGTACACGCCGTGCAGCGGCTTCAGCGGCGGATCGACCATTTCCATATTGTTGCCGGCGGCGACGACGAGGTCCTTCACGCCGTCGCCGTCGAAGTCGGTCCACTGGAAGCCGTTGTAGCCCATGGCCGAGCGCTCTTTCCACAGCCGGTGCGGCGTGAACGTCCCGCGGCCGTCATTTTCATACCACCACATTTCCTGGTGGCCCTGGGCGACGATGCTCAGCACGTCGAGGTCGCCGTCGTGATCGACGTCGTCGGCCACGGCGTCGAGGGCCCCTGATCCGACTCGCAAGTCGTGCCGCACGGCATCCTGGCCCGGCTTGACGGCGAACCACGCCAGCGCGCCCTGCGCGTAGTCGCCGAAGCCGGCCATCACGACATCCTCGATGCCGTCGCCATCAAGGTCTCCCCAGGCGGCGCCGCTGGTGCGAAAGAAGCCCGTGACGATCCGCGACGCCCGCAACGGGCCGGCCTCCGCGCCGGCGCCGTAGATCCGGTGCGCCGTCCCCTGCTGCACGTCCTTGCCCAGGTCGCCGATGAGCACCAGGTCGAACCCGTCGGGCGTGCGCCGCACCTTCACGGCCTGGTTCTGGTTGCAGTTGATTCGATTAAGCAACCGGCCGTCGGCGGCGAACAAGCGGAGCAGGGAGTCGTCGGCCGAGCCGATGTAAAGCTGCCGCCGCCGCGGGTCGATCGCGACCAGCGAGATGGTTTGCGGCTCGACGTAGCCCGGCCACGGTTCGGGCCGAAACAGGTCGGCCAGCGGCGGCGGTTGGTCGCGGGGGAACGCCGGGGCGATTTCCGCCGGCGCCTGGGACGTGTAGTACGACTGGATCGCCTGCCATTGCTCGCGGGTAATCGAGGGCTCGGTCGCCACCAGCGTGGGGTAGATGAGATTTTTGATGTCCGGGGCCGTATCCGGGTAACCCAAGTAGTTGCCCATCCACCGCATGATGAGCGGCCAGCGCTCCCGCGGGAGGTCGCCTGGTTCGGGCAGGAGGTGGCAGCTTCCGCACCATTGGGCAGCGAGCGACGGGGCTTGCTCGGCGGTCACGACGGCCCTCTTCGAACTGACAGGGGTTGGGCCGGCGCTCGCGCCCGTCGCGGGCGTTGGCGGCGATTTGTCCGCCTGCGAGGCGGCCGGCTGCCGTCCGCAGGAGGCCAGTTGCAGCGCCCAGGCCGCCGCGGCGATTAAATACCAGCGCGGAATGCGGTACGAGATCGAGCGCGGCGGCCGGGGCATGCAGCGGGTCCTGTCAGAACTTGGCGAATTGCGTAGCGATGATGCGGGCGTAGTCGGGGCCGAACCGATCCTCCAAGTGGTCCCGCAGGTAGCCCTGCACCGCGCGGGCGTTGAACGGCCGCTGGTGCGGGTCCTTCGCGAGGAGGCGCAGCACGAGCTTCTCGAACCAGTCGGGGCAGGCGACCCCTTGCTCGGCGAGTCCGCGCGGCGTCGCGCGCAGGTGCTGATCCCAGATCTGCGCGAAGTTCTCGCCCAAAAACGGCGGCTTGCCCGACAGCATTTCGTAGGCGACGCAACCGAGCGAGTACAGGTCCGATGATCCGGTCAACTCCCGCTCAGCGCGGATTTGCTCGGGCGACATGTACGCATAGGTGCCCATGCGGGCGCCGGGGTCGGCGCCGCCGGTTTGCAGGTCTCGAGCGATTCCAAAGTCGCCCAGCAGCAACCGGCCGTCGTCGGCGAAGAACAAGTTGGTCGGTTTCAGGTCTCGATGCACCACGCCATGGTTGTGGGCGTGCTGCAACGCCGCGGCGATCTGCGCGGTGTACAGGGCCGCCAGCGGCCATTCAAGCGGGCCTCCGCGCTGGAGCCGGTCCTTCAGCGAGCCGCGATCGAGCAGCTCCATCGCGTAAAAATACTGCCCCTCCATCATGCCGCCGCCGTAGTGGCGAACGATATGCGGATGGCTGAGCCGCTCCATGATGACGATCTCCCGCTGAAAGCGGTCCACCATGCGGGCGTCGTCGGCAAAGGCCGGATGGAGGATTTTGACCGCGACTGGACCGGGAAGGTCGTCGGACGAAGCGCGATAGACGCAGCCCATGGTTCCCATGCCGATGGGCTCGCCCAGGCGGAACGTATATGGCGTCGGGATGAACCGCAGTTGGGGCCGGTCCGATGGTGGGCGGTGGTTCATGGGCGTGGCGTCGAGGCGTGGCGGAGGCCGGGTCGTTAGAGTTGCTCAAGCCTCTGGGGCGAAATCCCGATGGCGGAGAGCCCCGCCTCGCCCTACCATACCCCACCGCGAGCCGCGACCCAAATGCTAACGTCCTTGGCACGGCATGCCGTCGTCCTAGGCAATGGAGGGCGGTCCGTCCCGCCGCGAGCGCATGGGACGAATCACGCAACTACCTTTGGCGGAAAGACGTTGCGCCCCATGGCGTCGCAGCGGCACGCGGATTGGCGCCCAGCTTGCCATTCCCTCCGCCGACCCAGGAGATGCGCTGGCGGCGCTAGCGCGTTGCCTGGGCGGTGATGCGACAGGCGGAAGCATCCATTCTGCACCCTACCCGGCCCTCGCAGAGGGACCGGTCGGCAGCGCGGCCGCTGTTCGTTTGTCGCCAAGTGTGCGGGTGTGCGAAATCCGCGCTGGTGCTGCCAGCGGGGCGACGTGCGGGCAATCGCCGCAAGCGTTCGTCTGGCACGTTTCGCCCAGCAGCCTTACGATATCGGCCTTTTGCCGGATCGCGGGTTCGGCCGCGCTCGCAGCTTGTGTGTTCCAGGCGACGTCCTCGTCGCGAGGCGCCCATGCCGCAAGGCGCCTTGCGCGGCGATCGACGACGCCCTGGGTAGGCGGACGTCACAACAAGTTCTTTCTCGTATTTTTTGAGGAGCGATTCGAGGACAATGGCTTACAAACTTGAATATCTGTGGTTGGACGGCTACAAGCCCGAGCCCAGCCTGCGCAGCAAGACGAAGATCGTCGATAGCGAGCCCAAGAAGGTCGAGGACTGCCCCGGCTGGAACTTCGACGGATCCAGCACGCAGCAAGCCGAGGGCCATTCGTCCGATTGCCTGCTCAAGCCCGTGCGGATGGTCAAGGACCCGCTGCGAAAGAACGCGTCGCTGGTGCTCTGCGAGGTGCTGTCGCCGGACGGCTCGATCCACCCCAGCAATATTCGCGGGTCGTTTGAGGACGATCCGGACCTTTGGCTGGGCTTCGAGCAGGAATACACGCTGACCCAAGACGGCAAGCCGCTGGGATTCCCGAAGGACGGCTACCCGGCGCCGCAGGGCCCGTACTATTGCTCGGTGGGCATTCGCAACTGCGTGGGCCGCGACCTGGTGGAAGAGCACCTCGACGCCTGCCTGGAGGCGGGTCTGTCGGTCACCGGCATTAACGCCGAGGTGATGAAGGGGCAGTGGGAATACCAGCTTTTCGGTAAGGGCGCCAAGCGGGCCTGCGACGACCTGTGGATTTCCCGGTACTTGCTCCATCGGTGCGCCGAGAAGTACGCCATCGTCGTCGAGTTCCATCCCAAGCCGGTGAAAGGCGACTGGAACGGCAGCGGCATGCACACAAACTTCTCGAATACCGCCATTCGCGAAAAGGGCGGCAAGGAGCTGATCGAGAGCATTTGCGAGAAATTCCGCACGGCCCATACCGAGCACATCGCCGTGTATGGGTCGGACAACGACCAGCGGCTGACCGGTCTGCACGAGACGCAGTCGATCCACAAGTTCAGCTACGGCGTGAGCGATCGCGGCAGCTCGATCCGCATCCCGATCGCCACCAGCCAGAACGGATGGAAGGGCTATCTCGAAGACCGTCGCCCGGCGTCGAACGCGGATCCGTACAAGGTGACCGCCCGGATCCTGTCGACGCTTCGTGCTTAACGCCATAAAACCGGCGATGGCATCGCCGGCTTTGTGGTCGAACGACCCCGTTTCGCCCTAGTGGCGAAGCGGGGTTTTCTTTTGTATCGTAACGGCACTCGCCATAGCCGCGAGTCAACGACTCGCCGGAGCGGCGCAGCGAATCGCGGCGCCGCTCCGGCGGCTCGTGGAGCCGCGGCTGGTATTGCCTGGCAGGCCATTCATCTCGTTGAGGCTCGTAACCATGACCCCCCAAGACGTGCTCGCCCTTTGTCGTGAACGCGGCGTGAAGGCCATAGACCTGCGGTTCATGGACTTCCCCGGCCTGTGGCAGCACTTCACCATTCCGGTGAGCAAGTTGGAGCTTGAAACGTTCGAAGATGGCCTTGGGTTCGACGGCTCCAGCATTCGCGGCTGGCAAGCGATCAACGAGAGCGACATGCTGCTGGTGCCGCAGCCGGAGACGGCGGTCATCGACCCGTTTGCGACGCTCCCCACGCTGTCGATGATCTGCAACATCCAGGACCCCATCACCCGCGAGGACTACACCCGCGACCCGCGGAACGTGGCTCGCAAGGCGGCCAACTACCTGAAAACGACCGGCGTGGCCGACACCTGTTACATCGGCCCGGAAGCGGAGTTTTTCATCTTCGACGACATTCGCTTCGACCAGGCGCCCAATTACGGCTTTTTCTACATCGACTCGATCGAGGGCGAATGGAACCGCGGCGCCGACGAGGGGCCGAACCTCGGCTACAAGCTGCGGCACAAAGAGGGGTACTTCCCCGTGCCGCCGGCGGACCAGCTCATGGACATCCGCAACGAGATGATGCAGACGATGATCGACTGCGGCATGGACGTCGAGGCTCAGCATCACGAAGTCGCCACAGCCGGGCAATCGGAAATCGATTTGCGATTCTCCGACCTAGTGACCATGGCCGACAACATGTGCATGTACAAGTACATCATCAAGAACGTCGCCCGCCGGCACGGCAAGACCGTGACGTTCATGCCCAAGCCGCTGTTCAGCGACAACGGCTCCGGCATGCACACGCACATCTCGCTGTGGAAGGGCGAACAGAACCTGTTCGCCGGCAACGGGTACGCCGGACTCAGCGATGAAGCCATCTACGCCTTGGGGGGCATCCTGCGGCACGCCCCGGCGATCCTGGCCTTCGCCTGCCCGACGACCAACAGCTACAAACGGCTCGTGCCCGGCTTTGAAGCGCCGGTCAACCTCGCCTACTCGCAGCGGAACCGCTCGGCCGCCTGCGGCGACCCGCTCGATAAGGACATCTACGATCTCGAGCCGGAAGAACTGGCCAAGGTGCCGACGACGCCCGGCTCGCTGGCCGAAGCGCTCGACGCGCTGGCGAAGGACCACGAGTTCCTGCTCCGCGGCGACGTTTTCACGCAGGACGTGATCAGCACCTGGATCTGGTACAAGAAAAAGAACGAGGTGCAGGCCCTGGCCTTGCGGCCGCACCCGTACGAGTTCTGCTTGTACTACGATATCTGAGGCGCCTCGGCCTGCTTGCAAGGCGGCGCGGCGTCAGGCGCTGCGGGTGGCGAATACCGCCAGTCCGCCGGCGAGCACGAACGCGATGCCCGACCAGCGGAGAATGCGGGACGCCGTCTTCGGCGTATCGCGCGAACTGGCGAACTCTTCGTGGAGGGCCTCCCATTCGGCGCGGGCCTTGTCGTACTGCTGCTGGATCTCGGCGGGATTCTTGCCGCCATGCATCTTCGGGCTTTGCTTGGCCTGGATCAGTTCGAACTTCAGGCGATTCGTTTCGCTCCCCAACTGGGTGAGCCGCTCGCTCTTCTCGTTGGTCCAGGTGCGGGTGGGGGGAAACAGAAATCCCCAGGCCGCGCTGCCGACCAGCAGCAACGCGCCTAAGCCGACGGCGACGGCAGATAGTTTGGCGATCATGGCGGTACTCGCAACAGGACGATCAACGGGCGACCCGTGCCAGGCGCCCTACTGGCCGGCGCCGGCGGTGATGCCTTCGTTGATGCAGACGATGGCGCCCAGCACAACCGGTTCGATGTCGTTGGCGAGCCAGCGGACGCTGCCATCGACGTTGGCGCCGTTGACCCCGCCCACATGCTGGCTCCGCGGCGCGGCGCTTTGATCGCCGCGGGTCCAGCACGGCATGCCTTCCAGGTCGGCCTCGGCCGGGTCCGGGCACTCCTTGAGGTCGTCCCGCGGGATGTCTGGCGAGACGCCGGCGTTAGGCGGCAGCGCCAGGTCCGACCAGGCCGGGTTCGGTATATACGCCGGAACCGGGCTCTGGTTGCAGATTCTCGTAAGCTGCGTCGTGGCGTGAACGTCGGCGCCGAGCACCGAGGAGGCGACCCAGCTCAGCGCCCAAGCGCCGCGCGGGTCGCTGGTGTTCTCGCGCGTTCGGATCTCCGTCAGCATCAGCGTGTTGGACGTGCCGTCTTCCACGCGGCTGATCGGCTGCGGTTCGTAGATCAGCGCGCCCGGGGCAATGGCCTGGCATTCCACGTGTTCGGCGCTGGCGTATGCCACGTAATTCCCTTTGCCGAACGGCTGGTTGCTGCTGAACCGCGATTGATAGATGCGGCCCAGCGCCTGGTCCGACGGGCACAATAGCAGCGGCGGCTGCGCCGCCTGGGGGCGGGTCGTCGTGTTCTGCGCGACTGCAGCCGCCTTGAGATCGAACTGGCTGAAGATCGACTGCTGTTCCATGTACGGCAGCACCCGCACGATCCAACTGAGCTGCGTGCCGGCGCCGTAGATGTTCACCTTCGCGCCGTTGAGCGGCGCATCGGTCGACTGCGGCAGCGCCTTGCGCGAGCTTTCGTGGTTGAGCACCGCCAGGGCGAGATTTTTCAAGTTATTCTGGCACTGCATGCGCCGCGCGGCTTCGCGGGCCGCCTGGACGGCCGGCAGCAGCAAGGCGATCAACACGCCGATAATCGCAATGACGACTAACAACTCCACAAGCGTGAAACCACGCCTGCGGCCCCGAGTGGCAAGCCGAGGACGATTTGAAGAAAGCATGGCGGATCGAGTCCTTGTACCTGGGCAGCAGCGCCGCGGAAAAGCCAGCACGACGCCGTCCAGCGGCGCGAGCGTGAACGGCCCGCCCAGCCGCCGTGTCGATCAGTGCGATGCGCGTCGTGCCTGGGAGCGCCATTGTAGACTACCATGCGGCCAGGCAAAGTGCGCGAACGCGCAGGCGACTCTTACTCCCACGCAGCGCTGCGGGGTTTATCGTAATTGCGCAGCCGGCTCTTGATTCTGCGAATAACCGGCCTGCGAGTCCCTGCGCCCGGCAATGGCGCCGCGTCGCTAGTCCGCCTGCCGGCTCCCCGCCGCGTGCGCCTGGGCGTACACGAGCAGGTTCGATACCGAGTTGGCCGCCCGCTCCCGTAGCTTCTTCCACAGGTAATAAATCAAAAACGGC
>QEVI01000234.1 GCA_003576855.1 Planctomycetota bacterium
TTGCAGCAGCGCCGGCGATGACGCGCTGTGGGCGCTGGGAGAGCTCGCCTTGGAGCGCGGCGACTACTCCAGGGCCCGCATGGCGTGGGCCCGCGTCAATCCGGCCACCGCCGGCGGCCTTATCGCGTATCCCGGTTCGCCGATTCCCTTGGCCGAAGTGCGGGCCCGGCTGGCGTTGGCGGCCATTCGAGAGGGCGATCTGCGGGCCGCCGAACGAGCCGTGGAAGCGATTCGCACGGAACATGGCGAAGCCCAGGGCCGGCTTGGCGGTCGAACCGTCGTGCTTGGCCAGTGGCTTGGCGAAGAGCTCGCCCGCACCGCCGCGACCCTGGCGCGCGAAGCCGCCGCCCGTGAGTGGCCCACGCTGTATGGAAACAACCGACGCACTAGCGTGAGCCCCGCGACCGCGCCGCGCGGCGCCGGCTATGAACAGCGCTGGTCGGCGCCGATCGACGGCGCGCCCGGGGCGTCGCGAAGCGCCGGCCCGACCGTGTTTCCCGTCGCGGCCGGTAACGTCGCCTATGTTCCCAGCGGGCGGAGCATTCTGTCGATCAACCTCGCTGCACCCCAGGGAACGCCGCAAGTGCTGGCCACGTGGGACGACGAGGACGCCGCAGTCGCGGCCGCCAGGCTCACCATCAACGACGGACTGCTTTTCGCCTTAAATCCCGCCGCCAACCGCATCGTCGGATTCGACCTCCAGCGCGACGCGGCTATTGCGCTTGACCGACGCGGCGACGGCGCTAGTTATTGCGGCCACGTCGTGGCCGACGGATCGCAAGTGCTGGCGTGCGAGATTACGCCGGGGCCAGCCGTCAAGGCGTCGGTCGTCTGTTTCGACCGATGGCGGGGCGACGGGCGATGGAAAAGGACGCTCGGTTGGACGTTTGCGGAGGCCGACGCTTCGCGGCCCTCGCCGCTTGTCGCGGAGCTTTCCTACGACGGCGCCGTCGTTTATGCGGGGACGTCGCTGGGAATGATCGCGGCGTTTCGCGCGGAAGACGGCGAACCGCTCTGGCTGCGAACCTACGACCGGCGCCGAGCCGAGGGGAGCGCGGCGTCGTGCGCCTGTCGAATCGCCGGGTCCTTGCTAGTCGCTCTGCCCGCGGATTCGGCCGAGGTTCTCGCCCTGGACGCCGCCACGGGCGACTTGCGCTGGTCGCGGGCTCGGTCGTCGTCCGGGGACGGGCTGCTGGCCGTCGATGAACAGCACGTATTGATGCAGGGAGAACGGCTGGGGCGCCTGCAATTGATGAACGGCGACGCCGATCCACTGTGGGGGGCTAGTGTAAAAGGCTGCGCCGGCGCCGCGGCGGTCGCCGGCGAGCTGATCTTCTGGCCGACGACGCGGGACATACGTCTCGTCGATCGACGGACAGGCGAACCGACCGGGGAATCGGCGCCGCTGGCCGCGCCGGGCGGAGCGAACCTGGCCGTGGTAGAATTTCAAGATAAAGACGGCCGATTATCGCAACTGCTGTTGGCGGCGGGCGCCGCGCAGCTTACGGCCTATCGCCGCATCGAAGCGGCCGATGGCCGCCCCGCAGCGGCCGATCGACCGGCCGACGTCAACGGCCCGGAGAAGTGAATGCCAGAAGAAGATGACGCGCGGGCCATCGCCCGGCTCAACGAATCGTTCACGCACTTGCGGCGCGAACTGGGCAAAGCGGTCGTGGGGCAGCAGCTCGTCGTCGAGCAGCTTCTGATCGCCTTGCTAGCCGGCGGGCATTGCCTGCTGGTCGGCGTGCCCGGTCTGGCCAAGACGCTGCTAGTCCGGACGCTCGCCGAAGCGTTGTCGCTGCGGTTCAGCCGCATTCAATTTACGCCCGACCTGATGCCGACCGACATTACCGGCACGGAGGTGATCCAGCACGATCGCGAGACGGGCGACCGCCTGTTTCGCTTCCTGCCGGGGCCGGTGTTCGCCAACGTGGTCCTGGCCGACGAAATCAATCGCACGCCCCCCAAGACCCAAGCGGCGCTGCTGGAAGCGATGCAAGAACGGCAGGTGACCGCGGGCGGCCAGCGCCACGCGCTGCCGCAGCCGTTTTTCGTGCTGGCCACGCAAAACCCCATTGAGCAGGAGGGAACCTATCCGCTGCCCGAGGCGCAGCTTGATCGGTTCATGTTCGAAGTGCAGGTGGATTACCCGACTGAAGAGGAAGAGCTGGCGATTGTCAAGCAAACCACATGCGACTTCACGCCGCGGGCGACGGCAACGCTCGCCGCTGACCAGATCGAGCAGTTCGGCCGCCTCGTCCGCCGCGTGCCGGTGGCCGAGCACCTGGTGCGCTACGCGTTGCGGCTGGCGCGAACGACGCGGGTCGGGCGAGGGGAAGCGACCGATTGGATGACGAAGTACGTCACCTGGGGCGCCGGACCGCGGGCGAGCCAGTACCTGGTGCTCGCCGCGAAGGCCCGCGCGGCGCTCGATGGGCGGCTGTTCGCCTCGCTCGACGATATCCGGGCCGTAGCGCATCCGGTGCTAAGGCATCGGATTATCACGAACTTCAACGCCGAGGCCGACGGCGTGACGCCCGATGTCCTTGTGGATCGCCTGCTGGAAACGACGCCGATCGACCGCGCGGCGTCGGCGTGACGGCCGCTCGGTGACACGGCGGTGGCGTGCGGTGCGACCGCTGGACAGAACACTCGCAGGAATCAAACTGCCGCAGATTCAACCTGACGGCCACCCAGAATGCCCCCGCCGTTGCCGCTTGACCCGCATTCCATTGCCCGGCTCGAAGGGCTGGAACTCCGCGCGCGAACGATCGCCGGCGGACTGTTCGCCGGCCGGCATCGCAGCCATCACCGCGGCCAATCGGTCGAGTTCGCCGAACACCGCCAGTACGTCACGGGCGACGACCTGCGGTACGTCGACTGGAAGGCGTTCGGCAAGAGCGATCGGCTGTATCTGAAGCAGTTCGAGGCGGAAAGCAACCTGTATTGTTACCTCGCCGTCGACGCCAGCGAGAGCATGGCCTATCGCTCGGCCGGCGCCGCGATGAGTAAGCTCCAGTACGCTGCATGTCTGGCGGCGACGCTTGCGCACCTGGCGATCGGGCAGGGCGACAGCGCCGGCCTGGCCTTGATGGCGACCTCCGTGCGACAGTTCGTCGCTAGCAGCAACAACCCGGCACAACTGGACAACCTGGTGCACGTCCTGGAGTTGGCTGAACCGCACGGCAAGTCGGACCTGGCGGCGTCGGTGGCCGAGCTCGTCCAGCGCTTGCCCCGCCGCAGCATCGTCGTGCTGATCAGCGATCTGCTGAACGCCGGCAATGGGCTGGCCGGCAGTCTGCGGCGATTGCGGCACGCCAGACACGAAGCCATCGTGCTGCACGTGCTGGACCCGGCCGAGATCGAGTTCCCGTTCGACCGCACGACGCTGTTTCGCGGGCTGGAGTCGATGCCTGACATATTGGCCGAGCCGCACGGCGTGCGGGCGGCTTACTTGGCGGCCTGTGACCGTTTTCTCGAGCAAGCCGAAGCCGATTGCCGGACATGCCAGGCCGACTATCAGCTCGCCCGAACGGACGATTCGCTCGACGCACCGCTGCGCCATTTGCTTACATCACGACTACGCCGCTGGCGGTAAAGTGCAGGCCCGGCCGGCCTCGCGGCGCATAATTGACATGTTCAAGCTCGGTCTTTTAGAATGGCGGAGGCTCGGCTGCCTGTGCGTGGGCGTCTTTTCTGAAGATGGAGGGTTGGCCGCCCGTACGTTGACGCCAGTCCGGTTGCTTTTCGCGCGTTGCCCTGGGGTCTCGCAGCGGCCGCTTCGGTACAGCGCTGCTTCGCTCTTGCGCGGCGACGACTGGCGAAACATGCGCCGTGGCGTCTGTCGCACTCGTGTTGCCGTTCGCTGCCGAGCGGTGAGTTGCCCAGGCCGATTATCCGCTGGGTTGATGTTGTTTGCAGTCCATGCGCCCGACGGGGCGTTGGCGAGCGACTGCCTGGCCGTCGGGCGCCTGCTCTACGCGAGGGGAGGGGGGACCGATGTGCACTTCTGCGATGTGCGTCCGGCTCGGCGCGGGCGGGCTGGCGATTGTCGCCGCCGTGATGTTCGTGCCGCGATCGGCCGGCCAAGGCGTCGATACGGCGATTTCCGCCGCCGCCCTGGCCAAGGATATTCTCAAGGACATCAGCGACAAGCTTAAGGGGGACGTGTCGGCCCGAACCGATGCGCAGGCCGAGTCGATCGGCGTCGACGCCGACGACCTTGGCGTACGGGCCGCCGCGGACGAGTTCGACGGACCGTTCGGTTTGGAATGGGAATTGGAAGCCTGGACCACGCTGGAAACCGGCGGCACCGAGCTGGGCCCCAACGCCGGCGACGCGCACTCCGGCTACGCGCAAATGACGGTCGAGTGGAAAGACGGCGCCTGGGTCGTCGCCAAGAAGGACAATGGCGATCCGCGGCGCGAGGCGTTTGCCTGGGCCAAGAAGGACACGACGCCCGTGGCCGGCAGCACGAACCCGACGGCTGCCGCGGCCGTGGCGACGTTCTCGGTGAACGGCGCGATCCGCGACGGCTGGACGATCAAAGACGCCGATGCACCGGCCGCCGTCGGCCAGGCGCCGCTGGGGCACGAGAGCATGCAAAACGTCAAGCTCGAACCGGCCGACGGCGTGGACGTCACCGGCCTTTCGACGGCCGCTTACGTGTGGCGGCTCGACGAGTTCCAAATCCAGGACGTCGTCGTGGAAGGAGAGACCCTTGCCGAGGTGACTCCGCCGCAAGCGGAAGTCGTCATCGGGCATTCGTTCCTGCAGTTGGAGGCTAGCTCCGATTTCCGCCGCCGGTACGTGAGCTCCGGCGGCGCCAGTCCGCTGGTCGATAGCATCGTCGCCCTGCAGAACGCGGCCGCCGATGCGTCGCACGGCACGCAGGATCTTTCCAACGCGGCGGACTTGACTGTCGCCGGGGGCCGCATCCCGCTGGCGCCGGCCTCGATTCCTCGCGGCGCCCTCAGCGATCGCGAAGTCATCGAGCAGTACCTGCTGAGCCGCACGGTCGTTCCGCCCGAGCATGCGCAGGCCGGCTACGCGCCGAACGTGACGCTCTACGCGCTCCTGGGCGGCAGCCACGGGTTTTCGCCTTCAAGCGAGCTAGGGCTGGAAGGGGGCTTCGCGGATGCATCGGAGTTCTCCGCGCTGAACGGCGTGGCCGATTTCAATCTGGCGGACATGGTGGGTCTCACCGTGGAAATCACCGGCAGCTTGACCGATGCGATGAACCTGGCGTACCAGACGCCCGGGCACGCGATTCAGCCGTTTTTCGCGGGCACCCAGGTCAACGACACCGTGGCGCTCGACATGACGTTCACATCGTCTGAAGAAGTCTACGCGAACTCCGAGGAAACAATCACCATCGACGAGCCGGCCCAGTACTGGGTCGGCGACATCGGCAGTTGGGACGATCCCGCCGGCTGGACTCCCCGGCCGTTTCCCCCCACGCTCGCCGATCACGCGGTGATCAACAAGGATTCCGCTCGCGTCGTCGTCCCCGCGACGGCCCAGGCGCAATCGGCGACCGTAATTGCGGGACAGCTCGACGTGGCCCCGCTGGCGGCGCTGATGGCGCCAACGACCGTGCACGCCTTGGGCACGCTGACCGGCGGGGGAACGGTCATCGGCAACGTGACGAACAGCGGCCTGGTGGATCCAGTCCCCACGACCCGGCTGACTATCGTGGGCAACTACGTCCAGCAGCCGGGCGGCGTGCTGAGCCTGCAAATCGGCGGCCAGCCGACGGCGCCGTGGGTCGAGATGCTGGTCGTGCAGGGCCACGTCGCGCTCACCGGCGGCGAGCTGCAGTTGACGTTTGTGCCGGGATTCATGCCCATGCCGGGGCAGGTCTTCGATGTGCTCGACTTCGCGTCGCTGTCAGGCGGCTTCGCGCTGGTGAAGCTGCCCGACCGGTTCTATTGGAACACGAGCAACTTGCTGCTTGACGGCACGGTGATGGTCGAGGCGCCGGTGATACCCGGCGACTATGATCGCGACCGCGACGTAGACGGCGCCGATTTGCTGGCGTGGCAGCAGCAGCTTGGCCTGGCGACCGGTGCGTTCAGCGGGGCCGATGGGGACGGCAACGGCGTCGTCGACGCCGGCGACCTGGCGGTGTGGCAAAGCGGCTTCGGCCTCGGCGTCACAGCGGCGAGCGTGCCGGAACCTGCGGCCGCGGGACTGGCGGCTGCCGTGTTCTGGGCGCTGGCGGCACGGCGACGGACGGATGTCCGCTAACGCGAATTATCACGGTCCGTCGGCGGAGTCGGCGGCTGAGCCGGTTTACGCTCATCCTTGCGGAAGCCCGCCGCCAGCAGCGCTTCGTAGCCGGGCTTGAGCGGCCGTACGCTGTAGCCGTGGGCTTGCAGGATTGCCGCCGCCGCCTTCGCCCGCATCCCGACGGCGCAGTACGTGTAGAGGACTTTTTTCTTGGGCAGCGTCTTGGCCAGCTTCTTCACGTCAAGACTATGCTTGCGGAGCGACGTGACCGGCAGGAAGACGGCGCCCGCGACGTGGCCGCGATCCCATTCCTCCTGGCTGCGGACGTCGACCAGCACGGCCCGCTCGGCCGCCACGTTCTTCAGCACGACTTCCAGCGAGTCCTCGGTGAACTCGACCCCCGGCCGAGCGTCGCCTGGGGCCAACAGAACCAGTAGGGCGATCGGACGAACGAGGGCCAGCGACACGGCGTGAATCCTCCAGGCTACGGGCTTGCCGGCGTCGTATTCTACCGGAGATTGCCGACCCGTCTACACGCCGGTGCGCGGACTGCTTCCTATCGGCGGGTTGCCAATTAGAATACGAGGGTGCGTCGGCTGTACGCTGCGCCACAAGCCGCCATGGGCGACGGGCGCGCGGCGTCGCTTGTCAGCCTTGTCATTTGTCAGTCTTATGGTAGGAACGCGTTCGATGAAGCGTGTGCAACTGCTGGTGATGTTGCTGGGCGTGCTGTCGGTTTCGCAGGCCTCGGCTACGGTGTTCATCAACGAAATCGACTACGACAATCCCAGCACTGACAACGCCGAGTGGGTTGAACTCGCGGGCCACGCCGGCCTGTCGCTGAACGGCTATGAACTGGTGTTCTACAACGGCGCGGTTACTACCGCGGACGACTACCTTACGGTCGACCTGGCCGACGCCAACTTCACGTTTTCAAACGAGGTGAACGGCTGGGGGTTCTTCGTCATGGGAATCGTCGATCCGGCGTTCGGGACGACGGCCGACTTTTTGCCCGATGGCTGGACTCAGAATATGATCCAGAACGGCGCCCCGGATGCAGTGCAATTGCGGCTGAAGAGCCCAGTGACGAACATTCACCTCGTCGAGTACGAGGGAGACACCTCGCTTGCCGGCGATCAGCAGACCACGCTGGACGACAACAACGACCATCTGAAGACGTCGCTCTTTCTCACCGGCGCGGGCGACAATTTCTCGGACTTTACGCTGGCCGTGACGGCTCACAGCGGCACGCCGGGCGCGACCAACGCCGGACAAACCCTCGCGGCGGTGCCTGAGGCGTCGTCGGTGCTGCTGGTGGGAATGGTTGCGGCAGCGGCTTCGGCGCTAGCGCTTCGGCAGCGATTCATGGCGGATCGAGTCCAATCGCCTTAACGCAGGCTTCGGCTCACGGGCTGCGCCTGGCGGCGACCAGCTCGTTCATCTTCTTGAGCGTCCGCCAGTAGATGTCTTCCATGAGGATGTGGGCGAACTCGCCGTTGCGGCCGATGCTATACAGCCCCGCGACGCCCGTGCCGGCGGCGAAGCATCGGCGGGCCGGTTCGTAGTCGATGTGATAAACCGGGTACGCCACCGGGGTGCGCATCACGCGGCTGCCGGAGTAGTAGGCGTGTACGCCCGGGTAGAGCGACGCGAGCCCGTCGAGGCAGCGGCGGGCGAGCGTCTCGTCGTCCATGGTCCAGGTTTCGTCGCCGACCTGGCAACCGATGTCGCAGGTGATGAGCGTCTTGCCGGC
>QEVI01000235.1 GCA_003576855.1 Planctomycetota bacterium
GTAAAGCGTCTACGAGTTCTCGACATCGGAATGATCCTCCGGTTAGGTTGTAACTAACCTAACCAGCCCGACATTCCAATTTCAACAGAGGCAGGACACTTCATTCGCCCCGCATATACGTGGTACTCGTAGTTATTGAGTACGTATTCGTAGATTTCGAGCGGCAAGTAATGCAGAGCCCTGGCGATTCCCGCGACGGCATCATCCTCCGTCGAGATGCTTTCCGCCAAGTCGAGTCCAATGGGGGGCAAGTCAATGCGAAGCAACTTCCCCTTAATCGCATCAAGTGCATTGAGACGCGGCACGATCGGGTTACCAGCGTCCCTTTCCACGAGCGGATAGTCGTTCCCGTAGAGCAACAACGAGGATAGGTCGGACAGCGCGCTAAGGGGGTTAAGAATGCCGGTGGCGGCCAAGTCGAGATCGTTATATCGCAAATCCAAGGACGTTAAGCCTGTGGCCACAAGTCCGGATGGGAAGCTCAACGTCGATAGTTGATTGTCGCTGGCATCGAGCGACTCGATCCCCGTGACGCTCCCGTAGGTTCCCATCGACGTCAGCGCATTTCCGCTAATATCAAAATGGTCGAGGTCGACGCTCCCGGTGCCCGTATCCGTCAGCGACACGCCGGCAAGCGAAATCGAATTACCGGGCGAATCGATCCGGAACGTGTCGCTTCCGTCGCCACCCGCGGCAGAGATGGCCGGCGTCGAACTTCCCCGACTACCATAGCGGAATCGAATCGTGTCGTCACCGGCACCGGCGGCTATCGTAAGTGGGCCGGCGATCGAGCTGAGCGAAGTCGACGTCCCGATCGTTACATTATCGTCGCCGGCACCGAGATTAATGGTAGTGCTTGCCCCGCTCTTCGTCCCGTCAACTTCAACGACGTCGTTGTAGCCGCCGGCATAGAGATCGATGGAACTCACACCAAAACCAACTACCGTCACCGTCCCGAAGCCGGGCCGACTAATGCGTGTCTCATTACCCACGACGGACATCGCGAAGTTGCGTCCGGACGGCGCAAATTCGTCGTGCAGACGAATCGCCACGGCGTCGTTCGTATTGGGCGCGCTCAGGCGGACGTTCCCGAGGATTGTGTCCAAGCCGCGAGCCGTAACAGGATCTGGGTCGCCAATATCGACGATGTCGGAGCTGTTGAGCTGAGTTACGTCGAGCGTTACTCCAGGACGGACCCCCAAGACCTTCAAACTATTGATGCCCGCACCAAGCGTCAGATAGAAGCTGGCAACATTCTCTATCGTAGCCACAGGCGAAATACCGCGCACAAGCGTGCCATTGGAATACGAGACGCTACCTACCCATGATGAAGAGTCAATCAAATGTGCGGAATCAGCACCTTCTCCACCGTCTATTACAATGCCGGACAGCGTGTCGATGGCGGCCGTAATCACAAACGCGTCCGTGCCATCATCCCCGAAAGCCTTTTCCTGTGCATCCACCGGCCAAAACGTATCGCTTCCGGCACCGCCGTGCAATTCGTCCGTGCCGCCGTCTCCCGAAATGAAGTCACCGTCATTTCCGCCGTCGAGGTAATCATTACCGACGCCGCCGTAGAGTCCGTCAGCACCATCGCCGCCACTGATAACGTCGTCACCATCATAGCCATAGATACTATCGTTCCCAGCGTCGCCGGAGATCTCGTCGGTGCATTGCGAGCCGTGAATCAGATCATTTCCTTCACCGCCGGAAACATCGATATATCCTGGGGCCGAACAGGCAACCGGGAAGTTCTGAGCGTTCAGCGCCTGCAAATCAATTACGTCGTTTCCACCGCCCCCATTTACGATCAGGTGATGAACCGTATTAACATGAATTGGGAACCAGTAGAAGTTTGAGCTTGAGTTGAGCGTTATGAAGTTATTTGCGTTGACCCCAAGCGTGATTGAATCGCCGGCAGCGTCCCCGTCGAATGTTAATACGTAATTGCTATATGTCGGCGTGACGGTGAGCAATTGTCGCTGTTCGAGCGTTTCCAACACCATGCGACGCGCCATTCGCTTCGATTTGTAGCGGTCGTTCGTTTGTCGGCTGGCACGCTTTAAGAACTGCGTGAACATGAATCACCTCCGTTTGATCATTTGAGTTTGCTTCAGTAGCGCGATCGACTGCAGCGCGCACCCCAAGCGCACACGGACAACCGACAGCCACAAGCACAATCGCTGCGCTCGGCGTAGAATCTGCGGACGCACGTAGGGACGGGAAGCCGAAAGCAGCGCGACATCCTTAGTGCCGCGGGGTTGCCAAAGATTCCATCAAGCAACGTCTTACGTAAGCGAGGATTAGCCTGCGGCTCGCCTTATTCGGGAAAACCCGCTTACTTCCTATCTCCCAGAGATTGCCAGCGAGCGAAGGTGAGCATATTAGCACGTCGTCCAGTCTGTCAACCCTTTGGGGAACCATTTTTTTCGCGAGGTGGCCACCGGCGGTCAGGTCGTAGGCATGGTGTCTTCAGAAGAGTTGCGGGAATCCACCACCACCGCCCCACGTCGCCCGGCGACCACATTCCCCGGATGCAAGTCCCGCAGCTCTGGAAACCTCGCCAAAATCTGGTTGCACGTCTCGTGCGACGCCGGTTCGCCGACAACCCATCGCGCCACCGTCCAATGCAGCCGCGGCACGTACCACATCGGATTGCAGACGGGAATGGCGCGGCTTACGCGGCAGCGCTCGCGGACTTCGGTGGGTGGGACGCGCTGGGACCAGCGTTTGACGACCAACGGGCCGAACTTCCAAATGTCCCGGCTCTCGCCGCCGCCGGGAACGCGAGCGATGCGTAGGAATTCCCGAGTGCGGCCGAAAACCCGAGGCTGGGCCGTCACCGGCGGCAACTCGGAAACCTCGAAGTCGATGACCTTCAGGCCACGCGGCGTGGCGACGACGTTCGACGGGTTGAAGTCGCGTGCCCACGGATACCGGCAGGCGAGCGCGTTGCATTCCTCGAAACCCGCCTGCCGGCCTTCGATCCACAGGCCGATCGACCAATGCAGCCACGGCAGGTACCAGCGCGAGGCGAAGTCGGGATGCCGACGGCTGAGCCGGCACTTCGCGCGGACCGCCGCGGGCGGAATCGCCGGCTGCCAGCGCTTTACGCACAGCGGGCCGACCTTCCACACGTCGCGACTCTCGCCGCCCGATAGCTGGCGCACGAGCCAGCCGCGACGGGCCATGAATCGCCGCACGATGGCGCGGAGATGTCGGCGGTTCGGCAATCGTATCACGGCACGTCAAACGTCTGAATCGTCGCCAGAGGGAGATCACCCAGGTAGCGAATCCGCAGCGACGTGACCTGGATTTCCGGATAGTTCACGTATTCGAGCCGCTTGTAGACGAAGTCGAGCCAGTGCGCGGACGTGGCCGTTCGGCGAACCCAGAACATGCACGAGGCGTCGGCTTCATCGTGATGACCAAGTTCATTCAACGCGAGAGACAAGATCACGTCGCTGCAAGGGACGTTCGTGGTCGGCGGCGCCACCGCGCCGGCCCGCATCGCGCCCTGGACTTTTGCGACGCCGGTGCCAGCGGCCGTGGACAATCCCAGGTGCCAGGAGTGGAAGATCTCGTAAACGCCGTCGCGCTTGAGTTCGATCGCATACTGTGCGGCATCGATGCCGTAGGTGCTCGTGTCGTAGTTGTAGACCGACTGCAGCGGAATCTGATGCCAGTTGGCGTCGTTGGCCACCGTTTGGACATACGAGCCGCACATGTAGAGCAACCGCTCGACGGGCGGTTCGCTCTCGTTCGTTCTCCAGCGGAGGGCGAGATAGCCCGGCGCAGAAACATATTCATCGTCGCCTTCGAGCGTCTGGTCGCGGAGCAGGCAGAGTCCTTCGCCATGCGCGATCTCGAACGGCGCGAGGTTGTAGGCGACGGTCGGTAGATTGTCCTCGTCGAACACGCCGCTGCCATCGGCCCTGAGGCGGTGCAGTTTGCACTCGCCTTTGCCCGGCGCAATGAGCGCGTCGCTGCCGTCGTATTGCGCCGCGGGCAGCGTGCCGTAGGCTGTGCCCATCCGCACGACCGGCAACCGGCCGGGATGCGATGGGCCTTGGACGGGCGGCCGATGGTTGACCGGATCGCCGCGGTCGCGCTGGGCCATTCGCCGCAGCGTGCGAACGTCCGACTCGGAAAGGACGTAGGCGTCGGCCATCATCGACCCCAGCGGCGCACGAAGATGTCGCTGTCCGAACTGGCCTCCAAGCCAAACGCCACGAAGACGTTCCCGTCCTCATCGCGAGCAGCGTAGGCGTAGCTCATGCCGGGGTAGGGAGCAATCGTCGTCGTCCCGCCGGTCGAGAGGTTCGTGATCGGCTGCGGCGGGCTCCACGTGTCGCCGCGGTCGTCGCTGTAGCTGTAGACCGGCAACTCGCTCGTCGAGCGGTAGAAGAGCCACACCCGCTCGTTTTCGCCGACGATCATTCGCGGGTTGCCCCAGCCATCGATGCGATCGTTCACCGTCGGCTGCGCCGGCGACCAATTGTCGCCCGTGCCGGTCACATCGCGGACGAAGTAGATCCGCTCGTTGGGCGTGTCGGCGCGAATCGCCATCAACAATTCGCCGTCGGCAAAGCGAACGACGATCGGTTCCTGAATCCGTTCGTCCACCGGAAAGTCGCCCAAGCCCGGCTGGCGGCCGTAGTAGATCGGCACCGGCTCGGTCCACGTGTTTCCGCCGTCGAACGATTTGCATTGGACGATATGCGGAAAAACGGCGCCGTTCACGAGCGCCATGAAGTGGGCGAGCAACGTGCCGTCGCCCAACTCGACGATCGAGTTGACACCTTCGTCGTACTGCAGGCCGCCGCTAAAGATGCTTTGGTGCCAGGCGTCGGTGACTTTGGAGAGGAACACGGGTCCCTGCCAGGTTCCTCCGCCATCGTCGCTGTAAAGCACGCCCGCCGTGTACGGCAACAGCGTGCTGTCCGGCTGCGACAGCTTCATCCCGATGAAGGTCCGACCGGTGCTGATCCGACCGAGGAAGTTGGTCCCGCGCCAGTCGTAGTTGGCCGTTTCGCTGAAAATGACCCGCTCGGCGCTCCAGCGAATCGCGTCGCTGCTGGTGACCAACACGCATTCGCCGGCCGAACTGCCGTGGTTCGGGGCGCGACGATACGTGCAAAGCCACACGCCGCCGGGCGTTCGCAGCAGTCCCGGAAACCCGCGATGCGTCGTGGCGTCGTTGAGCGTGTTGGCTAGGCCGTTCCCTGCCGCAAGCGCGACGTGCGCCGTATTCCACTTCGCCGCCAGATGCTCGCAAAGAAGCCGGGCCTCGCCCGGCTCGCCCAGCTTGCGGTCGTATACGATCAGTTCGCCGATATCGACCACGCCGTAGGCGCTCGCATCGGCGAGCGCCCCGAGCGCCAGGTTGCCGGGCGGATTACCGGCCGACGGCGGCGTGCCCTGGTCCGTGCCGGCATACCGCTCGTTGTCGAGCCACAAATGGAAGTTTTCTTCGCTCGATGGGACGGTGCCTTCGTAGGCGAGTAGCGCCACGTGCCACTGGCCAGGGCGCGATCCGTAGTTACGTGAGTCGTGGCTGAGCACGGGCGTGGCGGACGCCGCGCCGATGCGCCACTGAATGCGCTGGGCGTCGCTGGCGGCGTCGTGGTATAGCCCGAGGCCGGCGTTCGCCGCCGTGTCGCCTTCGACGGTGTCGAGAATCGGCGTGAACGCGTTGGCGTTCTCTGGAACACGATAGACCACCGCGATGGTTTTGTCGGCCGCGTTGTGCAGCTTGGCCCAATCGCTCGCCACGCCGGCGAACATCGCGTCGTCGCCCGCGAATTGGAGATAGCGCTTGCCGCTCGCATCGAGACGCACCGTTGGCCACGCGGCGTCAAAATCGTCGCCCGCTCCGGAGGGCGCGACGAAGTGCTTTCCGCCCACGCTGTCCGACAACGTGTTGTGCTTCGCGCCGACTGCCGCCGTCAGCTGCGCCGCGTCCCACCAATTGGCAAGGCCCGGAAGATCGGCCGGCGATTCGATTTCGCTGCGGATGTAGCGGCCGGCCAGATAATCGCTGACCAACGACCGCTCGTCGGCGGTCAATTCGCGGTCGTAGACGAGTACGCGGGCGACGTCGATTTCGCTGGGCCGTGAGGCCGAACTGCGCAGCTGGGCTCCGAGCGAAAATCGGTTGAACGTGATCGCTCCCTGGGCGGAATAGTCGCTGCCCGTGCCGTTCGTGTTGGGCACGGCGTCGTAGCGCAGGTTCTGCGAAGCGCCGACGACATGAATCGACGCCAGCGTTCCCGAAAAACTCCAGCACAGCACCTGCGGGGCGAAATCGGTGATCTCGTTCGTGCCGGTCGAAACCGACGCGGCGGTGCCGGCGTCGTCGCGGACGTCGCTGTTGACCCGCTGGCTATTGCTGTTCTGGTAGCGGTAGCCGCCGGAAATGTACGCCTGCCCGGCCTGGGCGCTATTACCGAGCGTCCACAAATACTCGTCGGCGCTGATCTTCGTCGCCCGGCGGACGACGGCGAAGACGGTGAACGGCCTGTCGCTGCCCGAGAGCGCAGTGCAGATCGGCAGGGTTGAGCCGAACAGGTACGTCGTCGCCGCTTTGACGAACCGGATCGCCGGCCAGCCCCGAAAATGCTCGCTCGCCGCGACATACGACGGTCGATTGGCGTCGGTGGCCTGGGCCAGGTTGTTGCCGTTGCCCGTGGCGTCGGTCCACGCCGAAACCTTCGAGGGCGTTGTCGTGACGCCGACCGCCGCATCGTAATCGGCAGCAAGACCAGTGATGCGGTACGGCAGCGGCGTGACCGGCCGCGCCCGGCGGCGGCCGAAAAAGCGGAATCGGCTGGGACTCAGGGCAAGCACAGCGACCTCGATTTAGACCAGGACGACGTGCAACTGTTGGTTCGCCACCGATGCGATGGCGTACACGGCCCGCGGATCGTCGAGCGGCAGGAACAGTTCTTCGCCCGCGGCGAGCGGCCAGCCGTCGGTTGCGAGCGTCGAACCGGCGGTGACGTCCGATGGGCCGACGTAGATCACGCCAGCGTTCGACGGCGAGGCCTTCACGCCCACGCCGCGTTTGCAGGCATAGGGGGCGCTCGTGATCGCCGCCGCCGTGGTGCCGACGGCAACGCGAAAGGCGTCGACGGCGTTCGTGGTGTCCCGTTCGATAATCGTAATCATGGTGTGACCTACGCCGGGTTCTCGCGGTATTTGACGCTCACGGAGAGACCTTGGCCCTGCGCGCCCGTCGTTCCGGACACGGCGACCGTGATTTTGATTTGATCGCCCCGAGCGCCGGTCGTTGTCGTGGGCGTGACGAATTGCACCTGCCGATTGGCGATCGTGCTGTCGACGGTGATGGGCGTCGCGCTGGGCAAGATCGATGCGAAGGCGCTCGATTGGTTGCCCTTGAGCACATCGACGGTGAACTTGCGGGGATCGCCGCCCGAACCGTCGGGCTTGGTTTCGCAGACGATCGCCACTTCGACGGCCGTCGCATCGGCGAACAATGATCCAATCACGCGCGACTCGGCGGAGACGGACGTTCCCGATGGTTGCTCGTAGCGGAGAACCTGTTCATGAACGACCGAATCGGCCTTCCGCCGGCCGTTGGCGTCGAACTTATCCTCGCCATGTTTGCCGCCCCGCGCCGTGAGCGTGGCGGCATTCATGTCGCCTTGCAGGACGATGCTGCCTTCGAGTTGGCCCATGATGACCTCCGGTCAGGATTGAGGATCGAGGATCGAGGATCGAGGATTGAGGGAAAGGCAAACAGATTCGCGTTCCCTCGATCCTCAATCCTTCATCCTTTGCTATCCGAGAAACGGCACGCCGAGCGGGCCTTCCTGGCGAACGCGGAATTCGATCGTCTTCGGGTCCTGGCCGGCGTCGAGCAGTTGGCCGTTGCCGTCCAGGAGGCTTTCTTCGCTGTAAGGTTCTTTCGTCTCGGGATCGACGATCGTGACCAGCTT
>QEVI01000236.1 GCA_003576855.1 Planctomycetota bacterium
GGACGGCTTGCCGTCGCGCAGCACGGTAAAGCGATCGCAGATTTCCTTGATCTCCTCTAAAAAGTGGGAGATGTAGACGATCGCCAGGCCGCGGGCTTTCAGGCGACGAATCAGGCGAAAAAGCTGCTGAACATCGCCCTGCGGCAGCGTGCTGGTCGGTTCGTCGAGCACCAGCACGCGACAGCCGATGGCGACGCTGCGGGCGATTTCGACGAGCTGTTGCTCGGCAATGGAAAGACGGCGCGCGGGAACATCCAGTGGAATCTCGCTGCGGCCGATCTGGGCGAGCGCTGCGCTGGCGTCGCGCCGTAGTTGGCGCCAGCGCACTAGGGGGCCTCGCTTGGGCTCGACGCCGAGCAGGATGTTCTCCGCTACGGACAGGTCCGGCGCCAACGACAGTTCCTGGTAGATCATGGCGACGCCCGCGGCGCGACCGTCGCTGGGCGACTGGGGCCGGTAGGGCTCGCCGTCGAGCAGCATATCGCCTTCGTCGGGCGGAACGGCGCCGCTGAGGATCTTCATCAACGTGCTCTTGCCCGCGCCGTTCTCGCCTACCAAGGCATGGACCTCGCCGCCGTGCACGGCGAGATCGACGCCGGCCAGCGCCTGCGTGGCGCCGAAACGCTTGCTTACGCCGCGCATTACAAGCCGTGGAACGCCGGCACTAGCCATGGGAATCGATCGAGGTGCCGTAGTAGCACGATAAAGCGGTAATCGAAAAAAGAGTCGGCCCCGCCGCGATCACTCGAGCAGCGGCTTGATTTCGGGGCGATCCATGGCGTCGCGGGTCACGAGGTGGACCGCGGTATTCACCTGCGACTCGATGGTTTTGCCGTCGAGATGGTCCGCCATGAGCTTGACGCTGAGATAGCCCATCTTCACGGGATCTTGCACCACCAGCGCGTCGATCTCGCCGTTGCGCAGTGCATCGACCAACAGCGGCGAGGAGTCGAACCCGACCACCTTCACCTTGCCCGCGAGATTGGTTTGCCGGAGGGCCAGAACCAGCCCCTCGGAGGAGGTCTGATTGGGGGCGAAGATCCCGCCGGCCTCGCGAAGTACGTCGATCATATTCATCGCCGTGGTCTGCGCATCGCCGGCCGAGGCGCCGGCGTAACGATTGTCGACGAGAATTTCGACGCCGGCGGACTTCAACTCCTCGAGCGCGCCTTCTTCGCGTTTTGTGGTGCTCTCGTGCCCCTCCATGTGGCGCAGCAGCACGGCCTTGCCTCCCTCGCCGAGAAGACTGGCCAGGTGCTTGCCTCCGAGGCGGCCAGCCGCGGAGTTGTCGGTCGCCACGAAGCTGAGGTAGTCCTTGCCTACCTCGCCTTCGATGCCCGAGTCGAAGATGATTACCGGAATTCCCTTGGCCATCGCGGTGGTCGCCTCCGCGGCCAGGGCGCGGCTATCGAGCGGCGCCAGCAGGATGCCGTCAACGCCTTGATTGGTGAACTGCTGGACCAGTTGCTTCTGAGCCGCCCGATCCCCTTCGCTGGTAGGGCCCTTCCAGACGAGATTGATCGACAACTCCTCGGCGGCCTGCGTGGCGCCTCGATGAACGATGTTCCAGAACATCGACTGGGTCGCTTTGGGAATCATGACGATCGTGCGGCGCTGCCCCGCGGACGAAGCAGTTCCGGAAGCGGTTGCCGCGTCGGGCGGCGTCGCGTCAGGGGCGCAGCCGGCAAACGCCGCAAGCAGCGACCCAGCCGCAGACAACTGACAAAAAGGGCGCCGTTACACAGCGAATTCCCCTGAACAAGAAGAATAAGAACGGCGAAGAGGCGAAACGGTAGTGTAACTTCTTCCGCCCCGCGTTGCCATTGTCGTATAAGTCTCGCCCAACTCGAACCCATCCGCGGGACGTCCGTGTAAGACGACGTCGCCGCCGCCGATCGCGGCTCTTGCCTGGAAAAGTGCGGCTCGGTGCGGTACCTTGGCGAGCGAATTCACGCCTCGTCGCTTGCCAGCCGCACCTATGGAAGACCACGTACAGGCCGCACATCCTGCCAACGGACGAGCGGGGCGCAGCATGGCGCTGCACACCCGCATCCTCATCGGGCTATTGGTAGGCGCGGCGCTGGGCGTAACGGCGAACCTCGTGCTTCGCGTGCCGGCCGACTCCGCAGCACGCGCCGTGGTCGACGCCAACGCCAACGGCGTACACGACGACTTGGAGTTCTGGGCGACCCGGGTCGCCGAGCCGCTCGGCCGCGTCTTTCTGCGGTTAGTGCTGATGGTCGTCGTCCCGCTGGTGTTTTCGGCGCTGGTGCTGGGCGTGCTGGGCCTGGGCGATCTTTCGCGGCTCGGGCGCGTGGGCGGCGTTTCCATCCTCTATACGGTGATTCTTTCGGGGTGCTCTGTGGCGATCGGGCTGCTGCTGGTCAATTGGATCGAACCCGGGAAGGGCCTCTCTCAAGAGCAGCAGGAAAAGCTCCGCTCGGCCTATGCAACGGCCGCCGAGTCGAGCATCCACAGCGCCAGGGCGGCCAAGCCCCTTGAGCAAGTGCTGTTGGACTTGCTTCCGGAGAACCCGCTGCGGGAAGCGGCCGGCGCCTTGGACGGCAGTTCTCCGGGCAACGGCATGCTGGCCGTCATGTTCTTCGCGCTGATTTTTGGCGCCGCCTTGTCAACGATCGATCCCTCCAAGCGGGCGGCGCTCACAACGGTGCTGGAAGCGATCTTCGACGTGACGATGGCCGTCATCGGCTTCGCCATGCGGCTGGCGCCTTATGGCGTAGCGCTATTGATGTTTTCGATTACGGCCCGGACGGGCGCGGAGATCCTGCTGACGCTGTTGTGGTTCGTGCTCACGGTGCTGTTGGGCCTGGGGCTGCAGATGTTCGTCGTTTACTCCCTAGCGCTCAAATTGCTGGCTCGCCGCAGTCCGCGGGCCTTCTTTCGGCAGGCTCAGGACGCGATTTTCACGGCGTTCGGCACGTCGAGTTCCAATGCCACGTTGCCGACGGCGCTGCGCGTCGCGCAGGAGAAACTACGAATCCCGCCGGAAATCTCGCGCTTTGTGCTGACCGTCGGATCGACGGCCAATCAAAACGGCACTGCGCTGTATGAGGGCGTGGTTGTGCTGTTTCTGGCTCAAGTATTCGGCGTGCAGTTGACCTTGGCCCAACAGCTTACGGTAGTGTTGATGTCGGTCTTGGCGGGCGTCGGCACCGCGGGCATTCCGGGCGGCTCGATCCCACTCATCGTCGTCGTGCTGCAATCGGTCGGCGTGCCTGAACGCGGCGTCGCGATCATCTTGGGCGTCGATAGGATTCTCGACATGTGCCGCACCACGCTGAACGTTACCGGCGACCTGACGCTCGCCGCCTGCGTCGCGGCTACCGAGCAGCGCCGCAGCCAGGCGCCGCTAGCAAACTGACGGCGACTGCCAACTCCGGCGGGCGCGACATGGACGTGCTCGCCGCCGCTGCAATTACGTGATTGGACGCGCAGGTAGTGCGCATACGTCGGCGAGCCCAGCACCTGCCATCGACCAGGGGCTTTCCTGGCAAACTCTGCCGATCAGGCAAAACGTGCGGGAGCTAGCACGCCAGCCTCGGCTGCGCTTCAGCAAAAAACCGCCGGCGGCGTGCCTGAATTCTTTGCCCCACCGCTCCGCCCGTCGCCGCATAATCCGTATATTGGTTGCATCCCGGCAACAGGACGTAGCCGGCAGGCAGCGCGCGGCGGACGATCGTGGAAGTTCGTCACCGCGACGGTGAGTAAACGCTGCCGGCCCATCGCGCGCCATGCGCCCGCGCGACAGAAGTTGAGGGAGCGGCTCCCTGGCCGGGAATCTCTAACCTAGGGTTGCACAGCCCGCGAGTCGTGCGGCGGACCCCGCCGCCGGACTGCTGCGGCATGCAACTCATCACGGCCGGCCGGCTCCCCCACTGCGGCCGCGTCAACTCACTAATCACATTGTCTGATCGATTGGCAGCCGCCCAAACGCTGACGCCTGCCGCCGAGCGGCAACGCAGCGGCGCTCGTGGGCATCGAGGGCGCAACAGGGGGGAACATGGCACGAATGCACGGAAAGCGGCGCACGCTGTCCGGCGGAATGGAATCGCTGGAAGACCGGCGTATGATGGCGACCTACGCCGCCGACATGCTCCTCGGCGAGACGGCCGATGCCAGCTCTGATGCGGCGCCGGCTGCGCTGGCGGCGGCGACGCTACTTGACGCCGACTCGCAACCAGACTTCTGGATTGATCCCGCCGCGGGCGCCTCGCTTGACGGCCCGTTCAAACAGGTGGAGCAAGCGCTCGCCGAGGCGCACCGCCAGACCGGGTGGCAGTACGTTCGCACCAATTATGGCTTGATCGGCCGGGGTCAGACCGTGGCTGTCATCGACAGCGGCATTGCCTATGATCACCTCGACCTCGGCGGAGGGTTCGGGGCCGATTATCGCGTGGTCGCTGGCTGGGATTTCAGCGAAAACGACGCCGATCCTTACGATGACGGCGCGTCTGGCGGCCATGGCACGCATGTCGCGGGCATTATCGGCAACGACTCCGCCGTCCACCGCGGCGTGGCCCCGGGCGTCGACCTGGTCTCCCTGCGGGTGTTCAACGACGCAGGGCAGGGCTATTTTAGCTGGGTCGAAAAAGCCCTGCGCTGGGTTTACGAGAACCGCAATTCGCTGACCCATCCGATTACGGCCGTCAACCTTTCGCTGGGCGTCAGTTCCTGGAACTCCGCCACGGCGCCCAAGTGGGCCAGCTTGGAAGATGAATTCGCTCAACTGGAGTCCGCGGGCGTCTTTATCGCAGTGTCGGCGGGCAATAGCTTCGCCAGCTACAAACAACCAGGACTGAGCTATCCGGCCGCCAGCCAGTACGTCGTACCGGTGATGGCGACCGACGACGGCGGCCAACTGAGCAGCTTCAGTCAGCGGCTCGACCGGGCGATTGCGGCGCCGGGACGCGGCATCACCAGCACGGTTCCGGACTACAAGGGCGACCGCGACGGCCTGGGGGACGACTTCGCCAGCATGTCGGGCACCAGCATGGCGGCGCCGTACGTCGCGGCGGCGAGCGTGCTGATTCGCGAGGCGATGGAACTGGTCGGAAACACCGGCGTTACGCAAGACGCGATTTACGACCATATGCTCGCGACCGCCGACACGGTTTTCGACAGTTTCACGAACCTGTCCTTCAAGCGGCTGAATCTGCAGGCCGCGATCGACGCCCTCATGCCGGCGGACGATTATGGTTCGTCGCTTGAATCGGCGGAAGATTTGGGAACGCTTGCCGGCGCGCTCAGCGTCAGCGGCGCCATTGGCACGCCCGGCGACGCCGACTATTTCCGCTTCACGGCGAAGTCGAGCGGCGTCGTGACGCTGCAAGCGACGACGGTGAGCGGCCATCTGGCGCCGACGTGGCAGGCGTACGACACGGCAGGCGACGCCATTGCCGCCGGCCAGGGCAGCGGTTTGTCGTTCGCCGTGACGGCTGGCCAATCGTATGTGGTTCAGCTCGCCTCGATCGGCGGCGCCGGGAATTACGCCTTCGAAGCGACCCTGCAACCGGCGTTCACGTACGACGATTGGGGAAGCGTCGCCTGGAATGAAATCGACGACGTCGCCGTTAACGGCGAGCGATGGCATCGGCTGGCCGCCAGCCGCGACGGCCTGCTAACCATACAAGGATGGACCGCCGCGGACGCCGCAGTCCTCGCGCTGGAAGTGTATGACGACGGCGGCCGGCTCGTGGGAGCCTCGACGTCCGCGGGCGGCGTCGTACGAGTCGACGTTAGCGCCGCGGCCGGCCAGCAGTTCTTCGTGAAGGCCGCGTCTCGCGGCGGGAGCGTGAACTTTACGCTGGCAAACGTTTTGAGCCAGTCCGAATCGACCGTGACGCTGTGGGGCACGGACGGCGACGACTCGTTCATGTTCGCCGGCGGCGCTACGACGCATGAAGTCGCCATCAATGGAATCACCTATGCACTGCCTGCTCACGAAGCATCGCGGTGGGTCATTCATGGCGGCGGCGGAAACAACGCGATTACGCTTCACGGATCGGCCGGCGATGACCTGGCCACGCTGCGCGTGGGTTCGGCGACGCTGGTCGGCGCCACCTGCGACGCGATCGTCGATGGATTTGCATCGATCGACGTTCACGGCGGCGGCGGTTTCGACCGCGCCGTTATGCACGACTCGGCAGGCCATGACGAATACCGCTCGTGGGCCGACCGCGCATCGCTCCGCGGCACGGGATTCGCCAATCGCGCGCACGGATTCGATGATTACCGCGCCATTGCCAGCGGCGGCTATGACCGCGCCTACCTTTACGACTCAGCCGGCGACGACTTGTACACGGCTCGCCCAGGACGAGCCGCGATGAGCACCGGCGGGCATACGTCGACCGCCGAAGGCTTCGACCTGGCGTGGGCGTTCGCCACGTCCGGCATCGATCGCGCGACATTGTACGACTCCAGCGGCGACGACGCGTACCGGAGCTGGCCGGATCGGGCCGAAATGCTCGGACCCGGTTACGCATTACATGCCAACGGATTCGACCTGTATGAGGCAGTCTCGTCCGCGGGCGACGACCGGGCGGTACTCAACGACTCGGCGGGACACGACGTCTTCCGAACGTACGCCGACCGCGCCCAGATGAAGACGAGCATCTCGACTTCACAGGCGTACAACTTCCGCCAAGCGACGGGCCTGGCGAGCGGCGGATACGATCGCGCGGTGTTCTATGACACCGCCTATGACGACGTGGTCGAAGTCCGAAGCTGGGGCGTGGCCCTGGCCAATTCGCAGCTCCGCAACGAAGCTCGGGGTTTCGAGTACGCCGCTGCTATTACGACCCTGGGCAACGACACGATTGACGCCGAGGCCGTCGACTTCTTGTTCGAACGGATCGGGACGTGGAGGTAGCCGGCCTTAGTGAAATGCAATTAGCCCGCGGACGCTCGCCCAGCGCCCAAGGGCGGTTGGCCGCGGTCTTCAAGCCAGCGATCGATAATAGTCGATCGTCGCCTGGCCGGGGCGGGGCGAACACCGGGTCCAGCTTCGTGCCCAAGACTCGGTTAATGCCGTCCACAAGTTCCAGCAAGCTGTATTGCCGCCCGCAGGCGACGTTGAACGTCCGACCAGCCGCCTGGGGCCGCTCGGCCGCAGCGAGGTTGCCGCGCACGACGTTGTCGACGTAGGTAAAGTCTCGCGACTGCAGTCCGTCGCCGAACACCGTCGGCCGCCGCCCCCCGAGCATGGCGACGACGAACTTCGGGATCACGGCGGAGTACTCGCCGTCGGGATCCTGACGCGGCCCGAAGACGTTGAAATAGCGAATGACTACGGTTTCCAGGCCAAAGGACTCCATGAAGGCGTTGCAGTAGGCTTCGCCGGCGAGTTTGGCGGCGGCGTAGGGCGACAAAGGCGCCGGCAAGTCGGTCTCGCGTTTGGCGATCGACGGTTGATTGCCGTAGGCGCTGCTGGAGCCGGCGTACACGACGCGGCGGACGCCGGCGCGTCGCGCGGCGTCCAGCACTTGCAGCGTCCCCGTGGCGCAGGCGGCGTGCGACGCCAGCGGCTCGGCCAGGCTGCGCGGGACCGAGGCCATCGCCGCCTGGTGAAATACTACGTCAACGCCCGTCATGGCGCGTTCAAGCTTGTCGCGATCCAGGATGTCGCCTTCGATCAGTTCGACGCGGCCAGCGACATGCGCCAGGTTCGCCGGCGAGCCGGTGCTCAGATTATCGAGCACGCGGACCGAGTCGCCCCGGTCGACGAGCGCCGTGGCAATGTGCGATCCGATGAACCCAGCGCCGCCGGTTACCAAATACAACATCGCGACTCGTTCCTCGGAGGCCTCGGGGCTCAATACGGGGGCGGGGAAGGTTGTCCTTGCGACCAACGAGCGGCGGCTGCGGTGAACGCTCGGCTGGGGTTGCGTCAGGCTCGCTTCCAGTTGGTGAAATGCCGTACCATGCACTCGTCGAGATTCGGCGCCGCAGCGTGCAAGCGGCGCGACAGCTCAAAGGGCTTCCCAACGCCGCGGAGGCTGGCCAAGTACTCGACCAGCGAGCGGTGCGCCGCGCGCGGCCCGTGCAGCATGAAGTGAACCCACGCCCAGGCAAAGCGGTATTCGATACTGCCCATATTGGCTAAATCCGTCACGCTTTCAAGCGATTTGAGGGATCGATGTACGCCTAATCTCAAATGCCAGCGCAGGGCCGCCAGGTGCGGATGACCGGACGGCCGCTCGGCTTCGGGCATTTCGAAGTACTCGGCGATGCCCTCGTCGAGCCACAGCGGCGGCGTATCCGCGGCGCCGTGCAGCAAGGCATGCGTGCACTCATGGCGGAGATCGACGGCCAATTGCTCATGGCAATAGGCGTATACGGCGCCCCGTCCGCTATGCTTCACATAGAGGGCCCGCCGATAGGGGAGACCGGGATAGCGCGATTCAAGACATCGCTGGTGGTTTTTTTCATCCGCCAGGAGGTATACGTCCGTGGGAGGTGCGTCCGGGGGCAGTCCAAGCGTCCGCTGCAGTTGGAGTTGCAGCCGCGCTAGCTCCTCAAACGTGGCGGCCCACGGCGCCAGCGGGAATTCCGCCAGGCAATGAAAAGGCCCGTAAACTCCGCGATCGACCCATTTCGACCCCGCTTCCCCGCGGGCTGCGGCGGGCTTCGCCAGCCAAGCTGTCGCAGCAGCGCCGGCAAAGCTCAGTAACCGCCGGCGCGACAAATCGGACCTTGAAGACTGGTACATGGGGCCCAATGCGGCCTCCGTCGCGGTTCGTCGGTCCGTCGGCTCTGAGTACGGGGCGGCGGAGTATAGCCAGGCCGCACCGGGGGTCAAGCCTGGCGTCGCGGTGTGCGTTTCCGACCAGCGCGCCGCTCGCTGGCGTGCGAATTGCGTCTCACCAATAGAATAGAATCTCGTTTTGCGACCATTCTGGCTGTCAAGCAGCCAGCACGGATGTTTGTCGGCTTTAGCCAAAATCGCGAAAAAAGCCAAAAAACCCGGGGATTGTCGCCGACCGCGAACCATCCCGCCCCAGATGCGTACTGTTGGCATGACGGTTGCTAATACGCAACGGCGTCGCTTCGATGCGGCAATTATGGCAGTCCCCTCGCAGGAAGGCCGCTCAGTTCGTTTCCGTGTGATTAAGGAGGAAGTAAGTAAGGATGCTAGTACTCAGCCGCAAGATTGGCGAGAAGATTCATGTGGGCGCTGATATCACGATCGAGGTGAGACGCGTGGCGGGGAACCGGGTGACGCTAGCGGTCGATGCACCGCGAAACGTCCGCATTTTGCGCGGTGAACTGCGGGAGACCACGCTGGAGTATCCAACCGTCGCCGAGGAGCCGGGAATCGTTCCTGCGGCGCCCCCTGCGGCCAGCGTTCCCGTATCGCATGCGGTAGGTTAGGTAGGTTAAGCGTACCTGGCCGCCGGCCCTCATCGGAGCGCTCCCACAGCGGAAGCGGGATTTATGACTTTTGGAAATAGCGTTCAAGGAAATGCCGTCCTGGCCTGACCCGGACGGCTTTCTTTTTGCGCGGCGGCGCCTGCTGTCGAGGGACCAGCTCCCCGGGCGCCAGGTCGCCTGGCGGCATATCGCTCCGAACTTGACGCCCTGACAGGGCGTTTTCTACTCTTTGCCGCCCCCGTCCCGGGGGGCGACGCTGCGGCAGGGGGCGCCCCTGGTCGAATCAGCGTCGCTTGATGGTCATCGCCGGCGACGCTCCATGGCGCCAGAGACTGGCTCCCCTTGTTTCGCCAGCGGACGCCGACGGTGCGGCCGGCCTGCGCTTGTCGTCGCGCCGCTGCTGCTTATCACGGCGCTGGCGGCCGGATGCGCCACGACTGGCAGTAAGTGGGTAGCACTCCGCTCGACGCCCCGCAATCCGCTTACCGAGACGCTGGGCCTGCTCACGCGGCAAGGGCCTAAGCCGACGCCGCGAACGACGCAGCTTCTCCGCCGGTACGACCTCGACCGACAGCAGTCGGATCGCGCCGCGCTGCTGGCGGCGCTCAACGAAATCAACCGGCGCGAACCGGACCGGGAGAACCTGTACGCGCTCTCGGAAATCGCCTATGTGGGCGCCAAGCGAGCCGAAGCCGGCAAGAAGCACGAGGAGGCGCTCGAGCTGTACGGCTCGTCGGTGCTGTACGCCTATGAGTACCTCTTCGACGATTCGTATCCCACGCCCAGCAACCAGTACGATCCTCAATTCCGCCGGGCGTGCGACCTGTACAACGCCGCGCTCGAAGGGACGTTGCGAATCGTACAGCGCCAGGGCGCCTTGCGTCCGGGCACGAGGCGATTGATCAAGACCGCCAATCACGAGTGCCAGCTCGACGTACAACTCAAGAGCAAGGGCTGGCATGACGCCGACTTCGACAGCATCGAGTTCGTCTCCGACTACGAAGTCCACGGCCTGACGAATCATTACCACAACTTCGGTCTGGGCGTGCCGCTGATCGCCATCCGCAAGCACCACTCGGACCCCGAACCGGCCGAGGAGTTTTACCCGCCCAACTTGTCGTTTGCGGTCAGCGCGTTTCTACGAATCGAAGCGGGGTCGGCCCGCGAGTCGGACTGTGCGACGACGCCTGACCCAACGTCGCCCGCTGCGGCTACGGCGGCGTCCGGCAGCCGGCCAGTCTTGCGCACGGTGCTGGAGCTGTATGATCCGCTGGAGACGACGCATGTCGTAGCCGAGGGCATCCGGGCGTCGCTGGAAACCGACCTCAGCACGCCGCTGGCGCACAATCTCAGCCAATCCGCGCTGACGGAGCGCGATCTGTCGACGCTCGGCCTGCTGCAACCGGAAAAGGTCCAGCCGATCAGCGGGCTCTATATGCTCGAGCCGTTCAGGGCCGACAGAATCCCGGTCGTGATGGTGCACGGGCTGTGGTCGAGCCCGGTGACTTGGATGGAGATGTTCAACGATCTTCGCAGCGATCCGGCGATCCGCGAGCATTACCAGTTCTGGTTTTATTTATACGCCACCGGTCAGCCTTTCTGGGTAAGCGCCGCCCAGATGCGCGAGGATCTGGCGCACATGCGTGTGGCGCTCGACCCGCATCGCCAGGCGCCGGCGCTCGACCAGATGGTGCTGGTCGGCCATAGCATGGGCGGGTTGGTGGCGAAACTGCAAACCGTCGATAGCGGCAACGCCTTTTGGAACACGTTGACCGATAAGCCGTTCGCAGAACTGCAGGCAGATCCGGAGATCCGACGCCACTTGGCCGAAGTTTTCTACTTTGAGCCGAACCCTTCGATCCGCCGAGTGGTCACGATCGGCACGCCGCATCGAGGGAGCGAGTTCTCCAACGACTTCACAAAATGGCTCGGCCGCAAACTGATCGACGTCCCGAGCAAACTCATTCAGGGGCGGGGCGAATTGGTAAGTCGCAACCCCGGCTACTTCCGGCCCGGCGCGCCGCTGCATGTCACCAATAGCATCGACTCGCTCTCGCCGAAGTCGCCGCTGTTGCCGGTGCTGCTGGAGGCTCCGAGCGGGCCTTGGGTTCGGTATCACAACATCGTCGGACAAGCGCCGCGCGAAGGCTTCGCCAACACGGTAACGCTGTGGCTGTCCGGAGACGGCGACGGCGTGGTCGCGCTGGCCAGCGCTCGGCTCGACGCCGCGGCGTCGCAGATCGTCGTGCCGGCCGACCACATGAACGTGCACCGCCACCCGCAGAGCGTACTCGAGGTCCGCCGCATACTCATGCAACACATTGCGGACTTGCGCGGCTTTCCGCACGCTGGCGGAGTCGAGTACGCCGGTGCTCTGGAGCGACTGCCGCCGGCACCCGCCGATATCGTCGTTGCTCCGCAATCGCCCGCGGAACCGCCCGAATTCGGCCGCGCGGAGTTGCTGCGATAGCCGCAGCGGCGCGCAGCGCCTAGACGCCGGGCGCAACCATCACGTAGGACGCCGGGCCGCTCGGCAGCCGAAGTCCCCTAGTCAGCGTTCGTAGGGGCGATACGCCAGACGCGACCCCCTGCGCGTCGCGCCTCGGCGGATGATGAGCTTCTTCGTCTGCTAGGTTTTCTTCGGCCGCCGCAGGCTCTTGATCCGCGGCAAGGGCGGCGGCGATTTCGCCGCGGAGCACCGGCACATGAGCAGGCGCTTGGATTCCCAGCCGGACGGCCTTACCCTTGGTGCGCACTACTGTAATGATCACCTCGTCGCCAATGCGAATTTGCTCTCCAACTTTCCGAGTGAGAACCAGCATGAGACACTCCTTTGACGAAAGACAAGCATGGCGCCGCGACCTCCGTGGACGCACTTTTGCCAAAGGAGCGAAATCCGTACCGATGGCTGACGGCGCTGCGCTTCAAGCGCCGAAGTGCGAAGGCGCTAATAACTTACGCCAGCGCTAGCGACGCCGGGCGGCACGTCCGCCGGGGTGCTTTTGCCAATACGTTGAAAAAACGTCAACGCCCGCGGGAAAGATAGTGGGGGCCGGCCCCCCGAACAGGTCCCTTGGTGTGCAAGCCTCGCTGAGATGCGGGTCGCGACGTGGCGGCTTCGGCCGGATCGCCCGACTCGGCCCGCAAGCGGGCGGGCTAAATCTCGTACCCGAAGAACCTACGACGCAGTACTAGCCGCGACGCCGCTTCGCCAGCCGGTCGCGGAGCTTCGCGGCCAGCTCATACTGCTCCGTGGCCACGGCATATGCCAGTTGCTCGGCGAGCGACGGCCCCAGGTGGAAGTGCGACTTGATGGACTCTTGCATTTCGCGCAACTTCACCACAAACACGTCGTCGTCGAAGTGCTCCTCAGCCCCGTGCTGCAAAAACAGGGAATGGAGCGAGTCGAGCCCCGTGCCGATCACCTGGACGGCGCCTTCCGGTTCGTCCGCCTGGAGCTTGGTCAGCGCGGTGGCCTGCACATGGTGAAACATGACGAACGGCCGGTACTGCTCGTGCATGAGCGCCCATTCGCGATCGGCGGCGTTGGCCGAGGTGAAATCCATCAACCGCAGCGAATGCTCCGCATCGGCGGCCGCCGGCGCGTATTCGCTCAGCGCCAGCCAGCAAATGCGGCGATGGTAATACTGATAGAATTCGCGATCCACTTCCTGCTGGCGGTCGTCGCCGAGGGTGAAATCAGGCCCCTCGTCGAAAGCCGCGGAGATGAGATAGTCGTAGTAGGTGGGAAAGCCGTGCGGCCGCGTGCCGTCGGGACGTCCGGCGGTCTCAAGCTGAAGGAGGCCCATGTCCACGCGCATCTGCAACACTTCGCGACCGTCGTCTCCCTGCACGCGGCGCACCACCGGCCGGCCGGGCTCAAACGCCCAGTCCCGCAAGAGGCGGTCGAGGTTTAATTCGCGGGGAGTGCGAGCCATGACAGGTCGAGGCCCTCGAGCTAAATAACTGCGCGCCAACCAGGGCTAGCCGTTGTGCATTTATTGTACCACGCGGCCGGCCGTATCGGCGAGCCGCCGGCAGAAACGCCCGGCGAGTTCTGGTACCAAGCATGGGCGCCCATGGCGCCATCGAGCAACGGCCAGACGCTTTCGAGCGCGCCGACGCGGGAGGCGCCGCAAGCCCAGCCAGATCACGGCGCCGCGATCATCCCTCGCCGCCGACGTCGCACAGCAGAGTTTCCTGGAGCAGCTCAACCTCCTCGAGATCATGCTGGTCCACGCGATCGAGCAGTTCCAGAATGCGGCTGGAAATGAATTCAAATTCGTCTTCTGGAAGCGCCTGCATCGCCTCTATGTGGGGCGCCAATTCGCCCAGCGTATTGCGGAAGTTGCGGTGCTGGCGTTCGAGCTGCCGCACACGGTGTTCCAAATGCGGCTTTTCCTCCAGGACGACGGCCATGTAGCCGTCCTGCTCCTCGAGGTCCATCATTCGCAGCAAATGCCGTGCAAACGACTTGGTCGTGAACTGCACGCTCGCCATCTTGCGGGGCATGCCGATAGCCGGCGCCTTCCAATCGAGCGTTACGCGGAGCGCCTGCTTGACGTGATCGAGTATCCGGTGCTCCATGCACGAGGCTTGAGCCATGGCACGGGCGTCAATTCCAGCAGCATACGTAGACATGATAAGACCTCCATTCGAAAAACGTTCCGACCTCGTGCCGAAGACACGCGCCGCACGCCAGCGGGCCTTGACGGCGGCGCCACATAACCCCAGGCAAAAACCAGATGAGAACAACTATCGTACCAATTCTCGCCGGGTCGCCATAGCACCAAATCCTGGCCCTGGGGGCCGGTCTTTGCGGCGCCTTGCCCACCTCATCGGACGCACTAATCGCCCGAAAAGCGCCCGTCTTGGCGGGATTTCTTTTTTTCCGCCTGCCGCTGCTTCGATTGCAGCCGGCGCTGGACGGCTGATCGGGACGGGCGGGTCTTGATCCGCCGCCGTGGCGGCGCAATCACCGCGAGGATCATTCCGCGGAGCTTTTCCCGGCAAGCGGCGACGTTGCGACGCTGCTCCCGGTGCTCGTCGCAAGCCAACACCAGGTCCCCGTTGCTGTTCACGCGGTTGGCGTATCGGTCGAGGAAACGGCGGCGCACCGGCTCCGGCAGGCCGGTCGAGGCGGCAACTGTCCAGCGGAGCACCGCTTTGGTGCTCACTTTGTTCACATTCTGCCCGCCGGGACCAGCGCCAAGAAAAGTCCGGCCGCCAGTCGCTCGCCTGCCGGCGGCAAATCTGGCCGACCCGGGAAGAAAAATGGCAGCCGCACCTTGTATACCCTGGAGAATGGTGAGCTGAAGCCCCACGAGGTCAAGACCGGCATTACCGACGGGATCAACACCGAGATCCTGGAGGGAGACCTGAAAGAAGGTGATGCGGTGGTGATCGAGGCCACGACGAACGGGTGGGACAT
>QEVI01000237.1 GCA_003576855.1 Planctomycetota bacterium
CGAGGTGACGTCGATCGCCGACCTGGAAATGCGGATGCAGGGGATCGTGTTGCTGGGCGCGTTTTTAAAGCTCACGCCCTACGTTCGCACCAGCGGCATGAGCGACCAGCAGGTTTACGAAGGCGTCGAGGCCGCGCTGCGAAAATACTTCGGTAAGCGCGGCGAGCAAGCCGTGCAGGATAACCTGACGTGCGTGAAACGGGGCTACCTGGAAATGCAAGAGGTTCCGCAAGAGATGATCCACGCCGAGCCGGCCTTGCCGCAGGCCGCGCTGGCGTGAAGCGCTTCGGCGCGTCCCGCGCCGCGGCCAGCGAGGACCACGAACGCTCCCCACGGAGAGAAACATGTCCGCCGTCGATCAAGTCCGTTCAATGAACGAGGCCAGCCCTCGCGACCCCTATAACAACAACAGCTACGGCACGACCGTCGACCGCCCGTACGTCCCGGTGTCGCTGCCGGTGCTCGACGTCCGCGACTTCAACGACCGGGTGATCCATGGTTACGAAGAAGGCTACGGCGAAGAAGAGCTGCCGGCGGACTTGCCGGTGGCCCGATCGCTCATTCCGGCCGGCACGGCGACGCTTCGCGACTTCAGCTACGTGGCCCCTGAAATACCGCAATACGTCCGCGAGAACTGCACCGGGTGCATGGACTGCGTAACGGAGTGCCCCGACACGGCGATACTCGGCAAGGTGCTTGCGGAATCGGATTTCGAAGCGCGGCTTCAAACGATCGACTCCGAGGCGGACCGGCTGATGTTCGAGCAGCAGTGGTCGCGGACGCGCAAGTACTACGAGGGGCCCAAGAAAAAGGGCCTGGAAGGCGGACGGTTCGCGATCATCATCGATCCCAGCAAGTGCAAGGGCTGCGCCGAGTGCGTCACCGTCTGCGACGACGACGCGCTGCGCATGATCCCCAAGACCGAGCCGGTAATGGAGTCGATTCGCAAGAGCCACCGCTACTTCAAGAACTTCGGTCCCAGCGACGAGCGCTACATCAGCGACAATTTGCTCATCGACATGATGCTCAAGGAGCAGACGCACATCTACGTCGGCGGGGCCGGTTCCTGCGCCGGCTGCGGCGAGGGGACTGCGCTGCGGATGCTGTGCGCGGCGACCGGATCGAAGTACGGCGACCAGTGGGGCATCGTCGCCGCCACCGGCTGCAATACGGTTTACACCTCGACGTATCCTTACAACCCGTACCTCGTGCCGTGGACCAATTCCCTGTTCGAAAATGCCCCGGCGGATGCGATGGGCGTTCGCAGCCGCTGGAACCAGATCGGCTGGACCGGCAAGCCGCTCTGGTGCATCGGCGGCGACGGCGCGATGTTCGACATCGGCTTCCAGTCGCTGTCTCGGCTGCTCGCCTCGGGGATGAACATCAAGGTGTTCGTCCTCGATACGCAGGTGTACTCGAACACCGGCGGCCAGGCCTCGACCAGCACCTACACCGGCCAAAACACGAAAATGAGCGTTCACGGCAAGGCCATCGCCGGCAAGCAGGAGCGGCGCAAGGAAATCGCCCAGATTGCGATGATGCACCCGCGGACCTTCGTCGCCCAAACCACGGCGGCGCATGTCAACCACTTCTATAAGGCGGTGCTCGGTGCGCTGGAGTTCGACGGGCCGGCGCTAGTTTGCTGTTACACCACTTGCCAGCCGGAGCATGGCGTGGCCGACAACATGGCCGGCAATCAGGCCCGGTTGGCCGTCGACACTCGCGCCTTTCCGCTGCTGATTTACGATCCGCGCAGCGGCGAGAAGGTGAAAGAGCGCCTGTCGCTGCAGGGCAACCCGGCCGTCCGCGAGGACTGGTACAAGAACCCCAAAACGGGCGAGACGATCGACTTCATCGACTTCTGCCGCAGCGAGGGCCGCTTCATGAAGCACTTCGACGGCGACGGCAATCCGTCGCCTACCTTGCTCGCGGCCCGGCAGGATCGGCTGGAGAACTGGCGACTGCTGCAGGAACTCGCCGGACTGCGCTAGCGCGGGGCCGGCCGTGGGGTTATTCCGTCGCCGGCCGGACGACGGCGGGCCGTAAGCTCGGATCGCCTGTCGGCGGAGGCGCCTCGTCCACCGCGGCCCGCGGTCCTAAGAAGGCTTCCAGCAGCGGGCGCAACCCGTCGGCCCACGCCTGATAGCCGACGACGGTTAGATGGACGCCGTCGGTAGTCATTTCTGGGCGGAACTGCCCGCGATCATCGCTGAGCTCCCGATTGACGTTGAGGTAGTGCACCGCATGGCCGTCGGCCAGTTCCGTCAACGTCGCGTTGATGCGTTCGATCACCGCCGCGGCGCCGGGCAAATCGTTTCGCGGAAACAGCCCCGTCACGATGATCTTCGCCCGCGGGGCCTTGAGCCGGCAAACCTCCACGATGGCCTGTACGCCCGCGGCGACGTCGGCGCCGTCGGCCCCTTCCGCGCAGTGCTGCGGTCCCAGGTTGTTCGTGCCGGCCAGCACCACGATGACCTTTGGATGAACGCCGTCGAGCTCGCCGTTTTCCAAGCGCCACAGGATGTGCTCGGTGCGATCGCTCCCCCAGCCGAAGTTCGCCGCGTTCCATCCATGGAAGTTAGCTCGCCAATTGTCCATCAGGTCCGCGTACTGCGGGTCGGTGCAGCCCCAGCGGCGGGTGATCGAGTCGCCCACGAAGTACAAGTCGATCTTGCCTTGGCGAGCCTTGGCAAGCAACTGCCGGTGTGCGACCTGCGAGTTCTCGTCCTCTCGCGGAACGGGCAGGCATGTCGCCGGCCGCGGCGTAGCCAGCGGGTCTCCGCCCTTGGCGAGCGTTCGCAGCCACTGCTCGCTGCGCTGCGTGAAGGGACGCTGTTGCTCTTCAGTCGCCTCGTGGTTGTGCGGCGAATCAATCAACGAGACCGCTTCCTTGGGACCGCGGATCTGGTTGAAGGCCGTCCAAATGCCGGCCGGCGGGCAGACGGCGTCGACGAAGCCCATCGATACGAGCGACCGGGCTTGAATCCGCGAGGCGAAATTCACCGCGTCGAAGTAACGCGCCGTGGACATCGCCCGCGGGTCGTCCGCCGGAAAATTCGGATAGCCCGCCTGCCGGCAGTGCTGCGCCGCGTTCAGGTCGCAACCGGCCGGCACATTGACGATGACATGCGTGATCTGCCGATGGAGCCCGGCGACGCACAAGGCCTGCTGGCCGCCCATGCTCGTGCCTATGACGACCAGCGTCTTGCCGTCCCAATCCGCACGACCGGCGATGTAATCGACCGCGCGGTAGCCCGCCAAATACATCGGCAGGTAGTAACACGTCTCGCGGTCGGCGCAGCCGGCCGTGCGGTAGTTCTTTATGTCCGGCGGCAAGGCGTCGTAATAAGCCTGTGGCGCGTCCGGCAAGACGTCGTGCGGCTGGATGTTGAGCGTCAGCCAGCCTTGCGCCGCGTGCGGCAGCACCCATGACTTGTCCAACGGATAGGGGCCGCCGGCCCACTGCAGAATCACCAGCGCCGGATGTTTGCCCGGGCCCTTGGGCTTGGCAAGTTGCCCATACACGTGACGGCCTTGGATGTGATCCATTTGTATCGTCGCATATTCCACGCGGGCGTCGCCGCTCTCTTTCGGCGTAAGACGGGCGTGGGGCGGAATCTGCTGGAGCTGCTCGATCTTCGCGCTCCAGAACTCGTCGAAATCGTCCGGACGCGGCTCGCACGGCTGCAGCTCGGTAGGGGCGACCGCAGCGCCTGCAACCGCCTTCATTGCCGAAGCATGTTCGCGGCCAGCGGCAGGCTGCGGCGTGATTTTTAGAAACAGCATCCCTGGCTCGTGAAGCGTCGTTTCAATCACCGCCGCGCCCGCGGCGAGATCCAACTCGCCCCGCTGGATCTCCTGCGAATTGTTCTTGCGGATGACGTAGGTCCACCTGGCGGGCCCGGTCGACTCGGCAGGCCGCGTGACGGTCCAACCGACCCGCTCGCCCCGGTGGTAGATCCCCGACGCATTCCGCGGCTCGAGGCGAAGGTCGGCGGCGCTGGTTGCTGCCTGATCGGCCGTCGCCCCGATCGCGTCGAGCGCCACGACAAAAGCGATGCCCAGCATCCCGAAACGGCCAAGCCACCGGCGACGAACCGCCCATCGACGCCGCCAAGAAGTGCGGACCATCGTGGCGCGATTACCGGGTGATGGGCTTGCCTGGGCGCTGTCACAAGTTCTGTCAAGCGATGCGCTGCTGATGCGCTGAACTGGCTGCATAGTCTTGCACCAAATCTGGATACCGAGATCGCATATCTTCCAAAGGCGTGTACACTAGCGATCACATCGCCGCATCAGCCGCTGCGTCGCCCCGCGCACCGCAACCTCTCATTTTTCTTAGAGACGCTAATGCTTCGACAATTTGCTTGGGCGCTTCCCATGCTCGCTGCGGTCCTTTCACAGTCGGACGCATATGGCGACGTGATCACGCTGTATTCCAGCCCCGTCGCCTACCAGAACGCCGTGGCAGCCCTGGGGCTCTCTTCTATCACGCTCGACTTCGAGTCGCAGCCCGACGAGACGCCGGCAGGGCCCGGCAGTCCCCAGTGGGCGTCCCCCGCGACGTTTAATCTAGCCGGCGGCGCGAACTCCGCAACGTTTACCACCCCGGGCCATTTCGTCTTCGAGACTTTCGCCTGGCAATCCGCCGCGCACTCGCTGCGAGAAAACGGCAGCAGCGCCGTCGTCGTAACCTTTGCGCGGCCCGTGTTCGCCGTCGGCGTCTATGCGCTCGACATCGACAATTTCGTCAGCAACGCCGCCACGGCCTTGTACAGTTCGACGACGTTGCCGCCGCTCTTGCAGCAATTCGACAACCGCTTTGGCAGAAGCGACGCCCGCGCGTTTCTGGGGGCGATCGCGACGGACGATTCGCTGCTGCACCCGCGGGCCGTCATCACCACGGTGACCTACGACCAGGCGAACGCGAAAACGCCGGAGTTTACGTATCTGGACGACTTCACTGTGGCCGTGCCCGAGCCGTCGGCCATCAGCGCAATGTTGAGCGGAATTGCGGTCGCGCGGCGCCGCCGCCGTAAGGGCAGCCGAACGGCCGCTGTTCAGCTAGCCCGTTTCGCTGGCTGAGTAATCGCTGTCCCGCCATAGGCCGCGGCGAAGGCATTGTTCAGTCGGCGGCCAGGGCGCGGCGCACGCCCGCCAGCAAGGCCGTGACGACCAGAGCGGCGGCCGAAGGCTCTGGGATGGCCGCGGATGATGAAGCCGGCGTTGCCGCTGCAGTCGATGCAGCGGCGGCGGTCGTCGCCGTGAAGCTTTGCCGCCACTGGGCCAGGTCGGCGGCGTCGACGACGCCGTCGGCATTAGCGTCGGCGGAATTGCGCTGCAGCGGGTACAGGCCGGCGGCGCCGAGTTGTCGCTGCCACCTGAGCAGGTCGGCGCCGTCGGCGTCGCCATCGCCGTCGAAGTCGCCGGCAGGCAGCAGTTGTTCGAGGACGGCTTGGGCTGAGGCGACCTGCAGGGCGGCTAAGTGGGCCGATGCCTGGTCGAGAAGCGTCTTCGCCGCGGCGTTGCCGGCAAGCTGTTTGCGGGCGCGGAACAGCCGGTAGACCAGCTCCAGCTCCGCCTCGCCGTATGCCACGCCAGTGAATTGCTGCACTTGCCGAAGGTAGGCGAAACCGTGCTCGACGGTCGGCTCGAACATCGTGCCTTCGGTGAAGTCGTTCCATGTCGCAAGCTGCAGCATTTCCATGCGGGCGGCATGCGTCGTGGCGAGCGCGAGCGTTTGCTGGAGGGTCTGGCCGCCATTGTGCGGTATCTCGAAGCCGACGACCTCCCCCTGCCCTCCCTCGGCGTAATAGTCGTGGAAGCCGGGATAGGCGACGCCGATGGCTGTGCCGATCTGTTGAGAGCGGGTTAGCAAAAAGCTCGACTGCCGAGCGAGGTGATCGTCCGTCGATTCGTTCTCATAGATCCAGGCGAACTCGCCGTCGGCATTGGCGCCGGCGTCTTGCGACTCGTACCACAGCGGTAAGAGTTCCACGTCTTCGCCGGCCTCGGCGACAATCGCGGTCCAGTCCGCGGGCTGCTGATGCTTGATCGGCCCGAAAACGAGCATCAGCGGGTCGGCCGCCTCGCCATGGCGAACGTATTCAGGGCGATTGAAGTAGTTGTCGCGGAGGTAGCGGACGTTCGCCTTGGGGTCTTCGATCGTGCGGGCGAAGCGGTCTTCGAAGACCACGGCGAACTGCAAGCCGAAGTCGTCCACGCGGTTGACGATGGCGTTGGAATTGAGGAGCAGGCTGCCGATGTCGCCGTTCGACCCTTGCACGCCGTACCAGTTGATGAGGACGCCGTCGATGCCGGCGTATTTCATCAGCAGTAAATGGTATTCGATGACGTCGGCGTCGCGCGAGGCATAGGGGCCGATGAGCGGATAGTAATGGGAGCCAATTTGCCGGCGGCCGTTGGCGTCTACGACGTTGGGGTTGCGGTTGGCGAGTTGCCAGTGGAAGCCCCAGTTCTGGCCGCCGAGCGTGGACAGAGACTCAAACCAAGGCATGTAGTGCATAAAGACCTTCAGCGGGTTGGTCTTCTGCACGTCGACGGGCTCGGCGTGAGTGTGCGCCGCAGTGAACAGCGCCACGGCGGCGGCAAGGAACAACGATCCTGGGAACCTGGCGCCCGGCATAGGTCGACCGAGGGGGTGCGGCGAAGACTACGACCGGCGGGTACGGACCAACAGCGCGGCAGCAGCGAGCAGCGCTATAACCGCGGCCGTCGGTTCGGGAACCGCGACGATGGCGACGCCCGGCGAGACCGTCCCGAAGTTGGCCTTGAAGTCGTCGAGACTCCCCACAGCCGGCGAGCGCTGCCACAGCAGGAAGTCGGCGCCGTCGACGTCCAAGTCCGCGTCGAAGTCACCGGGGGCGGCGGTGATGAGGGTCAGGTTCTTCCACTCGATGGTGTACGCGCCCTGCGAGCCGAACTGCGCGGGATCGAGCTGCATGTGCATGTGCGGGATCGCGTCGAGGTTGAGACCGGGCGTCGTGCCGGGATTGCTGATCCACGTGGGCGCGGCGAGCGGGGCCCGCAGCACATGGTCGCCGAGCGTCTGGCCGAACCAGGCATAGTTGTAGTAACTGCCATCGTCGTCCACGAAGCTGATGATGGGGCCGAGCTGCCCATCGGCCTGCGGCGGGCCGCTGAGCGTCACTTCGAGCTCGACATGCGTAGCCCCCGTGGCGGCGACGACCCCGATGAATTTGTAGTTGCTGCCGTAGCCGGTGGCGGTGATGCTGTAGCTCTCGTCGCCGGAAACGATCGTCGTGCTCGGGCTGGCCCAAGACGCGTACAGTTCGTTGGACTCGAAGTAGCTGAAATCGGTGACAGGGAACTGAGCGCCAGCCCGCGGCGCGCCCATCGCCGCGCCGACCAGAAGAAACGCCATTGCTACCTCGTTCCGAAATGCGTTCATTGTCGTCTCGCTCCTGTCGCGCCTCTCGGCCTTGGCAGGCGGCCGCTACATGGTTCGCCTTCGCACGAGGCGTGTTCGACTTGCTCGTTGCTCGTGCCTGAACTTGAATCTGAGCGGCGGCCTCCTTTACGAAGATGAACTCGCCGCAAGCCGCGCCGGTTCGCAATAAATGGGCGTGCACTGCCGCACCAGCCGAGCAGTGCCCGCCCCGTTGTACAACATCGCTTCTATCGCCGACGCCGCATCGCCAGCAGGCCCAGGCCGCCGACGAGCAGGCCGATCGACGACGGTTCGGGAACGACCAAGGCCAGGTTTTCCCAGACCACGGTGTAGGCGCCGGCGGTTCCGAAGCCGCCCGGATCGAGTTGCATGTGCATGTGGGTGAGCGTGCTCAGGTCGAGGCCGGCAGCGCTGCCGGCGGCGAGCACTCCGCTGGGCGAGTCAATTCGCCTTAGCAACGCGTGGTTGCCGAGATTCTGGCCGTACCAGGCGTA
>QEVI01000238.1 GCA_003576855.1 Planctomycetota bacterium
GCTGGAGACGACCAGCGGCCAGGGATCGTGCCTGGGCTGCCGGTTCGAGCACCTGGCGGAGATCATCGCCGGCGTCCAGTCGCCCGAGCGGGTGGCGGTGTGCGTCGATACGTGCCACATCTTCTCAGCCGGTTACGCCTTGGCATCGGAGAAGGACTACCGGGCGACGATGCGGCAGCTTGATCGAGCCGTGGGGCTGAAGCTGGTGAAGGCGATCCACGTGAACGACAGCAAGGCGAAGTTCGGATCCGGCGTCGACCGGCACGCGCACATTGGCCGCGGCGAGATGGGACTGGAGCCCTTTCGATTGCTGCTGGTCGACCGGCGGTTCAGGCAGACGCCGATGTACCTGGAGACGCCGAAGGGCGAAGAGGCGGGGCGGGACTTGGATGAGATCAATTTGGAGGTGTTGCGTAGGGTGGCGGGGGAGGGGTGATCGGTGAGCGGTGATCAGTGAGCTGTGAGCTGTGAGCTGTGATCAGGCCCGCAGCTCATGCCGCGCTGCAATCCGTAATTCGCCATTCTGCCTTCTGCCTTCTGCCTTCTGTCCTACGGGATTTCTCGGCCGTGTGGGTCGGCGGCGTTGGCCTCGACCTCTTGCTGGAGTTGATCGCGGAGCTGGCGGCCGATGTAATGCTCGGTGCGATGGGCGCCCTGGTGGACGTGGTCGAGCGGCAGGCCGAGATGCTTCACCAGGTAGGTTTCCCAAAGGCGATGAGAGCGTACGAGCTGCCGGGCTGATTCGCGGCCGGTAGCGGTCAGTTCGAGGCGGTCCCCTGCCCTCTCCACGCGGCCGCCGCGGAGGAGTTTTGCCAGCGCCCAGCGGGCGAGCAGGCCGCCGCCGAGGGCCGATTGGGCCTCGGCGGCCCCGAGCCGGCGCTGGCCGCCGAGCTCCTCGACGCGGTACAGCATCGCCAGCAAGTCTTCGCTGACGACGCGGAGCGCTATCTGCCAATTGCGCCGGGCGGCGCTGACGAGGCCGTGGCGCGGCGAAAAGAGGACGGCCAGTCCATACAGCGCCGCGGCCGCTACCGTGATCATGCCGGCGAGGTTTGTGTCGAGCCAGGCGCCGGCGAGATAGCCGAGGACGGCCGACAGCGCCGCGATGAACACCGCAAGGAGGACCATCGCGCCGAGCCGGTCGGCCAGCAGATGGGCAGTCGCCGGCGGGATGATGAGCATGGCGACCACGAGAATGGACCCCACCGCCTCGAACGAGGCGACGGCGGTCATGGCCACCAAGGTCATGAGGAGGTAGTGCATGGCCGCGGCGGAAAAACCCATGGTCGTGGCGAGCGCGGGGTCGAAGGCGCTGAGCTTCAGTTCCTTCCAGAGCAGCGCGACCAGCAGGGCATTGATCGACAGCGCGCCGCCGGTCACCACGAAGGCCCGGGGGAGATCGTAGCCCAGCACGTTCCAAGTCCAAAACGGCGTGAGCTCGAGCGTGCCTTCGTAGACGCACTTCACGTCGAAGTGGACGCCGTGGATGCCCTGCTCGACGAGCACGACGCCCAAGGCGAAGAGCGACGTGAAAACGACGCCCATGCTGGCGTCGCCGGGCACGCGGGCGTAGTGATGCAGCGTGTGGATGAGAAGCGTCGCCACCAGGCCGGCGGCGACGGCGCCCAGCATGAGCGGCCCGATGCTGTAGGAGCCGGACAGGATGAACGCGGCGGCCAGTCCCGGCAGCACGGCGTGCGACAGGGCGTCGCCCATCATGCTGAGCCGGCGCAGCACAAGGAAGCTGCCGACCAGCGCGCAGGCCGCATTGGTCGTCGCGGCGATGACGACGATCCACAGGCCTTCGGCGTTCAGGATGGCGGGCATCGAGGTTAGTGACTGGAGGCTAGTGGCTAGTGGCTAGTGGCTGGAGGCTGGAGGTTGATTGGCGGACTCAGTGCTGGGGTGGGTTACATGGCGTGGGGCGAGGCGGGGACGTCGGCGGCGATGGCCGGCAGGCGGCCCTCGGCGGCGAGGCGTTGCTCCAGCGCGGCGACGACGCCTTCGGGCAACAGATGCTCGACGGTGTCCGCGGAACGATCGACGTGATCGGCGGCCGAGCCGGCGAACTCCATCATGTAAATCTCCCACATGCGATGGGTTTTGGCCGCTTCGGCGGCCCGCCGCGTGCCCAGCGGGGACAACTGGTAGCTGTCTCGGCGACGTTCGATCAGCCCGCGCCGGATCGATTGTTCCAGCAGCCAGCGGAGCAGCCAGGGCTGCCAGTGTCGATCGGCGCGAAGCTCGTCGTAGGCGATCAGCCGCGTCCCCGGCAGGGCCGGTTCGTTCAATTCGTAGAACGACCGCAACAGGTTCTCCCGACCGATGCGAAGGCGAAGCTGCGTCTCGGCCACGATCCGAGCCAACACGCCCCGGCCCGGCGCCAGCAGGAGCGAAAGCAAGAACAGCGCCGTGCCGGTAAGGACGATCGTCGGCCCAGTCGGCAGGCCGCGGCTGAGCCGTACGCCCAGGGCGGCGGAACCGGCGCCGATAGCGCCTGCCGCGGCGAGCAACACGTTGAGCCGGTTCGTCCAGAGCCGCGCCGTGGCGGCAGGGAGGATGATCATCGCCGCCATGAGAATGACGCCGACGATCGGTAAGCCGATGATCGTGACCACGGCCACGGCGGCCATCATTCCCAGGTCGATGGCCAAGGTCGGCCAGCCTTGCGAGCGCGCGAATTGCGGATCGAACGCCACCAGTTTGAATTCCTTGTACAGCAGCAGCACGACGCCCAGCACGGTCGCGCCGACGGCCGACAGCAGCCAGAGATCGCTGTCGACCATGTTGCCCGGTTCGCCGAGCAAGTACGAATTGAGTCCCGCGCTGTTCCCCCCGGCGCGGGAGCGCGTGACGGCCGAGAGGAGCACGATCCCCAGCCCAAAAAACGCGCTCAGGGCGATGCCGATGGCCGCGTCTTCCTTGGTGCGCGTCAAGCGGGTGACGAGCGTGACGAGCGTGATCGCCGCCAGGCCGCTGACCAGGGCGCCGATGGAGAGGCCGACCAGGTTGCGAGACTCGGTGATGGCGAACGCCAGGCAGACGCCGGGTAGCGAGGCATGGGCGAGCATGTCGCCCATCAGCGAGCGACGCCGGAGGACGGCGAAGCTTCCGACGACGCCCGCGGCCCCGCCGAGCAGCGCGGCGCCGAGGGTGACCTTATCGCTGAGCGTTAAACCGGTCATCGTGCTGTGGTCGTGCGTCTGCGAGGGCGTTATCCGCCCTGTAGTTGTCGTCGAGCGTTGGTGGACGTCGGTCGGAAACATGCGAGCGTCGGAGACGCTCGCCCACAGTGCAATCACCGGGCGCGCTCTCGCTGGCGCATGGCTTCGGCGACCTCGTCGAGGAGCGTCAAGCGACCGCCGTAGGTCTTATGGAGGTTGTCGGGGGTGAACGTCTCCGCGACGGGGCCGCACGCGACCAATCGCAGGTTGAGCAGTATGACGTAGTCGAAGTACTCGCGCACCGTCTGCAGATCGTGATGCACGACGAACACCGTCTTGCCGCTATGGCGCATGGACTGGAGCAGATTGACGATGGCGGATTCCGTCGCGGCGTCGACTCCAGCGAACGGTTCGTCGAGGAAATAGATTTTCGCTTCCTCGGCCAGTGCGCGAGCCAAGAAGACCCGTTGTTGTTGCCCGCCGGAAAGCTGGCTGATCTGCCGGCGGGCGAACGACGTCATGCCGACTTGTTCGAGACAGCGATCGGCGATTTGGCGCTCGGCGCGCCCTGGCCGGCGAAACCAACCGAGCCGCCCGTAGCAGCCCATCAGTACGACGTCGCGGACGGTCACGGGGAAGTCCCAATCGACGGATTCGCGTTGCGGCACGTAGCCGACCAGCCGCCGCTGCTGGCGATAGGGGCGGCCGTAGATTTCGACCTTTCCGCTGGCCAGGGGCGTGAGGCCCAAGACCGCCTTGATGAGCGTCGTTTTGCCGGCGCCGTTGGGCCCGATGACGCCGACGAGCTTCCCTTCGGGGACGGCCAGGTCGATGTCCCACAGCACGGGTCGCCGGTGGTAGGCGACGGTCATGTCGTGGATTTCGAGGGCCGGGAGCATGGGAAGGCGGATTGCGGAAGGCGGAAGGCGGAAGGCGGATTGCGGAAGGCGGATTGCGGAAGGGGGACGCGGCGCCTGTAGGGCTTCCGCTAACCACCACGGCCCACCGATCACCGATCACCGATCAACTGCTACATCACTGCAGCGCTGCGACGATGGTCCGGACGTTGTGCCGTATCATACCGGCGTAGTCGGCGGCGTCGCTATCGGCGGGGCCCATGGCGTCGGCATATAGTTCTCCGCCGATCTTGAGATCGAGGCCGGCGGCGCGGCATGGTTCCACCAGGGATGCAACCGTGCGGGGCGCGACGGCCGATTCGACGAAGACGGCCGGGATCTTTCGCTCGATCAGCATCCGTTGGATCCGTTCCTGGTGAACCAGGTCTTTTTCCTCTTCGGTGCTGATGCCTTTGAGGCCGTGGACCTCGACGCCGTATGCCGCGCCGAAATAGCCGAAGGCGTCGTGCGCGGTCACCAGCACCCGCCGATCTGGGGGAATCTTCGCCAATTCGTCCCGGCAGTACTTGTCGAGTTCGGCGAGCTCGGCCCGATAGGCGGCGGCGTTTGCCTGGTAGTCGGCGGCATGCGGCGAATCGAATTTGGCTAAAATCGCCGCGACGTCGCTGACGCAATCGGCCCATAGGGCGGGATCGTGCCAGACGTGCGGATCGTAGAGACCTTCAAATTCCGGCGGTTCGCGGAGGCGCTTGTCGCGGCGCTGCTGCAGTCCTTCGGTTACGGCAAAGGTCGCCTTGGTGCGGGCCATCTGCACGAACAGGTCGGCCATGCGGCCTTCGAGGTGGAGGCCGTTGTAGAGGATGACGTCGGCTTCCTTCAGCTTGCGGGCGTCCGAGGCCACCGGGCTGTACAAGTGCGGATCGACGCCGGGGCCCATGAGGGCTTCTACGCGGACATGTTGGCCGCCGATGCGGCGAGCCATCTCGGCGACCTGGCCGATGGTGCAGACGACGTCGATCGGATACTCGCCGGTGAAAACGTCCGCGGACCCGCCCGCGCGCTGGATGGGATTGGCCGCAGTGCTGCAACCGGCGGCGGCGAGGACCGCGACGAGCAGGGATGCGGCAAGTGGAGCATGGCGTTTCATAGCGAGCGTCCAGCAAAGGCGTCGATCGCGGGAATTGTAGCCAGTGCTACAATTTATCCACAGTGTAGAGGGGCTTGGGGCGACCGTCAAGCCGATCGGTCGTTAACGGCGAATGGCGAAGCCGCTGCCGAGGAAGTAGTCGGCGGCGGCGGCGTTCAGCCCGACGCCGGCGCGGATGTCGAGTTGCAGGTCGTTGTTGACGAGGAAGGTGAAGCCGCCGTCGGCGTAATGCTCGGTGTGATTCGAGTCGGCGCCTTCGGGCGCGATCACGAACCACTCGGTAAAGGCGCCCAGTCGCTCGGCGAGGCTGTAGTTGACGGTCCACGACTGGGAAAGTTCGAGAAAGGGCTCGCCGGTCACGTCGTCGAGCGCTCGGTCGGCCTTGGTCTGAGCGCCGGTGGCGAGCCACTCATTGAGGTCCCAGCCGTACAGCCAGACGATGCCGGGCAGCGTCTCGCCCGCGGAAAGGTCGCCCGATCCGGTGGGGACCGTCATCTGCGTGACGATGGCCATTTCGGGCAGGACGCCGGCCTGGCCGGTGAGGCCCCACTTGACGCCGAGATACAGGTCTTCAGCGCCGGTGGATGTCTGGCGCGGTCCGCCGAACTGAGTGGTCGTCTCCTCGGCGTAGTTCCAGGCCATGCGTAGTTCGAGCCAGTCGGCGAGAACGCCGACGCGGAGCAACGTTTCGGGGAAGGAGTGCGATTTGGCGCTGCCGGCGTCATCGCTGTCGTAGGCGTAGGTGTAGCCGCCTTCGAGCTGGACGACGCCTCGGCCGACCGTGGAGGAGGCCTCGGTGAAATCGGGCCGGTCGGTCACCACGGGCTCATCGAGATCGGGACCGCCCTGGCCGCCGTCGCCGTAGTGCCATTGCAAGAGCGTGGGCGCGTCGGCGGCAAGCCGGTGTTCGGCCAGCGCCAGGGCCAGCGCGGCCAGCCGGGCGAGGCGTTGGAAAGCGGTCAGGCGGTAAAGTTTAGCGGTCCTGTTCATCTGGGCTCTTTCAGCGGCCCCCGCGCGGAAGGCACAATGCAGTCGGGGCGGGTCCATCCATGGACTCGGCAAGAAACGGGGCCGGGCCTTACGTAGAATCGGCGCCACGTAGCCAAGGCTACACTTTATTGCGGCGACGACGCCTGCTAGCGTCCGCACAATTGGTTTGACCGGAGCTGCCATCGCCATGTCGCAACGACAGACTTTCTCTGATCGTCACCGCCGGACGCGCAGCGACCACGCCCAAGAAACGGCGTCGGATTACGTCGAGGCCGTGGACGATATCCGCATTGAGCATGGCCGATGCCGCGTGACGGACCTGGCCAAGCGGTTCGACGTCAGCCACGTCACGGTGACGAAGGTCGTCGCCCGGCTCAAACGCGAAGGACTCATCACTAGCGAGCCCTATGGGCCGCTGGAGCTCACCGAGGCGGGGCGGCAATTGGCGGCGAAGTCGCGGCGAACCCACCAGATCGTGTATGATTTCTTGCGGGCGATTGGCGTGAGCGAACAGATCGCCGCCATCGACACCGAGGGGATTGAGCACCACGTGAGCCGGCAGACTCTCGAATGCTTTCGGCGGTTGACCGAGGAGCTGCGGGGGCGGGGGTGAGCGCGGGGCGAGGGGAACCTTGCTGGCGCTGCGGGTTCCTGGGGGAAGAGGCGAGGGGGCTCGTTGAGGTTTTGGGATGGGGGTGACAATGCGCGAGTGCGCGAGGTGCGCGGCCAAGGCTAGTCACACGATCTTGTCCTGCGAAAAATCGTCGATGAACGTAATGTCCGGGCGGTCGCGGCGCCGGCCCATCGGTCGAGGGTCTGTCTTGCTTTTGGTTTTCGCCGCTTGCCTGGGATGCGGTGTTCTACTACGTCATCGTGCGGCTGACCGCTCGCAGGACGGCCTCGGCCCCGCGATCGACGGATACGGGCTTCCTGGGGGAAGGGGGAGCGGCGCTAGCGATGGAGCCCGCGACGGCCGGGGGCGTGGGGTAGGACGCCCTTGCTGGCGCTACGGGCTCGGATTCGCGGACGCCCTTGCTGGCGCTACGGGCTCCATTCGCGGGCGGGCTGACTGGCGCGACGGGTTCGTGGTTGAGGGGCGGCGTTATGGCGGCGGGGGTGATTGGTATTGGCGGAGCATGGCGCGGAGGGATTTGAGGCGGCGGGCGAGCTCGGCCTCGAAGCCGCGATCGACGGGACGGTAATACTCGCGCTCGACGCCGAGGTAATCTTGCGCGGCGACGCCCCCAGCCGCGTCGTGGGCGTACTGGTACCCGGCGCCATGGCCGAGTCGCTTGGCGCCGGCGTAATGGCTGTCGCGGAGGTGGATCGGCACGGGCAGCAACCGGCCGTCGCGGACGTCGGCGAGGGCCTCGGCGATGGCGAGCGTGGCGGCGTTGGATTTCGGGGCGCAGGCCAGATACGCCACGCACTGGGCGAGTGTGAGCTGGCACTCCGGCAGGCCGACGAACTCGCACGCCTGCATGGCCGCCACGGCGAGCGGCAGGGCGTGCGGATCGGCGTTGCCGACGTCCTCGCTGGCGAGGATGACGAGCCGCCGGCAGAGGAATCGCACGTCCTCGCCTCCTTCGAGCATGCGGGCGAGCCAGTACATGCCGGCGTCCGGGTCGCTGCCGCGAATGCTTTTAATGAGGGCGCTGGCCGCGTCGTAATGGGCATCGCCGGCGGCGTCGTACTGAATGGCTTTCCGCTGCACGGACTCGGCGGCCAACGCCC
>QEVI01000239.1 GCA_003576855.1 Planctomycetota bacterium
CCAGCCGTCTCACTCCATGCCACTTCAACAAGACCTTACCGGCGAACGCCCATCAGCGCCAACCTCTGTCCCCGCGCGGCATCGGCGACCCAAACGACGCGGGCGCCACAGCGGGTAGACCAGGTTCTCAGAACCTGTGTGGCGCAGCCACAAGAGGCTTTTTCACGAAAACAGCAAGCCCCGCCCAGCCCAAGTGACCCCGGTTCTCCGAACCGCGCGGGGCGCAGCCACAAATGGGTAGTACAGGCTTTCGTAACCTGTGTAACATAGCCTCGAGAGCCCGGCTCGCCGGCTGGCCCTGGTTCTTTGAACCAGGGCCGGCGGAGCCGGCAAGAGGCTGTTAAGCGGACCGCCTCCTGAATCTCCCGTGGCTGCGCCACGCGCGGTTCGAAGTACCGGCGCCACCCGCCGAGTTTCTGCACATGAAACCATGCAAATCGACCTGGAAATTGCGGAACTGCAATCGCTGCTCGAAGCCCTCGACTGCCTGAAGACGAAAATCGCCTTCACCAAGGGGCTCGCCCCCGCCGAGAAGAACGCGCGAATCATCAAGGCGGAGGCCATCGAACGGAAACTCCGCGAGGCTGCTTCCAGCCCTTGAACCGGTTCGCCGGCCAAAGCCAGGGCGCCGGTGGCCCCGGTTCTCTGAACCGCGCGTGGCGCGGGTGGCACAGGTTCTCAGAACCTGTGTGGCGCAGCCACAAGAGGCTTTTTCACGAAAACAGCAAGCCCCGCCCAGCGGGTAGCACAAGTTCTCAGAACCTGTGTGGCGCAGCCACCAGAGGCCTTTTCACGAAACGGCAGGCCCCGGTCCAGCCCAAATGCCCGCGGTTCTCCGAACCGCGCGGGACGCAGCCACGAATGGGTAGTACAGGCTCTCGTAACCTGTGTAACATAGCCTCGAGAGCCCGGCTCAAGCTAAGCCCAGCCGCGGGGCCTACGCTCGCCTTTCCTAGCCTCTCACCGATGCCCATGGAAGCTCGGCCAGCAGCCCCGCCCACCAAGCGTGACGGCGATCTTTGACAATTCACTTGGCAGCGTCGTCGCCAGTCATCAGCGGATGCTGGATGCTGGATGCCGCGGGCGCCTTCGCCGTCGTACTAGCGACCGTTCGCGCCGGCGCGCACAATGACGACGCCGGAATCGCGCACTTAGCCTGCCACGCGCGTTGGAACCTACTTCCTTGCCAGCGGCGATCGTTAATCCAAACGCTTGCTTTGCCGGATGAACGGGTCAGCCTGCGGCCTTATCGCTGAATGCTCATGAAAAGCCCATTGTCCTCGTCTGCTGGCGACGGCCGATGGGCCGCCCTCATCGCCGCCCTGTTGGGCTGGATGTTCGACGGGTTTGAAATCGGCATGTTCCCGCTCGCCGGCCCGCACGCCCTCGACGAGCTGCTGGCCGGCGAACTGGTGCACAACCCGGCCGCCAAGAACGAGTGGTTCAGCGTGATCATGGCCGTGTTTCTCATCGGCGCGGCCACCGGCGGCGTGTTGTTCGGCTGGCTGGGCGACCGCATCGGCCGCGTGCGGGCGATGTCGCTGAGCATTCTCACCTACGCCCTGTTCACGGGCCTGTGCGCCTCGGCCAGCGCCGCCTGGCATATCGCCGTGCTGCGGTTCGTCGCTTCGCTGGGCATGGGGGGCGAATGGGCGCTGGGCGTGGCGCTGGTCACCGAGGCATGGCCCGACCGGTCGCGGGCGTTCATCGCCGGGCTGATCGGCGCCGCGGCGAACGTCGGGTTTCTCATGGTCGCCCTGGTCAGCCTGGTGCTGGTGCGATTCATCGACTTGGCCGGCCAGTTGCTCGCCCGTGCGGGCCTGTCGGAGACGCAAGTCGAACTGCTTTCCCGCGGCGAAGGATGGCGGCTGCTGATGATCGTCGGCGCGCTGCCGGCGCTATTGGTGTTTTTCATCCGCCTGATGGTCCCGGAATCGCAGAAGTGGGAGGCCGCTCGTGCCGAAGGGCAGACGTCGCACTGGGCGACCCGCGATTTGGCAGGCGTGATCGTCGGCGCCGCGGCGGCGCTGGCGATGGTCGCGCTTTGGTCGCCAGCCTATGCGACGGCCCTGGCGGCGCTCGGCGCGGGCGAGTCACTGGAGCACGGCGGCGGCGCTACGCTGCTCCGCGCGGCGGCCACGGCGATGGCCTTCGCAGCGGCGCTGGTGGGATATCTGTTTCCGGTCTTGCGGTATCTGGCTCGCGCGGAACGGGCAGGCCAACTCGCCGCCGGCGAGCGCGGCCTTTATGTGCGGAGAATGTTGCTGGGCGCGTGTCTGGCGGGCGTGCCGCTGCTGGGTACCTGGGGGGCTTTGCAATGGGCGCCGAAATGGGCCATCGCCCTGGCGGCCCAGTTACCGCCGCAAGACGGGCCCTATTACGCCAAGGAGCTGACGCAAATCGCCTCGGCCTGCGGGGCGATCGCCGGCGCCATCGCCGCGGCCATCGCCGGCGGGGTGTTCGGACGTCGCATCACCTACATGGCGTTGTCGATCGGCTCGTTCCTGTCGTTGGCCTACATGTACCTGGCCCACGACAGCTTTGGCGGGCCGCTATTGGCGTCGGTCTTCGTCGCCGGCGGCATGACTGCCGCGTTCTACGGTTGGTTCCCGTTGTACCTGCCAGAGCTGTTTCCAACGAGCATCCGCGCGACCAGCCAGGGGTTCGCTTACAATTTCGGCCGCGTGCTATCGGCCGTGGGGTCGCTGCAGACGGCCGTGTTGACGGCGTACTTCGCGACCGGCGTCGCGGCTGAACGAGTGGAAGTGGAAGCCTTTCCTCGCGCCGGGGCGACGCTCGCGGTGATTTACTTGCTGGGCGTGGTTCTCATCTGGCTCGGCCCGGAGACCAAGGGCAAGCCGCTGCCCGATTAACCGTCTAGTTGCTGTCGGAACCGGCGACGATGGGGGACTCGCCTACTGTGCGGTGCAGTTCGGCCAGCCGCTGCTGGTAATCGGCCACGGCCGCGTGGTACTGCTCCTCGAGGTCGAGCAGCCGGCGCTGCGACTCGACGAGCCGCAGGAAATCGGCCCGGCCGGCCAGATAGCTCGCGCGGGCGGCGTCGATGCTATGCCGGGCCGTAGGCAGGATATCGGATTGGTAAACGCCGATCGCACTGGCGGCCTCTTGTACCAGCCGATAGGTGCGTTCCACTTCGAAGGCAATTTCGACGGTCTGGGCGTCGTACTCGGCTTGCTCCTTGGCGATCCGCGCGCGGGCTTCAGCGACGGCGGCCCACCGCCGTTGTTTGTACAGCGGCACGTTGAGGTTCATGCCGACCATCGGCCGCAGCGGTTCCTCTTGCCAAAAGGCATCGTAGCGGCCCACCACTTCAACATCGGGATAGAACTCGCGGCAGGCCAGTTCGACGGCATACCGTTCCGCGCGGATACGGGCCTGCTGCGCAGCCAGTTCCGGCCGCAGTGCCAGGGCCGTGGCGCGAAGCTGCTCGGCCGACGCCGCGACCGGCGGCGTCGGCAGCAGCGCCGGCGGCGGGGGCAGCGGGGCGTCCGGCGAGACCAACAGCAGCGTATTGATCCGCGCCCGTGCGACTTGTTCCTGCCGCGTTAATTCGAGGCGGCGGCGGGCCACGTCGGCCAGCTCCAGGTCGGCCAGCAGGACGTCTTGTTGTTCGACCGCCGCGACCTCGTAGCGCGATTGAGCGATCTCGCGGAAATCGTTGAGCAACTGCGCCGACTCATCAAGCAGCGCAAGCCGACGATGAGCAAGATAGTACTCGTAGAACGCCAGCCGCGCGACTTGGGCGATGCGTAGCCGCTGCTCGTCGATGTCAAAATAAGCGGCGTTGGCTTCGGCCTGGGCGATGTCGCCGCGAAGCTGCCGCTTGCCCGGCCAAGGGAGCTTCTGCGACGCTTCGATGGTGTAGGCGTCGTCGAACTCGTCGCTTCCCCACGAGCCCGGGCCGAGCATCACGCCGAACATCGGGTCGTCGAGCGAGACTTGCTGCGGATAGCGCTGCGCCGCGGCCCGCCAGGTCGCGATGGCCGAGCGAACGTCGGGGTTGACCTCCAGAGCCTGTTCGACGACCTGTTCGGCCGTGAGCACGTCAGCCGCTGCCGGAGTAGTGCTCTCCGATAGAATTTCGGGCGCGGAGTGCGCGTGCGGCTCCTCAGGTGCGCTGTCGTCGGCCGATACGAGCGTGACGGGTTGGTAAATTGAGCCTTCGGAGATTGGTACAGGGGCGTTCGGAACGAGCGGTTGCTGCGACGGCCGGTCGTGAACGATGGGGCTGCTCGACGATGCGAGTTTCGTTCCGCCCCCTGCCCTGCACCCGGCGACTGCGACGAGCAGTGCGAAGGTCATCGCCGTTCGCGGCGGGGCGTGCGTCGAGCGCTTGCGTAGACTTGTGAACATCCATCGACCGGCTGGAGGCGTGGAGCAAGCCCTGCGCGGCCGGCGACCGCGGCCTCATTGGTACCATCGGCGTTTGCGAGGTGCGCCGGCGGCGGCGGGGAGCGTCGCCGTCAGGTCCTGCCGAACCGTTAAGGGGCGTGCTATCACCGAGGGCGCCGGCCCGCTCCGGCCGCTCGTTGAGCGGCGGCTATTGGCGCGCTATCACCGCCGGCGCCCGTGGCGGGAAAAGCGCGCCGGTTCGGCGTGACGAGAGGGCCAGGGCCCCGATGCGGCTCGCCTCCAGGCGGCGGGTGTCATATACTATCAGCAATGGCTTCTTCGTCGCGCGCAATTCGAGTCGCACTGGTCGCCGCGGCGGCTGTGGGCCTGCTCGGGGCAGGTTTTGCACGGCCAGTCGTCGATTTCGATTGCGCGGCGTTCTCGGCGGCGAAGCCTGCTGGTTCTCATTGCTGCTGCGGCGCCAACTGCCGCTGCGGTCCCTCCTGCGGCGACAATTCGCAGCCGCAACGCCCGGAGCGATCGACCAGCGTTTCTAGCGACGGCCGCGACTGGGGCAAGCTGGGCGTCGAGAGCGCACGCCTGGCGACAGCAGCCTCGCACAGCACGCGGTTGACGCCGACCGACTGCTGGCAGCAGAATTCCGCCGGTTCGCTGCAGACCCTCTTTTCCCAGCACACCTGTCTTCGGGTGTGACGCCTGCGCTACCGGTGCGCGCCGGGCGCCACGGTGAGCCGCATCGCGCTTGCCGGCTCGGGCTCCGCTTTTAACGCACCGGTCGTGTTGTTGCGGCACGATCGCCGCCGTGGCTAGGGCCCGGCGTGCGCTGCAAGCCTAAAGCGCTCGATCAGCCGCATATTCACTCGCCAGTCTTGGAGGCCGTTGCCATCCCACGTTGCGGGAATACCGTCCATGAATGAAACCAATTCCCAAGCGGATCCGCGCGCGGCGGAACCGGTGCTCGATACGCCGTCTCGCAAGCTGCCCATGAGCCGTTGGCAGCGGGTGAAGTTCTTTATCCGCGCCGTCGAAGTGCGAGTGCGGTTCATTGCGCTGTTCGTCGTCATCGGCCTGGTGATGGCGTATTGGACAACGCTCGAAGCCTATTGGGACCGTTGGACGCGGCCCGCGACGGCCGCCGCCGCGGACGCAGCCGACACGGAATACTACTGCCCCATGCACCCGACGGTCGTCCGGCCAGGGCTGGAACCGAACGGAGCCGTGCCGAACTGCCCGATCTGCGGCATGCCGCTGTCGAAGCGCAAAAAGGGGGAAGCGCCGAAGCTGCCCGAAGGCGTGCTCGCACGGGTGCAGCTTTCGCCCCATCGGGTGCAGCTTGCGGGGGTCGAGACGGTGGAAGCGACCTACATGCCGCTGGTCAAGGAGATCCGCACCGTCGGTTACGTCGGGTACGACGAGTCTCGCCTGGCGGAGATTGTCGCGCGGGTGAGCGGCTACGTGGAGTCGCTGCACGTGGACAAGACGTTCGCCAGCGTTGATGAAGGCCAGCCGCTGGCCGAGGTTTATAGCCCGGACTTGTACAGCGGCGTGCAGGAACTGCTGTTGGCGCAGAAGCACGGCGCCGGCGACCTGCTGGCCAGCGCCCGCCGGCGGCTAAAACTGCTGGGCGTCGACGACGCCGAGATCGACCAGGCGCTCGAAGCGAACGACCCGGCCTCGCGGCTGCTGATTCGCTCCCCGCTGGCCGGGCAGGTGATCGAGAAGAACGTGACGCAGGGCGCTTCCATCGAGCAGGGCGCCGTGTTGTTTAAGGTCGCCGATCTTTCGACCGTGTGGATCGAGGCGGACGTGTTTGAACGCGATCTGCCGCTGATTAGCCAGGGGCAGCAGATCGAGGCCGTCGTCGACGCCGCCTCTGATCGGACGTTCAGCGGCGAAGTGTCGGTCATTTATCCGGAGGTAAATGCCCAATCACGGACCGGGCGGATCCGCGTGACCGTGGACAACCCCGAACTGGCGTTGCGGCCTGGCATGTTCGCCAGCGTGCTGATCCAGACTCCCGTCAGCCGCCTGGAGCCGTTCGCCTCGGCGATTGCCAGCGCCCGGCAGGATCCGAAGTCGCTGAGCGATGAGGAACTGATCGAGCGGCAGCAGTTCTGCCCCGTGACGGGACTGAAGCTCGGCGCGATGGGCAACCCGCTCAAGGTGACCGTGAACGACCGGCCGGTTTTCATTTGCTGCGCCAGTTGCGAGACGCCGCTAGTCGAAGACTCGCGGCAGTACCTAGCGAAGCTCGCGCCGCCGCCGGAAGACGCCGTGCTGAGCGTGCCGGAGCAGGCCGTCATCGACACCGGAAGGCGGAAGGTGGTGTACGTCGAGCGGGCGCCGGGCGTGTTCGACGGCGTGGAGGTCGAGCTTGGCCCCCGCGCGGGAAGTTATTACCCGGTGATCTCCGGGCTGGCGGCAGGCGACAAGGTCGCGGCGGCGGGGTCGTTCCTGCTCGATGCCGAGACGCGTTTGAACCCGTCGGCCGCAGCGGCTTACTTCGGCGCCAGCGGCGGCGGCAGCAGCGACGATCGGTCCGCGACGCAGGCCGCTGCCGCGGGACGCACGGCGACTGGCGACGACGACGACGCCCCGCTGACCGACGCTCAACTGAAGCAACTGGAAAAACTACCGGAGGAGGATCGCGCTTTGGCGACGGCCCAGCGCCTGTGTCCGGTGACGGGCGAGCCGCTCGGTTCCATGGGCGTCCCGGTGAAGGTGACGATCGACGGCGAGCCGGTCTTTCTCTGCTGCAAGTCGTGCGAGCGCCAGGCCCGCCAGCAGCCGGCCCAGACGCTTGAAAAGGTGCGGGCGCTTCGCGGTCCGGTAGACCGAGCGGCCGGCGACGCCGCTACGGCGGCGGAGCACGGAGTCCATCAGCACTAACCGATACGCAGTGCAGCAAAACGTTTTCCACGGCCGCGACGCCTGCGCGAGACGACCATGATCGAACGAATCATCGCCTATTCAGTTCGCAATCCTTTCATCGTCGTAACTGCGGCGGCGTTGTTGGCGGCGTGGGGCGTGTACGCGATGTTCCAAACGCCGATCGACGCGATCCCCGACCTTTCGGAGAACCAGGTGATCGTGTTCGCCGACTGGATGGGCCGCAGTCCGCGCGAGGTGGAAGACCAGGTCACCTACCCGCTTTCGGTGAACTTGCAGGGGCTGGCGGGCGTGAAGGCCGTTCGCGCCGCCAGCGAATTCGGCTTCTCGATGGTGAACATCATCTTCGAGGACGACGTGGACTTTTACTTCGCGCGGCAACGGGTGCTCGAACGGCTGTCGATCGCCGAGACGTTTCTGCCGGCCGGGGTGAAGCCGTATCTCGCGCCCGACGCCACGGCGCTGGGCCAGATCTTTTGGTACACCGTCGAGGGGGAGGGTTACGACGTCGGCCGACTGCGGGCGATCCAGGACTGGTTCTTCCGCTATCAACTG
>QEVI01000240.1 GCA_003576855.1 Planctomycetota bacterium
GCGGGCGTCGGCCGGCACGGCGAAGCGGAGGGAATTGGGCCCTTCGACCACGCCGAGTCCCGCGGCGATTCGTTCATGGGCCAAGTCAAAGGCGCCGTCGGCGTTGAAATCGATCCAGGCGTCGAGCCGGGCGCCCGTCGGCGCGTCGCGGACATCGACGGTCCAGGCGGCGTCCACTTCGCCGGCGCGGATCGGCGTGATGGCGACGCCGTCGTCGTCGGCGCCGTCGCCGGCGGCGCCAGCCGAGGGCGACCCGTTGTTCTCCGCGTCGCGGTCCGCTCCCAGCGTGGGACCGGCGGCGAGGTGCCGCGGGCCGTTGTCGGTCAGCAGTGTGCCGTAGCTGGCAGGCGCGTCGCCGTAGTCGCCGCGGAAGTCGAGGCTGGCGATCGAGACTACCGCCGTCCCGGTTGTTGTCAACTCGTAACCGGCGGGCGGCGTCACCTCGATGTGGAGCCAGTCGTTCGGTTCGACGTCCTCGTCGTCCACGATGGTGACGACTAACTCGACGGCGTCGACGCCGGCGGGGATCACGGCGACGCCGCGACCGCCGTCAAAGCTCGTCGCCCCGGCAAGCGTATAGTCGTTGCCGAACGTGGCCGAACCATTGACGGTAAAAGCGACGGCCAGTTCCTGCGCGGCGTCACCCTGGCGGGAGATGGTGATGATCCACGGCGAAGCCGTCTCCTCGATCAACGGCTGCGATCCGGCGGCGACGGCCAGCGTGGGCCGGTTTTCGTACCGCACGACGACTGAATGCTGGTAGTCGATCGCCGCCACGTCGAGATCGCCGTCGCCGTCGAGGTCGATCGCCGCGGCGCTGGTGATCCGCCGCTGATCGTCGAGAAGACGTTCTTCGAACGTGTAATTGCCGAGGTTCTCGTACCAGGCCAGGTGAATCTGCGGCGTGTAATTCACCCCGTCGGAGTCGACGGCCATGAAGTCCAGATCGCCGTCGCCGTCGAAGTCGGCCGCCCGAAGCCCGTAAAACTCCCACCCATAGCCGGTCTGGGCGACGACGTGCCGAGTGAAGCTGAGGGCGCCCCCGTTGACGTACAACGTGACGAGCGAACCTGAAGTCGCGAGGACGTCGAGCCGGCCGTCGCCGTCGAAATCGGCCGTCAGCGGTTCACGGGCCGTCGTCGATCCTGCGACCGGGCGAGCGACGAGGTAGGTCCCGCCGAGGTTCTCGTGAATGGCGAATCCAAGGCTGCCGCCGTGCGTGGCCAGGACGTCGACGTCGCCGTCGCCGTCGAGATCCGCCGCCGCCGTCTGGTAATCATACGGGGAATCGACTGCCAACGATCGCTTGCCGAACACGCCGCTGCCGAGGTTGGCATAGAGGTTAACCGATCCGAGCGTGATATCGCCGACGATGACGTCCTCGTCGCCGTCCCCTTCGAAATCCACGATGTTCGGAGTAAAGGGCCAGTGGGCGCCCGTGGCGATGCGGCGGCGGATGAAGCGCTGCTGGCCATCGTTTTCCAGCCAGTCGATGGTGCTGGCCTCGATGGAAGTCACAACCAGGTCCAGGTCGCCGTCGCCGTCGAGATCGACGACTCGCAAGTCCAGGGCCTCGGGGAACGACTTGTCGATGAGGCGGGTCCGAAACCTGCCGCCCCCCAGGTTCTCGTGCCAGACGATGGGCGTGAACCAGTAGCGTTCCGCATGGTGGAAGGCGACGATGTCTTGATCGCCGTCGCGGTCCAGGTCGGCGGCGTGGACCGCGCCGCCGTAGGGGGCCAGCACGATGACCGACTCGGCCCAGCCGCCGGCGGCGCTGCGCGCGTACCACCCCAGGCTCGAATTCCAGTAGGCCGCCGCGAGGATATCGAGGACGCCGTTGCCATCGACGTCGACGACCTCGACGTCGTAGATGCCGGGCACGGCCCCGTCAACCACCTTGAGGGTAAAGTTCTGATGGCCGTCGTTCTCGTAGAGGGTAAGCGAGTAGGAGTCTTCGTCCCAGCCGAGGATGTCCCGGTCATCATCGCCGTCGACGTCGGCCAAGAGGAGACGCTGCACCCGCGAGTCGGCGATCGGCCGCGATGTAAAGCTGTAGGCGCCGTCATTCTCATGCCAGGTCGCCTGCCGGGTGTTGTAGTCGATGCTCACGAAGTCGACGTCGCCGTCGCTGTCGACGTCGCCCGCCACGGCCGACATGTAGGGATAGGAATTCGACACCGCGATCCGCCGCGTGAAGTTTTCGGCGCCGTCGTTCTGGTACCAGGCGATTGCGCTATACGCGACGTCGGCGTAGTACGCCGCGACGACGACGTCGAGTCGGCCGTCGCCGTTGACGTCGGCGACGCTCGCGCGGCGGGGCGACTGGAGAGCAGCGTCGATGAGCCGGGTCGTAAACTGGCCGGCGCCGTCGTTCTCGTACCAGTTCAAGCGGCCGACGTATTCGGACTTCACCACGTCGAGATCGCCGTCGCTGTCTAGGTCGGCCAGCTCGGCGCCCGTCCAGGCGGACGTGACGCCGGCGATCAAGCGTTCGGTGAAGTGCAACTGGCCGTCGTTCTCGAACCAGACAATTCGTTCGCTGGAAGGCATCGCGCCGAACAAGTCGCGGTCGCCGTCGCCATCGATGTCGCCGGCCGCCAGGTCGTAGACGGCCGTCTCGGCGCTAACCAGTTCGTGGGGCGTGAACAATTCGGCCCCGTCGTTCTCGTACCAGATGATCCGGCTCGGATCGGCGCCGGAAAGGAGCACGTCGAGATCGCCGTCCTCGTCGAGATCGACGGCCACCTCGGCGACCGGCCGCAGCACGGCTACGCCGGCGACGGTCTGGGCGGCGCCGAACAGGCCGGCCGACGCCCGCGGCGGCAGGATGGTCGCGAGATGATCTTCCACTTCGCCGTCGGCGGCCCCTCCCGCAACCGAGAGTCCGCCGGCCGTGCTTAAGCGAAATCGCGACACGGCCGGCCCGCTTTGTGCGGAGGCGGGTACGTCGAAGCTGATGGAGTTCGTTCCCGCGACCACCGGCGCGTTCGCGGCGATTCGTTCGTGGGCGCCGAGAAAGGCGCCGTCGCCGTCGAAGTCGATCCAGGCGTCGAGCCGGGCGCCGGTCGGCGCGTCGGCCACCAGCACGTTGACGGCGGCGCTGACCTGTCCGGCTCGCAGCGGCCCGAACTGGACGCCGTCCTCGTCATCGGCGCCGGCGGCATCGTCGCTGTCGGCGCTGGCTGATGGAGCGCCGGCGGGCTCCGCGTCGCGAAGCAGGCCCAGCGTCGGGCCAATTGCTTCGTGCCAGACGGCGCCGAACGCCACGGCCGAATAGGACGCCGCCGCGTCGCCGTAATCGGCGGCCAGCAGCAGGCGGTCTTCGAGCCATTCGACAGCCATCCGCCGTGATTCTCGTCGTGACGGTCGGCTGCCTCGACCGGGACGCGCAGCGCCGCAGGGCCGCGCCTGCTCGTTCCGGCGAGATCGAAAGAACCGCATCTGGCGCCTTCGCTCCTGAAGAACCGAGCCTTGACCATTCGCCCAGCGTGGACGCTAGCCGCCGCTCAACGAGCGGCCGGAGCAATCACGCAGCGTCATTTGGCCTCGCTCCGGCGGCCTTGGCTGAATCTTTCCACATGGAACAGCGCCGTGCAATCACTCGCCGGCGGTGCGCTGTGGCACTCCACAGCAGCGGCGCGAACTTCGCCGGATGAATCCGTCGTGCGCAGCGGGGGAGAATGATGTTTGCCCCGCAGAACGACTTGTCCGCTTCCGGTCGCAGGTTGCCCGGCGGCGGGCGCCTTGCGTATCTTGGTCGGCCATGAGCCAGACTGTGTTCATCACCCCGTCGGGAAGGCTGACGCTGGAGCAGGCGCCGGAGCTGCCGACCACGTTAGAGAGAGCGGCGGCCGCCCGGCTGACCGCGGCCTTTAATCAGTCGTCCGCCGAGGGGCTCTTGTGGCTGTGCTCCGAGGGGCTTCACGCCCAGCTCGCGCCGGCGCTGGTGTTTTGGCGGGCGTTTGGGCAACGGTTCTTTCACGACCTGTGTCACGCCGGGGAAGAGGGCGATCTCGCCAGAAAATGGCGGCAACTGGAACTGCCGCCCGAGGCGGAGTTGGACTCCATGATCGCCGCCGCGCCGCCGATGCGCGGCTTGGAATACTTGTCGCGCGAACTGCTCGGCGGTCTCTGGGACGAACTGCGGCAATTGATCGTCGAGCGGGGCGCCAGCTACGCGGGCGGCCCCCAGGCGTTTCTGCGCGACGTCAATCCCATTTGGCATCTGCTCGGAAAAGTGACGTTTCATCTGGCCGAGAACAAACGCGACGAGCAGCGGCCGTTCGCCTTTCTGGCGACGTACACGCGCCGGGTCTCGGAGGCTGGCCGGCTGCAGCACGTGCCGCTGGGACAAGCGCTCAAGGACTTCGCCGGCAAAAAAAACCAAGCCCGCCTGGCGGCGCTCTTGGAGCCGGTGCGCGCGGCGGCGAGCGAGTCGCCGCTGGTCCGCGAGCTGCTCGAATCCCGGCGGCTGTTCCAGCCCCAGGCCTGGCCGGTTCACGAGGCCTATCGGTTCCTGACCGAGGTCCCGCGGCTGGAGGCGTCGGGCGTGGTCGTCCGCGTCCCCGACTGGTGGACGCCCCGGCAGCCGCCTCGTCCGCAGGTCCGCGTGCGGCTTGGACAACGGCCGGCGAGCCAACTGGGGCTCGACGGCCTGCTCGATTTTTCGGCGGAGCTGGCGCTCGACGGCGAGCCCCTTTCCGAGAGCGAACGACGCCAGTTGCTGGCCGCCAGCGCCGGCCTGGTGCTCCTCCGCGGCCGCTGGGTCGAGGTCAACGGCCGCGAACTGCAAGAAGCGCTCGACCATTGGCGCCAGCTCGAAGCACTCCATGCCGACGGCATCAGCTTTGTCGAAGGAATGCGCCTGCTCGCCGGGACGCCCATCGACGGCGAGGAGCCGCAGGATGCAACCGCCAACTGGTCGCAATTGGTCGCCGGCGATTGGCTCCGCGAGACGCTCAAGCAGATGCGGCAGCCCGCCGGCATCGAGGCGCTGCGGCCCGGCGTCGACTTGCAGGCCACGCTGCGCCCGTACCAGGTCGAGGGCGTCCGCTGGCTGTGGTTCATGACCCGGCTCGGCCTGGGGGCATGCCTGGCCGACGACATGGGGCTGGGCAAGACGATCCAGGTGATTGATTTGCTGCTTCAACTGAAACGCGAGGCCAGCGACGCCGGGAGCCGAAGCCCCGCATCGCGAGCGCCCAATTCGCACGCCGCGAAATCGCCGCCCAGCCTGCTGGTCGTGCCCGCGTCGCTGCTGGGGAACTGGCGGCAGGAGCTTGTACGGTTCGCACCGACGCTGCGCGCCTTCTACGCTCACCCCTCCGAGACGGAGGGCGACCGGCTGGCGCGCGTGGCGGAAAACCCGGCCGACGCGCTGGCCGGCGTCGATCTCGTCGTCACCACGTACGGAGTGGTCCGCCGCAGCACGTGGCTCCGCGCCCTCGCCTGGCGGATGGTCGTGCTCGACGAAGCGCAGGCCATCAAGAACGCCACGTCCGCGCAGTCCAAGGCCGTGAAGCAAATATCAGCGCCGGGCCGGATCGCGCTGACCGGCACGCCGGTGGAAAACCACGTCGGCGAATTGTGGTCGATCTTCGACTTCTGCTGTCCGGGGCTGTTGGGCTCGGCCGCTGACTTCAAGCGGTACGTGAAGCGGCTGAACAGCTCGCAGGACGCCGAGGCGTTCGCCGCCCTGCGACGGCTGGTGCAACCCTACATCCTGCGGCGGTTGAAGACCGATCCGCACGTCGCCGGCGATCTGCCGGAGAAGACCGAGATGCGGGTCGAATGCGGCTTGTCGAAGAAGCAAGCGGTGCTTTACGAGCAAGCCGTAGTCGATTTGGCCCGCCGGCTTGAGCAAGCCGAGAAAATGGCCCGCCGCGGGCTGGTGCTCTCGGCGCTGATGCACTTGAAGCAAATCTGCAACCATCCGTCGCAATACCTGAACCAAGCCGAGTTCCCGCCATCGGAAAGCGCCAAGTTCGATCGCCTGGCCGGGCTCTGCGAACCGATCGTCCAGCGGCAGGAGAAGGCGTTGATTTTCACGCAGTACCAAACGCTGTGCCAGCCGCTGGCCGACTTCCTGGCCGGCGAGTTCGGCCGCTCCGGGCTGACCCTTTCCGGCAAGACGCCCGTTCGCCGCCGCGCGGAACTGGTCCGGCAATTCCAGCAAGACGCCGGGCCGCCGTTTTTCGTCATCTCGCTCAAGGCCGGCGGCAGCGGGCTGAATCTGACCGCCGCTTCGCACGTCATCCACTTCGACCGCTGGTGGAACCCCGCGGTTGAAAACCAGGCCACCGACCGGGCGTTCCGCATCGGGCAAAAGCGCAATGTCCTTGTCCACAAGTTCGTATGTCGCGGCACGGTCGAAGAGCGCATCGACCAGATGATTCGCGACAAGCAGGGCCTCGCCGACAGACTGCTGGCATCCGACGGCGAACCGGCGCTCACGGAGATGAACGACGACCAGTTGCTCAAGTTCGTCTCGCTCGACTTGAACCGGGCGCTCGCCGAAAGCTAATCGCGGCGCCACAGGGCCGACATGTCGGCTGCTATGGCGCGAAGTGCTAGCTATTCGCGCCCGCGCCGTTTTTGGCAAATCGATCTTGCAATTATCGCTGTCGGCATTAGCTTTCACGATGATGCGCGTTGAAGGCGCCGGTCGGTCGCCGCAGCGCGGCGAGCCTTTTCGCACGAGGAGCAATCATGCCATACGGCTGGGGCTGGAAGCCGTACGTTTCGGTCGCCGAGCGGCGCGCCAAGGCGAAACGGCACGTCGCCAAGCTCGCCACGAAGGGTCGCCAGGTGCTGCCGGTCGAGATCAGCGGCCGCAAAATCGCAGCCACGTTTTGGGGCGCGGCGTGGTGCGACAACCTCGAACGCTACAGCGACTTCGCCAACCGCTTGCCGCGCGGCCGGACGTACGTCCGCAATGGTTCGGTGATCGATCTGCAAATTAAGCGCGGCTGCGTGACCGCCATCGTCAGCGGGTCGGAAATCTACGAGGTGAAGATCGACGTCACTCCGCTCGCCAAGACGTGCTGGAAGAGCATCAAGAGCGATTGCGCTCGATCGATCGACTCGCTGATCGATCTGCTCCAGGGCCGGTTTTCCAAGGGAGTGATGGAGCGGCTGACGCGGCAAGAGGGCGGGCTGTTTCCCAAGCCGCGGGAAATCTCCATGCGGTGCAGTTGCCCCGATTGGGCGGTCCTCTGCAAACACGCCGCCGCGGCCCTGTACGGCGTCGGCGCGCGGCTGGACAGCGCCCCGGAGCTGTTGTTCCTGCTGCGGGGCGTCGATCACCTGGACCTGATCAGCCAGGCCGTCGACGGCGCTAACCTGAACGCCGCGCTGGCTTCCGACAGTGATGAGTCGCTGGTCGCCGACGACCTAGGCGCCGTGTTTGGAATCGACCTCGAATCCCTCGACGCGCCGTCCAGGAAAAAGCCGACGCGGTCGGCTGGCGCTCGCCGGACGAAACCAGCCCGCGCCGCGACGAAAACCGTGAAGGCGGCCGCCAAGGCGACGCAGCGCGGCGGCGCGACGGCCGCCGCGAAGCGAGCGGCCAAAAAGAAGACCCCGGCCAAGAAACAGACCGCCGCCCAGGCCGCACGCCGCCCCAAGAAAACCTAGCAGCCCGTTGAAGTAACGTCCCGTCGCAAGGTCCTTTGTTCAGACAGTCCGCCAGCGGGGGCCGTCGATGGGCGTCAGGAGCGGTTGAAGCCGG
>QEVI01000241.1 GCA_003576855.1 Planctomycetota bacterium
GCTGGTCGAGGTCGCGTTGCGTGCGGCTGAGGGCGACTACTTCGGCGCCGCATCCCGCCAGCAGCCGGGCGACTTCGCGGCCGATTCCTTTGCCGGCGCCGGTCACCAGGGCCCGCTTGCCGTCGAAGCGTATGTGCATCCCGGCGGGTTGCGCCGCTGGCCGGCGAGCGGCGTCGCCGCCGGCGATCGAGGCCGTGCGGGGGCCGCCGGAGTTGCGGGAATCGAGCGAATCGTGGATGGAACGGGTCATTGCTGGAGCACAATCTGCGCTTTGACGCTGCGCGCGGGCATATGGGTGGCGAAATCGAACGCTTCGATGCTTTCCTCGAAGCTGAAGGCGTCGGTGATTAGCGGCTTCACGTCGATCTTCCCGCTGTGCATCAGCGCCAGCGCGCGGGGGTACACGTGGGCGTAGCGGAAGACGTGTTCGACGCGGGCTTCCTTGACCGAGGCGCCCACCACGTCGTAGGCGATTGGCTCGTTCGGCATGCCGATGAACACCACGCGCCCGCCGGGACAGAGCGGCTCGAAGACGGCGGCCGCGGCGCGGGCGTTGCCGCTGGCCTCGAAGACGACGTCGGCGCCCCAGCCGTCGGTGGCCGCGTCGACGGCGTCTTTCAGGTTCTGCCGCGAAACGTTGACCGGCGTAATGGGACCCAGCGTCGCGGCCAGGTCGAGCTTGGGCTGCTGCACGTCGGCGATGACGATCGAGCTGGCGCCGCCGGCCAGCGCCGCCAGGGCGGTGACCATGCCGATCGGCCCGGCGCCGATCACCACCGCGACGTCGCCGGGGCGGATGGCGGCCTTGTTGGCCGCGTGCATGCCGACGGCGAGCGGTTCGACCATGGCGGCCTCGGCGAAGGAAACGTTGTCCGGAATCTTGAACGTAAAGGGAGCCGGGTGGACGACGGTCGGCCGGAGGCATCCATGGATCGGCGGCGTCGCCCAGAAGCGGACCTGGGGGTCCAAGTTGTAGATGCCCAGCCGCGTGGCGCGGCTGTTGGGGTCGGGTATGCCGGGCTCCATGCAGACGCGGTCGCCCGGCTTCAAGTGCGTCACCGCGGCGCCGACTTCTTCGACAATGCCGGACGCCTCGTGTCCGAGAATCATCGGTTCCTTGACGACAAACGGCCCAATGCGGCCATGCTGGTAGTAATGCACGTCCGAGCCGCAGATGCCGACGGTATGAATCCGAATACGGACGTCGTGGTCTCCGACGGTTTCATCCAGTTCGACGGGACGGAGGTTAAGCTGTTTCGTCTTTTCCAGTACCAGGGCGAGCATGGGGGACTCCAGCAGGCCGTTTGGAGGCCAGGGGTGGAAGGGCGCGCGGGAGCGCGCAGCCGAACTAAAAGTTGTACTTGTCGATGTTGTCTTTGTTGAAAACGATGATGTCGCCCAGCATCACCTGATCGCCGACGACCTGTCGCTCGCCGAGGCGGCCGGCGGCGAGCTTCGTGTCGCCGGGCTTGAGCTTGCCGGTGGCGACGGCCTCGGCCGTGTACACGGTCAGGTAGCCCAGGTCGCGCGTGTCCCAGAGAACGATCGACTTCACGGTGCCGTCGTCGACGTAGGATTTCATCGGCGCGGGGGTGGAGACGCCAGTTACCCGCACTGTGCCGCTCTTGCCGGCCTGGCGGATGGCTTCGGCGGCGCCCGGAAAGGCCACGGAACTGAGCCCCCAAACGCCCTTGAGATCAGGATGGGCTTTCAGCAGCGTGCGGGTCGTTTCGAGGGCACGGTCCTGGTCCTCGCCGGGGAATTCGATGGCGACCAGCTTCATTTCGGGGTACTTTTCGAGCCGGCGTTTCATGTGCTCGATCCAGTTGTTCTGGTTGCTCGACGTCTGGCTCGAGCTGACGATCGCCACTTCGCCGGCCCCGCCGATCTCCTCAGCCAGCACGTCGACCAGCTTCAAGCCGATTTGCTCAGGCGTCGCCTGGTTGACGAAGAACGCGCGTGAGTCGGGGGGCGTGTCGGCGTCCCAGGCGATGCATTTCACGCCCTTTTGCTGGGCCTTCTTCATGGCGTTGCCGAGGATTTGCGGGTCGTCGGCCGATACGGCGATGACGTCGAATCCCTGCAGCGCCCATTGGTTGACCAGTTCGGCGGCTTTGGAGGGATCGCCTTCGGTGGGCCCGTCGTAGACCAGCTCGACGTTGCCCAACTCGTCGGCGGCCTGCTGGGCGCCCTCGGCGCAGGAGGTGAAAAAGCTGATTCCCTTGATCTTGGGAAGCAGTCCTACAGTGATCTTGTCGCCCGCCGCCGCGGCTGCGTCGCTTGCGGGAGACCCGCCGGGTTCGCTTGCGGTTTGGGAGCAACCCAGCGCGACGGCTGAGATTAGCAGCCCTGCGGCCGTTTTACGCATGGAGTTCATGGGAGAGTCTTTCACGATCGATCGCGAGTTCTAGTAAAGACGGAGTTAAGTAGGACGGAGCCGACCAGCAGCGCCCCGGTCACCAGCGCCGTAAGCTCGCTGACGTGCCAGTGCCAGGGGATGAACTTGTTGCACTCGTGCAGCAGTGCCAGGCCGATCAGCAAGCCGGCGACGTTGCCCCGTCCGCCGAAGATGCTGATGCCGCCAAGCACGACGGCCGTGATGACTTCCAATTCCAAGCCGGTGGCGAAATCGGCCTTGGCTTGTTCGTAGCGCGACGTGAGCAGCACGGCGGCCACGCCGCAGGCCAGGCCGGACGTCCCGTATAGCACAACCTTCAGCCGCGTGGCGGGGACGCCCGATAGCCGAGCCGCTTGCTCATTATGCCCCATGGCGTACAGGAACCGGCCGTACGGCGACCGGCCGAGCAGCAGCACCGCGGCGACGGCGGCCAGTAGAAACGCCCACGCCGGCGCGGGCGCTCCGCACAGGTCGCCTTGCAGCCACGCGCCGTAGTGCTGCGGAAAGCCCTGGATCGTATCCCCTTGGGTCATCGCCAGCGCGGCGCCGCGAAAGCCAGCCATGGTCGCCAGCGTGACGATCAGCGGGTGGATCCGCGCCCGGGCGATGAGGACGGCGTTGAACAGGCCGCAGGCGGCGCCGGTGGCCAGGCCCAGCACGGCGGCGAGCCAGACGTTGAGCTCCGCTTCGACTCCTAGCCCGATCACGACGGCGCACAGGCCGGTCATCGCCCCCACCGAGAGGTCGATGCCGCCGGTGATGACGATCATGGCCATCGCCAGGGCGACGATGGCCGTGGGCCATAAGTCGCCCGCGAGGTCGAGTTGCACCGCGGGAAGCACGAAGCGCGGCTCCAGCGCTTGCGCGACCAAGAAGAAGACCAGCAGCAAGACGCCCAGCGTCACTTCGTGCCAGTAGGCGAACGCGGCGCGGGGCGGGCGCAAGGCGGTGGCGGCGACGGTGCTCATAGGACGCCTCCCTGGCGCCGCCGGCCCTGGAGGTAATGATCGGCCAGCACCGCGGCGAGGATCAGGCCGCCCTGGATCGCCAGCCGCCACTCGGCCGGCGCCCCGATGTAGGTCAGCGCCGTGGGAATCAGCGACAGGAATATGACCGCCAGCAGCGTCCCGGCGATCGTGCCGCGGCCGCCGCTGATCGAGGTTCCGCCCACGACCACGCAGGTGATGACCAGCAGCTCGAGGCCTTCGCCGAGGTTCTGTTGGATGATCGAGTTCTTCGGCGCCAACAGCACCGCGGCGACGCCGGCCAAAAGCCCCGACAAGGCGAACGCGGCGAACCGGGTGTAGCCCACCGAAACGCCCAGCAGCGGAGCCGCCTTGGCGTTGCTGCCGACGGCGTACATGCGGCGCCCCAGCGGCGTTCGCCGGGCGAGCACGGCCAGCGCCAGCGCCACGGCGGCGGCGATCCAAATGCTGTTGGGGACGCCGTGCCTGGAGCCCGTCGCCAGTTCCCGCAGGGCGTCCGGCCGGCCGTCGATGCTGCGGCCCTTCATGATCAGCTTCGTCACTCCGCGGAGTACGGTGAGCATGCCCAGCGTGGCGATGATCGAGGGGACGCGGCCGACGTTCACGAGCAGCCCGTTGACGACGCCGACGCCCAGCGCGGCGGCGATAGCGCAGGCAGCCCCGGCGGCGACCGGCATCGGCGGATCCGGCCCGTAGCAACAGAGGCCGAGAATGGCGGCGCTCAGGCCGGCGATCGAGCCGACCGAGATGTCGATTTCGCCCGTGATGACCACCAGCGCGACGGCACAAGCCACGATGGCCGTGGGAGCGGCTTCGGCCCCGATGTCGAGCGTATTCTCGACCGACAGGAAAGACGGTTTCATCGCGCCGACGATGGCGAAGATCGACGCCAGCAGGATGAGCAGCCAGGCCTCGCGGCGGACGAGGAGGTCGCGGAACTTCGAGCGGGTCGTCGTCGCGGTGCGGGTCAACGAGGCGCCGGCGGCCGCGGCGGCATCGCCTTGGGCCTGCCCGGAAGCCGGAAGCGCCAGTTCGAGAATGGAATGCTCCGTGGCGGCCTCCGGCTCAAGCTGGCCGACGAGGCGGCCCTCGCGCATTACCAGGATGCGATCACAGAGCTGCAAGATCTCCGGCAACTCCGACGAGATGACGAGCGTCGCCATGCCCCGCGAAGCGAGCTGCCGTATGCGGCGGTGGATATCGGCCTTGGCGGCGACGTCCACGCCGCGCGTCGGTTCGTCGAGGATCAACACGCGCGGCTCGGTGGCGAGCCACTTGCCCAGGACGAGCTTCTGCTGATTGCCGCCGGAAAGGGATTCGGCCGGAAGCGATAGCCGCGCAGCGCGAACGTCGAGTTGCGCGGCCAGGCTGGCGGCGGCCTGCGACTCTGCCCGGCGGCGAATGAAGCCGCGCGGCGCCAGCGAGCGCAGCACGGCGAGCGTGAGGTTCTCGGCCACCGACATCGGCAGGACCAGCCCCTCGTGCTGGCGGTCTTCGGGCACGAACGCCAATCCCCGCGCAATGCTCGCCTCGATCGAGGCCTTCTCCAGCGGCTCGCCGTCGATGAGCACTTCGCCCGCGTCGTAGGCGCTGGCGCCGAAGACGGCGCCGGCGACTTCGCTACGACCCGCGCCGACGAGGCCGGCCAAGCCGACGATTTCGCCCTCGCGGACTTGGAAACTGACGTCGGCGTAGCTGCCTTGCCGTGAAAGGCCTCGCACCTCCAGGCGCGTGGCGGGAAGAGATTCCGCCGGCGACCCTAGCGGGGCACGGCCGAGCGGTTCGACGTCGCGGCCGACCATGAACTGGATGAGCTTCGACGGCGTCACCTCGCCCAGCGACGCGGTGGCGACGTGGTGGCCGTCGCGGAGCACCGTCGCGCGGTCGGCCAGGGCGAAAATCTCCTCCATGCGGTGGCTGACGTAGAGAATCGCGACGCCCTCGCTGCGAAGCTGCCGAATGATTCGGAAGAGCGTCTCGGCTTCGCGGGTCGAAAGCGACGCCGTCGGTTCGTCCATGATCAACAGCCGGCACTGCTGCGAAAGGGCCCGGGCCATGCCGATCATCTGGCGCTGCGCCAGCGGCAGCTCGCCGAGGGGACGATCGACCGGCAAGGCCTCGCCGAGGCGGTCGAGCAGCTCGCGGGTGTGCCGCTCCATGTGCCGGCGATCGAGCAGCAGGCCGGCCAGTCGCCGCGGTTCGCGGCCAATGAACACGTTGTCGGCCGCGTCCAGGTCGGGGCAGGCCACGGATTCTTGATGAATGACGTTGACGCCCAACTCGCTGGCAGCGTGAACGCTGGGCTGCAGCGGCTGGCCGGCGATTTCAACGCGCCCCGCGTCGGGCGCGTAGTAGCCGGAAAGGATTTTGATGAGCGTCGACTTGCCGGCGCCGTTTTCTCCGCACAGGGCATGGACTTCTCCGCGGCGCAGCTCCAAGCTCACCTCGGCCAGCGCTTGCACGCCGCCGAACGACTTGCTGACGTTTTCGGCCCGGGCAATCACGTCCGCCGCGACGCCGGCGTCCTTCGCCAGCTCGCGATCGGGCGAAGCGGAAATACTGGGCTGTTGCACCATGGCCGATCGCCGGCGACGCGCGGCCGCCGGCCGGGACTGCGCAGTGCTCGTGCCGGGCCGACCCGGCTCGCGGGTCGCTGCATCTTGGACGCGGCCCGTCGGCAGCGACGTGGAGATCGCTCCATTGTGGCTCAGCAGTCCGTCGTCACGCAACGGCGGATAGTCGGTGGCTTTAGCCATTTAGTAAATTGGCCGTTGGGCGTACGCTCGCAGCGCCGCGCGGCCGCCAGTTGCAATCGGCGCCTTAGCCGCGTCGCGCTGCGGCGCCCGCATGCCTCGCAATTTCGTGGTCGTCCTGAAGCTCGCCGCGGCGCTCGACTACTTGACGTACGCCCTGGCGATTAATCGGCTCTCGACGTCCGCGAGGGATTGTCTTTGCTGAATGGCGTCGGCCTGGCGCCTTCGATGTTCAACCACGTGTAATACGGCGACGACTGACCGGCCGTTCCGAAGTCTCGCAAGGCGACGCTGTTTCCCGTGGCGTCCCGCACGTTCATCAAGACGATCGCTTCGGGCCTGGCGTCGGCGAGCTGTGCTGCGGCGAGGTCGCTCGTGCGGAAGCTCGGCATGACAAAGGGAACAACCAGCTCGCCCACGTTGATCCACACGTCCGACGACTCCGGCGTCTTTTCGTTGAGCACCTCGATGACGAGCGTGTGCCGCCCGGCGCCGAGGCCGTCGCGCTTCCAGACGAAGGGTTGGCCGCGCTCGGGGCCGTATTGATCCACGATTTCGATTTCGCGGCCGTCGATGCTGACGCGAGCCTTGCCGGCGTCGTCGAACAATCCGCCGCGCCACTCGATGGCGTCGCCGACGAACTCGAACGTCGCCTTGGCGCCGGGGTCCTTGCTCGACCGAGCCGGGCCGAACGCGTTCCAGCGGCCGGTATATTCGGGCGGCTTCGACGCCGGCCCTTCCAGGGCCAACAGCAGCGGCCCGCGGTATACCGACGTCTTGCCCGCGCACTGGCGCTCGCCGACCCAGTAGCGAGGCGACATGTCGAAATCGAGCGTTACGACGTCGCCGGCATTCCAGGTGCGGCTGATCGATGCATACGTTCCCGGCTCGACCGGCACGTCGTCGCCGCCCACGGCCACGGCCGTGCGCTGCGACCAATGGGGAATGCGCAGCTTGATGGTAAACGTCGCCGTCTGGCTGGGATCGACCGTCAGCACGACGCGCCCTGTGCGGGGGTAATCCGTGTCTTGCCGCAGGTTGACCTGTGCGCCGCCGACTGACGCGCTGAGCTCCGACGGGCCGTACCAATTCAGTACAAGCCCCTGGTCGTCGCGCATGAGGGCCCAATCGCTGATCATGCCGAAGCCGCGGGCGGCGTTCACGCTGCAGCAGTTGAGTTCTTCGCTGCCGGGGCGAATCTGGAAGGCGATGTCTTGGGTGCTGGGGATGCGGCGTCCGTCCATCGGCGTGTTATAGGTGCTCCAGCGGCCGGACGGGGCGAAACTGCCGACCACCTGGTTCCATGTCGAAAGCTCCAGTTCGTCGGCGACGACGGGATTGCCGGTCATGCGCAACATGTCCACGCTCATCGCCATCCAGGCGATGGTGCAGCAAGTTTCGATGGCGCCGCCGTGATACGGATTGCCTTGGGCTTGCTCGCCGGAGGAGAATCCGCCGTTGTTGTGGCGGTCGAGCTTGACGATGCTCCACCACAGGTGT
>QEVI01000004.1 GCA_003576855.1 Planctomycetota bacterium
ATCGCGAGTTCGACACCATCGAACTGGCCTTATATCACCAACTTGGACATCTGCCCCAACCAGAATTCACCCACGAATTCTGCTGAGAAGGCTTTTTTTGAACGAAAAGTAAGTAGACGCTTACTTCACTCGCTGGTCCGTAAGGAAAGGAGAAAACCATGTCCGCCCACAGATGCTTCGTAGCCCTGATCGCGATGGTCGCGGCAATCGCCGGCGGCGATCTGCAGGCCGCCGAGGATCCGCCTGGCGCCGCGGCCCCATCGAAGGTGCGCGTCGGAGTCTATGATTCCCGCTCGGTCGCGCTGGCGTTCGGCCGCTCTCAGAAATCCAAGGCCGTCGTCGACCAGTTGCTGGCAGAAGCCCAACAGGCCGAAAAGGCCGGCGACCTGGCCCGCCTTGAAGTCCTCAAGAAAAAAGGCAGCGCCCGCCAAAACCTGCGGCATATGCAAGTCTTCGGCAACGCGCCCATTCACGACATGCTGCCCCACCTGCAACCAGCGCTGGCCGAGCAGGCCCGGGCCGCGAACCTCGACCTGATCGTCCGCGACGTCGACATCGCGTTCCAAGCCGCCTCGGTCGAGGTCGTCGACATTACCCAGGGCCTCGTCGACGCCTGCCAGCCGACCGAAGAGACGCTCGAGATCATCCGCCAGATGAAGCAGCACCCGCCCCTGCCGCTGGAGGAGTTTCCTCTTGAGCACGAGACCGGCGATATAACCGAGCCAGGCGACGCCGCGGCCGCGAAGCTTAAGGAACAGCTCCTGCGGCGCTGGCAGTTGGGAAAAACCGAGCCGGCGGACGCTGCGGCCGCAGTGTCCGACGCCGTTCAAGCGGCCGAAAGCTGGCTCGCGCTGGTCGACGCCGGCAAATACGCCGAAAGCTGGGACCACGCCTCGGCCCACTTCCGGGCCGTCGTGCCCCGCGAGCGGTGGTTGGCGGAAATGCAGAACCTCCGCGCGCCCCTCGGCAAGCTCGTTTCCCGCGAGGTCACGAGCCTCGCCTACCGCACCAAACTCCCCGACGCGCCGCCGGGCGAGTACGTGGTGATTCAATTCCAGACGAAGTTTGACGACAACAAGCACGTCACGGAAACCGCCACCCCGGTGCGCGAAGCGGATGGCGCCTGGAAAGCCGACGGCTATTACATCCGCTAGCGGCCAGTCGAAAAGGGGCCCCGGCTCGCGGGTGGCCCTGACTTTCGGCCGGCGCGATGCTCCATCGAGCAAGTCACGAATCGGCCGAATGTCAGTGCGGCGCCAGCCGCAAGAGGGCGCCAGCCGGGTAACCGGGTAGCCCTGGTTCTTCGAACCAAGGCCGGCGGAGCCGGCAAGAGGGTGTTCGAGGCACGCCCCAGAAAAGACAACCTCCCGCGGCTTCGCCATCCCCGGTTCGGAGAACCGGGGCCACCCGCGGAGCCGGCAGCCGGGTAGCCCTGGTTCTCCGAACCAGGGCCGGCGGAGCCGGCAAGAGGTTGTTCGAGCGGCCGGCAAGCCGTAGCGAGGCGACCTCCCGTGGCTTCGCCACCTCGGTTCAGAGAACCGGGGCCACCCGCCACCTGCGCCACGCCGTTTGCCTCCGGCGCAAGCGCACCGGCAATCGGCCGTTGGAGACTTCCTCTCTTCGCCAACCCCATCTCGGCCGAAAGCCGGTGCTACCCCGCTACCCGTCTCTCGAAAAAGGGGACCGGCTCGCGACCCATCGCAAAAACGCCCCCCGCAAACTGCGATGAACCAAGCGCGCCCGTCCCCTTCATCAACACGCCGCCCGCCGCCGGCGACGCTGCCCATACCCGCCCGCGACCGATCCGCCCATGATGCCGCCCGCAAACATCACCGCGGCACTCGGCTCCGGCACGCTGTAAGCCGACGCGTCGATGCGGCTGCCGAGGTTCCACCGCCACACATCCAGGTCGGTCATGTTCACTACGCCGTCGCCGTTGCCGTCGGCGAGGAGGTTGGTCGTGGAGCCCAGGTTTCGCTGCCAAACCAAATAATCCGCCCCGTCCACCAGGCCGTTGCCGTCGTAATCGCCGAGGAAGTCCGCTTTGGTCAGCAGCACGTCGTCGAGAATCACCGCGCCGTACCCGGCAAACTTCTTGTTATCGGAATGCCATTCGATCGACGCAATCGGCCGGCCGGGCTCGCCAGTCAACGTGAACGTCTTCAGCGGTTCGTTGCCGAACGTGGCAATCAGCGGCTCGCCGACCGTCCCCAGCACCGCGCCCGTTGCGTCACGGGCCACGGCGCTCCACTCCGGGTGCGTCGTTCCGCCCGGCCCTGTCGTGATGAGCCCGTTTCTCACGAAGCTCACCTCCGCCATCGGCCGGGGAAAGGTCCATACGGTGTTCTGAGGGCTAACGGTTCCTCCGAGGAAGTTCGTCCGCGAAGCCGGGACGGTGAACTCGACGCCCTGGTCAGTAAAGTTTCGCACGTCGAGAACGGACAAACCGTCGCCCGAAACAACGACGCCGTGGTCGCTGAAATAATCCGCCACCGCCTGCCCAGTAACCGGGCCGGCCGCCGCGTCGAAATCTTCAAAGTCCAAGAAGACCTCCCTATCCGCTTTCGTCAGCAGCACGTCGTCAAGGATCACCGCGCCGTACCCGGCAAAGTTCTTGTTGTCCGAATGCCACTCGATCGACTTGATCGACCGGTTTGGTCCGCCAGTCAACGTGAACGTCTTGGGCGGTTCGTTGCCGAACGTGGCAATCAGCGGCTCGCCCACCGTCCCCAGCACAGCGCCCATTGCGTCGCGGGCCACCGCGCGCCACTCCGGGTGCGTCGTTCCGCCCGGCCCTGTCGTGATGAGCCCGTTTCTTACGAAACTCACCTCCTCCATCGGCTTCGAAAACGTCCAAACATTGTTTTGAGGGCTCTTCGTTCCCCCAAGGAAGTTAGTCCGCGAAGCCGGGACGGTGAACTCGACGCCCTGGTCGGTGAAGTTCCGCACATCGAGAACGGACAAACCATCGCCCGACACAGCGACGCCGTGGTCGCTGAAATAATCCGCCACCGCCTGTCCCGTAACCGGCCCGGCCTCCGCGTCGAAGTCTTCAAAGTCCAAAAGGATGCCCGTGTGCACCGCCCGGACGTACGCTACGTCGTTGAGCGCCGCAGCCGGCTGATAACCGCTGCCGTCCGCATTTATGCGCGCAACGGTCGTAGCTCGCGCGCCGTTGAAGCCGGACGAAAAGTAGATCCCGCCGCTGCGGGGATCGTAATCGAGCCCCGAAAACAAGCGCTGGTCCATCGTCGCCGGCTGGAACACCGTCTCGACCGCGCCGCCGCTGGAGAGCGTCGTGCGGCGGATCGCCTGCTTGGCCAGCGAGAAGTCGGCGTACTCGTTCCAGTACACATGGCCGTTCCAGGGATCGACATCGACGTCGAACGCGTTGGCGCCGGCGGCGAGCGTCACGTGCGTCGCGAGGTTCGAGCCGTCCAGGTTCGCGACCTGCACCCGGTCGCCCGCCGGCGCGCCTTGGGAATCCACGAAATACAACCGCCCGCCGGCGACGTCCAAGGCGATGCCGTTGATCTGGCCAAAAAACGGCGTGACGATTACCGGCTCGATGTTCGTACCGTCCAGGTTGGCGCGACGAATCACGTCGAAGGTAGTCCAGTACATCTTCCCGTTCACCAGATCAAGCGCCAGGTCGCCGCCAGCACCGGCGCCTGAACCGCCGTTGGTCGGCGCCGGCATGTCGAAGGGATTGGACCCATCCAGCCCAGTCCGCCGAATGCCCGTAGCGGTCAAGCGGTAGACATGACCGTTGGCCAGGTCGACGTCGAACCCGCCCCCGCGGCCGGTTCCCGTATCGAGTTGCACGGCGCCGGAGCCGTCCAGGCCGGCTCGATGGATACTGCTGGAACCGTTGTTAAGATCGACCGTGTAGTACAGCAAGCTCTCCGCGCCGCCGCGGCGCCCCAGCGCACCAAGGACAACCGCCACGGCTACGACAAATGGCCGCATTTTCATACGCGCCCCCTTTCGACGAGGTGATGGAGCGGCTTCTGGAGTACTTCCCCAAAAACCCCTGGCGCAATGCCCGCAGCCGCTTGACGGAAAATCCCTCAAAAAAAGCGGCGCTTCAAAAAAAACGGCGCAGGGACGCCCCTGGTTTATGGGTTGGGGTGGCCCTCGTTCTCTGAACCAGGGCCGCCGGAGCCGGCAAGAGGTTTTCAAGCGGCCGGCAAGCCGTAGCGAGGCAATCTGCCGTGGCTCTACCATCCCCGGTTCGGAGAACCGGGGCCACCCGGGGTTCGGAGAACCGGGGCCACCCGGGAAGAACCGGGGCCACCTGCGGCTACGGCCCGTCGGCCTCACGGCCCTGCCCCACCGCGTGTCGCGCCTCGCGCTCAAGCGTTTGGCTGATGAGCTTTCCGATCCAGTGCGTCGGCGGCAGAGAGCGGGCGTGGCGCACTCCGATTTCGTAGGCCGCCTTGGCCCGCGCGAGGTCGCCCGTTTTCGCCCAGGCCAGCGCCGCGGCGAACGAGTACTCCGGCCGAGCTTGCTGCGTGGTTGCCGACTCGGAGAATTCGCGAATTTTTGTCGGCGTCTGCCCGGTTCGGAGCTCGAACATAGCCGGCCAGTTGAGCCACCGGCGGTCATGCTCCTGGTACTTTTTCAAAAGCGGCGCCAGCCGAGCATGCCGTCGCTCATCCCCAGGCGTCAGTAGGCAGGCTTCCAGCACCAGCCGCAGTTTCACCTCGCCGGCGTCTTCAGCCACGCGGTCGAGCAGTTCGTCGCAGGCCCGCTCATGTTCGGCTTCGTCGCCGGCGCCGAGGCTGGCCAGCGCTAGCCAGTTCCAGAGCGTGAGGTCCTCCGGCGCCAGCGCCGCAGCCCGCTGGAAGGCGGCGACGGCCCCGGCCCAGTCCCCTCGCTCGGCGGCGGCGTGACCGTCGCACATCGGCGGCCAGTGGTATAAATAGCCGTCCGCCAGCCCGAGCGACGCCGCGCGGACCTCCTCGCTGATGCCCGTATCCTGGTTAATCGCGGCGGCCACCTCGTCCATCACTGCCTCCAGGTCGCCCGGGGCGAGCTGCCGTGCGGTCGAACGCCGGGCCAGATAGGCGACCAAGGCGGCGGCCTCGCGCGAGGCAGTCTCTGGCGGCGCCGGCCGGCCGGCCCGCCAGAGCCGCACGGTGCTGTCGCCCGACGACGTGATCAGCGTTTGTCCGTCGGGCGTGAAAGCTACGTCGAGGACCCAGTCGGCATGGCCGCCGAGCGATTGCAGCTCCAGCCCCCGCGCCACGTCCCAAATCTTCACCAACCGATCGGTCCCGCCCGAGGCCAGTCGCGATCCGTCGGGAGAAAACGCAATCCCGCAGGGCGTACCCGCGTGGCCCACCAGCGTTCGCACCGGGCGGCCGGTCGCCGCGTCCCACAGCCGGATCGTGTGGTCGTTCGACGAGCTGGCGATCATCGTGCCCTGGCGATTGAACGTCATGTCGACGATCGGCGCCGTGTGCCCTTGCAGTTCATGCACGAGCGTTTGCGTCGCCACCCGCCACACCTCGACGCCGCCGCTGCGACTTCCCACGACGAGGCAGCTTCCGTCAGGGCTGTAGCCGAGCCGGGGGGAGGAAGGTTCCGCCGCGGCCCAGCGTGCGACGACCTTGCCGCTGGCGGCGTCGACGATGTGCATCGTGCCGTCTTGCGCTTGCGTGGCGAGCACGTCGCGCCGCGGATGCCAGGCGACGCCGGCCAGCGGACGAGCCGCCATTTCCAGGCCATGCACGAGCTTGCCGGCGGTGACGTCCCAAATGCAAAGCCGGCTGTCGACAGCAGTGGCCAGGAGCCGGCCGCTGCGATTGAACGCCACGGCGGTCGGGGCCGTCGGCAATGCATGCAGCACCCGCCGCGGCTGCGCCGTGGCTACGTCCCAGAGAACCACGCTGGCGGAGTCGGCGTCTTGAGAGGCGAGCGTGCGGCCATCCGGCGCGACGTCGATGCTCCGCACCCGCGACTGGTGGCCCCGCAGCTCGTCGTGCGCGGTGGTCCGCTCGGCGTCCCACAGCCGCACGCTGCCGTCCTCGCTGGCGGTAAGCAGCCGCCAGCCCTGCGGGCAATAGGCGACCGACGACACCAGGCCTGCGTCGCCGCCTAGCTCGGCCACGATCTTGCCCTGGTCGCAGTCCCACACCCGCAGCGGCTCGTTGCGAGCCGACAGCGCCAGCCGCCTGCCGTCCGGCCGGAATGCGAGGCCGTAGACCGATTCCTGCGCCACGCCGATCGCGGCCAATTCGTCGCCCGTGGCCCCGTCCCAAAGCTTCGCCAGGTGGTCGGCGGCGCCGGTCGCCAGGCGGCTGCCGTCGGGCGACCAGGCCACGTCGCGAACGACGTCGGCGTGGGCGTCGATCGTGGCGGCGAGCGACCAATCGTCGCCCGCGCGAGCGAGGATGCGCAGTCGCCCGTCGCGGCCAGCGACGGCCAGGCGGTAGTCCCGCGGGGCGAACGTCAGCCGTTCGGCCGGCCCGGCGTCGAGCGACTGGCGTAACTTGAGCGCCGCAGCATCCCAGATGTTGATGCATGGTTCATGGGCGCCGCCGGTGGCGATGAACCGGCCGTCGCCGCTCGCCGACACGGCGGTGAGCGATTGTGCATGGCCTTCCAGAGCAGCCACCGGCTCGCCGGTCGTCACGTCCCAAACGCGGACGAGCGTTTCGTCGCCGACGCTGACCAGCCGCCGCCCGTCGGGCGTGAAGGCCACGTCCTGGATAGCGCCGGCGTGGCCGGCGATTCGGTGCAACGTTTTGCCGGTGGCGACGTCCCAGATCCACAGCACGCGCTCGGCGCCGCCGGCCGCCGCCAGGCGCCCGTCGGGGCTGAAGGCAGCGGCGTAGACATCGCTTTGCGGTCCCTCGAAGCGACGCAATTCGCCATGACACTGCCGCCACAATCGCTGCCATTCCCAGTCCGCGCTGCTCGCCGCGCCGGGCGGAGCTTGATGCCGCTCGAGCAACTCTAGCGCGCTGGCCACCGCGCCCGTGCGCAAGTGCTGCTGGGCCAGGTTCATATCCGCTGCGTACAGCCCGGCCGCGGCTTCCTGCTGCCCCTGGCGCGCCGCGGCGGCGTAGTGCCAGGAAACGGCCGCCCCGGCCAGTGCGACCAGCGCGACGGCGACGGCCAACATGCCGATCGCCGGATTGCGGACGAACCACCTGCGGCTACGTTCCAAGCGCGAAGGCCGCCGCGCCCGCGGCGCTTGCCCGGCCAGGAATCGCTGCAAGTCGTCGGCCAGGTCGGCGGCCGAACGGTAGCGATGGGCAGGCGACTTCTCCAGGCACTTTAGGCAGATCGTTTCCAAGGCGGGCGGCACGTCGGGCCGCAGTCGCCGCGGCGGCGTTGGTTCGGTCGTGGCGATCTTGTGGAGCGTGGCCGTCGGCGAGCGGGAGTGGAACGGCGGCCGCCCGACCACCAGCGCGTAGAGCATCGCCCCCATCGCGTAAACATCGGCCGACGGTCCGACCAGCGAATGCCCGCCGCTGATCTGTTCCGGCGCCATGTAATTGGGCGTGCCCAACAGGTCGCTGCTGGCGGTGACGCCTGTCCGCTCGTCGCCCAGCGTACGCGCCAGGCCGAAATCGGCGACATACGCCCGATCCTGCTCGTCGACCAGCACGTTGCCCGGCTTCAAGTCGCGATGGACGACGCCGCGGGCATGGGCGTACGCGACCGCCTCGGCGACCGAGCGGAGCAGCCGGGCCGCCATGGCGGGATCGAGCGGCCCCTGCGCGAGCCGCCGGGCGAGGCTGCTCCCCTCGACGCACGGCATCGTGTAGTAGAGCCGACCTTGGCACTGGCCGACGTCGTAGATCGCCAGGATGCCCGGATGCCGCAGGGCAGCTGCCGTGCGGGCTTCGTTGCGAAAACGGACCGCTTCGGCGCTTGAGGCGAGCCGTCCGTGGATCAGCCGTTTCAAGGCGACGACCTGCCCGGTGGCTTGCTCGCGGGCTCGATAGACGACGCCCATGCCGCCGCGGCCAATTTCTTCCAGCAGGACGTAGTCGCCGAACTCGACCGGCAGCGGCTCGTCCTCGGCGGTTGCTGGACCGCTGGCCGCCAGGCCCGCCAGTAGATCGACGTCGCGAAAGTATTCCCACAGGGCCGCCTGGTGCTGCGGGTGCTCGGCGATAAAGGCCTCGCGGCAGACGGCCTGGCCCTGGTCGATGCGGGTGAGGTATTCGGCCAGCACGGCGGCGAACTCGGAAGAGCAAGACTCCGGTTCGTCGCAGCGCATAATACGCCTTTCGTCGTCAGTCGAGCCGCGCGAGCGAGGTCCGCAGCGCTTGCATGCCGCGGGCGATAAGCTGGGCCGTCGCCTGCGGGTTGGCGTCGAGCCGCTGGGCGATTTCAGCCAGGGGGCGGCCTTCCAAGTGGCGCAACTGGACCGCCAGCCGCTGGCGCGGCGGCAGCCGCTCGATTGCCTCATGCAAGTGGGCGTGCGTCTCGGTGCGGGCCGCCGCCGCGCTGGGCGACGTCTGATCCGCGGCGGGGAGCGACCGCCAGCGGGATGCGTTGTCGAAGGCCTCGTCCAGCGGCCGTTCGGCGCTGAGCGTGCGGCACTTGGCCGCCACGTGCCGGCGCACGGCGTCGCTGACGTTGTTGTTGAGGATGGCCGCCAGCCACGCGTACAGCTCCGGCATCGAGTCGCCGTGGAAGGCGTCGAAGGAGACGTTTGCTTCTGCCATCGTTTGCTGGACGATATCCGAGGCGTCGGCGCGGCGGGCCATCTTGGTCGGCATGGTGGCGGCGGCCAGGTCGCGCAGCGGCTGGCGGTACGCGTCCGCTAGCGCTCGCCACGCCTGCGGATCGCCCGTGCGAATACGATCGATGAGCGCGGCGTCGGCGGCCGTCGGTCCCTGCACATTCATGCGTGAAGACCTCAGCGATATGACGCTAAATCTTTGCCGTTTCAACGAGAAAAAACTAGAAAAGGGGCCGGCGCCCGTAGCCCGGACGCCGCTGCGGACCGGCGCCATTGTACTGAGCGGCGCTCCCGGCGGGCTAGCAGGCGGCGGGCGCTAAGCCGCGAGCGGCTTGAAGAGAGCTGCACCCCGCGGGGGGCTGCTGGGCGGCGGCTACAACTGGCCGGTGGCTCGGAGGCGGGCTTCGAGCTCGTCGAGGTCGCCGAGCGGGAACCAGCCCATGATCGTCGTGTCGGGCAGCATGCCGTAGGCGAAGACTTGGCTCGATTCGCCGGACGCGTCGGGGATGAGTTTCACGTCCTCGGCGTTATACCAGTGCTGGATGGCCTGGCGGAGGTCGTCGGAGGGCGTCATGGGGCGGTCTCCGAGATGCTTGCTGGACGCTAAGCCGCAAGCGGCGAGTACGCCCGGAGGGATTCGAACCCCCAACCCCTGGTTCCGAAGACCAGTGCTCTATCCGATTGAGCTACGGACGCATGATTTTCCCACGCTTCAGCATACGGCTCGGCGGGGAGTGCGACAAGCAATGGCGGAAATGGCCTGGGCGGGCGGGGTTCGGCTAGGCGAGCAGTTCCAGCAGTTCCAGCAGCGCCATGAACACCGCCATGAAGACCAGCACCCAGGCGCCGAAGCGGACGGCGTGGTGCAGGATGGGGCGGAGGAGCTCGTGGCGCGTTGCGGCACACACCAGGCTGACGCTCACGACCAGCGGCAGCGCGTACCAGAGCATGACCGTGGCCAGGAGCGGCGCGAGCGGCAGGGCGATGGCGAGAAGGGGGAGCATGAAGGCGAAGGGGGAAGGGGGAAATATTGGCTAGGGTTTCTCGGCGGAGGGCTCGTCCTTGTTGTCTTTTTTCCTGTGCGGCGTGAGAACGAGCGGGCCGCCGTAAGCGTCGCAGATCACCAGAATGTTCAGCAGGCCGGCGATGACGGTGTAGACGGTGCCAATCTCGTAGCGGGGGTGCATCTGGACCGTCCACTTGGCCAGTTCGTTGGGTTGCATGGTTTCGTTGCCGAAGGAGTCGACCAAGGGCTGCGGCGATTGCTTGGGCGGGGCCATGAAGCGGCCGAAGATCGGGTGGGACTGGCCTTCGTCGTTACCCTTTTGCAGCAGGGCCGGCAGGACGGGGACGCCGAGCCCCAACTGGCAGTAGTACTGCCATCGCCAGGGCTCGTCGCCGGGACTGGAGGCGTAGACGACTTTACCGCCGCCGATCCACATGCCGAAGGCGAACGTGCCGAACACGCAAATGAAGAAGAGGAGGCCCTTGCCGGTGCGGCCCTGGTAGATGTGCCCCAGTCCGGGGAGGACCCAGGCCAACAGCGCGGCGATCCAGGGTTCCTTCAACTCGATTTCGAGCGGCTCGTCGTACTGGGGGCTGCTATACCCGGCGGGAAGAACGGCTTTGGCCATGGGAGGTTTCGTGCGGGCGAAAGTGGGCGGCGATAGCCGGCGATGGTTACCGTGGCGGTGCTGCCATTTTAGGCCGAGGACCGGCGGGGACCCAGGGCATAGTTTTTCGAGGCGGGTGGGGGGAAGGTCGGGGTGCGGCCGACGAGCGGGCCGGCTAAATATCGAAGCCGACAGGACTGCTGTGACGCAGCGGTGGCAAAAAGCACCGCGACCCCGTTTGCTTAGTTCGCCGCCCGTGGCGGCATCTTGGGAGGGCCGTGGCGGCTTTACGGCGTGATTGGCGCCAGGCGCTCGGCGGCGTTTTGTTTTTCCGCGTAGACGGCGAGGCGCACCGGGGGCTTTTCCGCGGGGGTATTTGCGGCGGCTGGAACGGCCGCCGGGGCTTGCTCGTCGCTGGACGGCTGGGCGGCGGCTAGTTGGACGTTCGCCGGGCGATCCTTCGCCGCGATGGCCGCGCTGCGAATCACCTCGGCGATGGCGGAGCTGACGGCCTGGCGGCTGGCGGCGCTTGCGCGGACGTCGCCTTCCAGTTCGATGTGTACGAACGCCCCGCCGAGGCTCCGCGAGAGGCGGCCTTGCTCGTTTTTGGCCGCGGCGAGCGAGGTGAAGGCGAGCCCGGGCACGTCGCCGTTGACCTCGCGGTTCTCGCTCGCCTCGGCCGGCAAGCGATTGAACGCGTAGGCGGCCAGGCCCCGCTGTTCGAGCGTGGCATCGAGCGTCGCGATTTCGGGCGCGATCGCGCCGTCGCCGGTCGAGGCGACGACCTGTGTCCCCTGCGGGAAGGGATGATTAGCGCTGAGGAAGCCGTGGATCTGCCAGGCCGTCACTTGGGCGAGCGGGCCGATCCAGGCCGCGTGAACCTGGTGGAAGATGCTATCGACGAGGTCGGGCACGTCGGCCTTGTCGCGATGGGTCCCGGCGAGGAGGAAGCCCTTGGCCTGGCACTCGGCGAAGACGCGGCCGCCGATTTCGGGCGTGTGGACGTCGGCCATGGGGTGAGGGACTTCGACGAGGGCGTCGACCTGGCTGGCGGGGTTGATGATGTACGAGCCCCAGCCGCGGATGGTCTTCACCACGTCGAGGTCTTCGCGGAGGACGTAGTAGTCGCGCTTGGTCTCGGCGTCGGTGAACTTCACCAGTTCGTAGTCGAACTGCTGCGCCTTGCGGGCGGCGACTGCTACATCGCCCCAGGCCATGGCGGCGGCGACGTGGCGGAAGGCGTGGAGCACCGGCGCGGGATCGACGTAGGGGCGTGCGTCGCGCGACGGCTCGCCGAGGACGTACTGCCGGCTGGCGAGCTGGGCGATGAGCTCGGCGAGCCGGCCGGTCTGGCGTTCGATGGCATGCGCTGGCGCCGAGGCCGCCGCGGCGAGGAGCAGGACAACGAGCGAACGTGCCAATGGCTTGGTCATTGGGGCGCCCTCTTCTTCCTTGAATTGGGAGGCGCGACAGCGGCCAGGCTTCGTGCGTGGGGGGTGCTGCCGGGATGTGGGGAATGCGGAGTGCGGAATGCGGAATGAACTGATCACGGATCACGGATCGCCGATCACCCTTCTACAGCGGCGTGATTATCGAGATGAGCCTTCGACGGACAATAGTAATTGCGGCGCGTGCTAGCACAACAGAAATCGCACGGCGCGGCGCAAAGTGCGCGTATGAAGACGCATGGGGTGGGGCGCGTGGGGGCGGGTCGCGGGGGCCGCTCCGGCGGCTCGTTGAGCCGCGGCTAAAGAGGGGCGTTGAGCCGCGGCTGATGGGGGGTGGGGAATGTCGTTGGGGGGCGGATTTGCTAGAATGGGGGGTCTTTGGCGGCCTGGTTGAGGCCCGGTTGGGGGGCCGCATTTCGCACCTTGGAAGGATGGTAGCGTGTCGACCGATACACCTGGCGGAAACGGCCCTGGCAAGGAAAACGGCTTCGATGAGCAGGAGCAGGCGATTGCCGCGCGGCTGATTGATTTGCCGATCGAGGACGAGCTGAAGGAGAGCTACCTGACGTACGCGATGAGCGTGATCGTCAGCCGGGCGCTGCCTGACGTACGGGACGGGTTGAAGCCGTCGCAGCGGCGGATTCTAGTCGCGATGAACGACCTGAACCTCACGCCGGGGGCGGCGCGGGTGAAGTGCGCGAAGATCTCCGGCGATACCAGCGGCAATTATCATCCCCACGGCGAGTCGGTCATTTATCCGACGCTGGTGCGCATGGCCCAGGAGTGGAACATGCGCCACGTGCTGATCGACAAGCAGGGGAATTTCGGGTCGATCGCCGGGTTGCCGCCGGCGGCCATGCGGTACACCGAAGCGCGGATGTCGCCGTTCGCGGCGCTGATGCTCGAGGACCTGAAGCTCGACACGGTCGATTTCGTGCCGACGTACGACGAGCGGCACCTGGAGCCGACGGTGTTGCCGTCGAAGTTCCCCAATCTTTTGGTGAACGGCTCGGGCGGCATTGCGGTGGGCATGGCCACGAGCATTCCGCCGCACAACCTGGCGGAGGTGTGCCAGGGTCTCATTGCGCTGATCGACGACCCGGCGGTGACGATCGGCGAGTTGTTGGAGCACATTCCAGGGCCGGACTTCCCCACCGGCGGGGTCATCGCCGGCCGCACGGGCATCCGCCGCGGGTACATGACCGGCCGCAGCACGGTCGTCGTCCGGGCCCGCACGTCGATTGACGACAGCGGGAAGCGCTCGCGGATCCTGGTTCACGAGATTCCCTATCAGCAGACGCGCGACCAGGTCGTCCAAAAAATCGCCGCCCTGGCCAACGACGGCAAGATTCCCGGCATCAGCGAAGTCCGCGATGAAAGCGACCTCAACGAGCCGGTCCGTTTGGTAATCGAGCTGAAGCGCGACGCCGATCCGGACGTGGTGCTCAACCAGCTTTACAAGTTCTCGCCGCTGCAGGACACGTTCTCGATCATTCTGCTGGCGCTCGTCGACGGCAAGCCGCGGATTCTCACGCTCAAGGAGATGCTCGAGGAGTTCCTGCGGCATCGGGTGACGGTCATTCGCCGGCGGACGCAGTTCCTACTGGCGCGGGCGCGGAAGCGGAAGCACACCGTGCAGGGCCTGCTCTTGGCCCATGCGAACATCGACGAGGTGATTCGCGTGATCCGCTCGTCGAAGACGCAGCCCGAGGCGAAAGAGCGGCTGATGCAGATCAAGACGCCCGCGGCGATGCTGCGGCGGGCGCTGGGTGACGAAGGGTTCGGGCAGTTCCAGCAAGAGCGGGGCGTGCTGGAGGAGTACACGCTGACGGCGGTGCAGGCCGACGCGATCCTGCGGATGACGCTCGGGCAGCTTGTGAACCTGGAGCAGGAGAAGCTGGCGGACGAGCACAACCAGTTGCTCGCGGAGATTGCCGATTTGATGGGGATTCTCGCGGACCAGGCGCGGATCTATGCGATCATCCGCGAGGACTGCGAGACGCTCATCAAGCGGCATGGCGACGCGCGGCGAACGGAGATCAGCGACGAGGAAGCGGGCGAAGTCGACCTCGAAGACCTCATCGAAGAGGAAACGATGGTCGTTTCGATCAGCCACCAGGGGTACATCAAGCGAACGCCGGCGAGCACCTATCGCGCGCAGCGCCGCGGCGGCAAGGGGATCCGCGGCGCGCAGGCGGACGAGGACGATCCGGTCGAGCACCTGTTCGTCACCAGCACGCACGATTACCTGCTGTTTTTTACGAACCTGGGCAAGGTGTATTGGCAGAAGGTGTACAACCTGCCGGCCCTGTCGCGCGACAGCAAAGGCCGCGCGGTGGTGAACCTCTTGAACCTGGCCGAGGGGGAGCGGATCGCCGACTGCAAGGCGGTGCGGGACTTCGATGCGCCGGACCACTATTTGATGATGGCCACCCGCAAGGGGCTGGTGAAGAAGACCGAACTGAAGGCGTACAGCCGGCCGATGAAGACGGGGATCATCGCCATCAAGCTGAAGGAGGGGGACGAGCTGGTCGACGTGGCGATTGTGAAGGCCGGCGACGAGGTCGTGCTGGCGACGGCGAACGGGATGGCGATCCGCTTCAGCGAAGCCGACGCCCGGCCGATGGGTCGCAACGCCAGCGGCGTGAAGGGGGTTAAGCTCTCGAAGGACGATGCGCTGGTAGGCATGGTCGTGGCCGACTCCAGCGCGACGCTGCTGACGGCCTGTCAGAACGGCTACGGGAAACGGACGCCCTTCGGCCCCAACGCGGCGCCAGGCGAGGTGCAGCCGCTGGGCGAGGAGGGGGGCGACGAGGCGGCTGGCGACGGTGAACCAGCCTCCAGTCTCCCGTCTCCCGTCTCCAGCTTTCAGCCTCCCGTCTCCGACGACGACGAAGGCGAGTCGGCCAGCGGCTTCCGCTACCGCACGCAGAACCGCGGCGGCAAGGGTCTGCGGGACATCAAGACGACGGAGCGCAACGGCCCGGTGGTGAGCATCGCGCGGGTGGACGACGACGACGAGCTCTTGATGATGACCTCCCGCGGGAAGATCCAGCGGATTCGCGCCGCGGAGGTGAGCGTCATCGGCCGCAACACGCAGGGCGTGAAGATCATGTCGCTTGATGAAGGCGACACGCTGGCGGCGGTGGTGTACGTGCCGAAGGACGAGAGCGGGGCCGAGGAGATGGAGACGCCGGTGGAGGCGGAGTGAGCGAAGCGGCTTTGGCGGGCGCGGTCGGCGCGGAGTATGATTGAGCGGTAGCCGCCGACCGCGCGAGGCGACGGTGGATCGTTGAACCAGTGGGTAGGTTTTGTCATGTCGATAGAATGGCCTGAAGATATCTCCGCCTCTTTGGAGAACTTCATCTCCTACAGCGGATACGCCAGTGAAGTCGAGGTAATGCGCGACGCACTGGCTGCGTTGCAGCGCGAGCGAGACCTGGCTTCCCTCCAAGAGGGCATCGCGGATGCGGAGGCGGGTCGGATTCGGCCTTGGAAGGAAGTCAAAGCGGAGCTTCGCGCCAAGTATGGCCACGAGCGCCGCTGATGTCAGTGCCTGTCTACTTAACCGATCGTGCCTTTCAAGACGTGGATGGCGCCTGCGACTGGTGGGCTCGCCATCGCTCCGCGGAACAAGCGTGGCGCTGGCGTGAGGCGTGCGTAAAGGCGATCGATTCTTTGCCGGGGTTGGCCGCTACTTGCCCGGTCGTTTCAGAACGCGATGAACTGGGCATAGAATTACGTCAACTGGCGTTCGGCCTGGGTCGTCGGCCTTCTCACCGGGTCGTATTCGAGATTCGGCCGGACATCATCCTGGTGATGCGCGTGCAGCATTTGGCGCAGCGCGAGTTGTCAATCGACGACTTCTAACGTTTGGGGGCGAGTTGCTCCAATCGCTGCTCGATTTGGCCCACCATGCGCCGGTTGCTTTGTATAAGTCGCTCGAACTGCGCGACTCGCGTGCGGAGGGCGGCGCGGGGATCGGCGGCGGGTTGCGGGCGGCGTTTGGGCGCCGGCGGGGCGAGTGTGATTTCGTGGATGCCGGCCATGGTTCTTCCTGGAACGGGTGGGAGTTGAATTGAGTGCCCGCGAATCATGCGCATGGACGCGAATAGAGCGGACGGGAACGAGCACGGAGGCACGGAGAGCACGGAGAAGTAAGACCTAAGGACCGCTGCTGAACGCTGATAGAGATTAGCGTTTATCAGCGGTTGCTCTTTTCATTCTTGCTTTTCTTCATGCATCTTCGTGCCGTTGTGCCTTCTGGTTTCTCGTTCGCGTCGTTTCGCGTTTTTCGCGGGCAATGATGAATTGCATTCAACCGCATTCCGGCGATGCCATCGCCGGCTTTATGTTGGGGCCGGCGATGCCATCGCCGGCTTTATTTCGTGCCGTGGGCCTGGCGGGCGAGGGATTGGATGGTTTCCAGCGGGACGTTGTTGGCCGCGGCGAGTTGGGCGCAGGCGTCGTACTCGGGCGAAAATCGCTCGCTGCCGTCGGGGAGCGTGGCGACGACGCCGGCGACGGGGCCGTGCGGCGTCTGCACGGTGACCGAGCGCCGCGGCAGCGTCATCCGCTGGATCACCGAGCGGCGGAGGCCGAGCGTCGTCGTCTCGCGGAAGATGACCGCGGCGATTCGGTCAGCGTCTTGCGGGCGGCACTGCACGGCCAGCAGCACGCCGGGCCGGTTCTTTTTCATGGAGATTGCGGCCATCGACACGTCCAGCGCGCCGGCTTGCCACAGACGGTCTACGCAATAGCCGATCGACTCGCCGGTGGCGTCGTCGAGGTTCGTTTCCAGCAGCGTCACCGTGTCGCTGTGGGCGCCGGTAGCCGGCTCGGCCGTTTCGCCGACGACGAGCCGCAGGATGTTCGGATGCTTGAGGTCCTTCTGGCCAGCGCCGTAGCCGATCCGCTCGATCGTCATGGCCGGCAGCGGGCCGAACCGCTCGGCAAGCGCGCCGACGATGGCGGCGCCGGTGGGGGTGGTCAGCTCGCCTTCGCATTCAAACGACGCGAGCGGAACGCCGGTGAGCAGCTCGGCGGTGGCTGGCGCGGGGATCGAACAGCGGCCGTGGGCGATTTGGACGAAGCCGCTGCCGGTCGGGATCGGCGAGCACTCGATCCGCTGGACGCCCAGCAGGTCCCAGGCGATGGCCGAGCCGACGACGTCGGCGATTGAGTCGACGGCGCCGACTTCGTGGAAATGGACTTTTTCGATGGTCGTGCCGTGTACTTTGGCTTCGGCTTCGGCCAACTTGCGAAAGATGCGGCGGGCCAACTCCCGCTGCCGCTCGGTGAGCGTACTGCCGGCGATCAGCGCCTCGATGTGGTGGAGATGGCGATGCTTGTGCTCGGGCTCGTGCTCGACGGTGAGCTGGGTGGCGCGAAAGCCAGCCTTTTTGACCTCGTCGACCCGCAGGCGGCAGGCAGGCAGGCCGAGCGAGTCGATGCCGGCCTGCACGGCGGCCAGTTCGACGCCGGCGTCGATGAGAGCGCCGAGGGTCATGTCGCCGCTGATTCCGCTGGCACAGTCGAGATAAGCGATGCGCATCGAGCACCTTTCGGCGGCAGCCGCCAGCGGTGCTGGCGCCTGGAGGCGCGCACCGGCGGACAAGGAATGTATCGGTCATGGGGCCAGGGCGTCATTTTAGGAAACGGGCGGGCCGCCGCAAATTAGCTGGGTCAATCCGACTGGCGCGCGGCGCGTGCCCGCGTTGTGGCCGCGTTTCTCCGAAACGCGGACGGGCTTGGAGGGGTTAGCTTCGGGCGATGGATCGCTGGTTCCGGGGCTAAGTCAAACGGGAAATGCGAGCGTCGGAGACGTTCGCCCACGGTGTGCTAGGCAGCCGGTTGATGGGTGCGCTATTATGGGCGGGAATGGGGGGCCCCTGGGCGAGGCCAGGCGCTAAATAGGGGGCGGCGAATTGGGGGGGATGATGAGCGACGCTGCGACGACGGTTGATGAGCTGCGGCAGGTGATTCGCCAGTTTGTGGAGGAGCGGGACTGGCGGCAGTTTCATGCACCCAAGAACATCTCGATGGCGCTGGCCATCGAGGCGGCGGAGTTGATGGAGCATTTTCAGTGGATCGACGCGGAAGCGTCCAGGGCGTTGGCGAGCGACCCGGCGAAGCTCGCGCCGATTGCCGAGGAACTGGCGGACGTAATCGGCTACTCGCTGGCGCTGGCCAACGAGCTGGGGATCGACGTGTCTGACGCCATCCGCGCGAAGATGGCGAAGAACCGCCAAAAGTACCCGGCCGACCAGTTCCGCGGCCGCTACAGCCGTGAAGGCTAAGCGGGCGCAGCGGCTGGCGATCGTCGGGGCGAGCGCGCGGGCGGCGGCGTTTTCGGCGCTGCGGGCTGGGTATGAAGTCGTCGCGGCGGACCTGTTCGCCGACGCCGACCTGGCCGAGGCGTGCGACGCGACGCGGGTCGAGCGATACCCGGCGGGGCTGGTCGACTGGCTTGCCGCGACGGAGTGCGACGCGTGGCTCTATACCGGGGCCTTGGAGAATCATCCCGCGCTGGTGGATCGCATGGCGGCGGTGCGGCCGCTGCTGGGCAACGGCGGCGGCGCCTTGCGGCGCGTGCGGGACCCGTGGCTTCTGCAGCGTGAGCTCCGCGACGCGGGCTTGCGGTTTCCGGAAACGGCGGCCAGTCCGAGCGGCTTGCCGCGCGACGGTTCGTGGCTGTGCAAGACCTATCGCGGTGCGAGCGGCGCCGGCGTGTGGACGCTCGATGGCGAAGCGGCGGCCCAGCGCTGCACCAGGCAGGGGGCGGTGTGTCAGCAGCTGGTCGAAGGCGTGGCGGCCTCGGCGGTGTTCGCGCTTGCGCAGCACGGCGCGCGGTTGCTCGGCGTGACGCGGCAAGTTATCGGCGATGCGTCGACCGGCGCCGGTCGGTGGCAGTACGCCGGTTCGGCGGGGCCGCTTATCGTGGGCCGGAGAGCTGGCGGGCAGCTTACATGGCTGGGCCTGGTTTTGGCGGAGCGGTTCGAGTTGCGGGGAGTGGTGGGCGTTGATTTCGTCTTGGCGGACGAGGAGGCGTGGGTGGTGGAGGTCAATCCCCGCTACGTGGCGTCGAGCGAGATCGTGGAGTGGATTACCGGGGAGTCGGCGATCGCGGCGCATGTCGCGGCGTGCGTTGGCGAGCGAATCGGTTCCGGCGGCAAGGCGCCCTTCGATAGCTCGCTGGTTCGCGGTAAGACGGTATTGTTTGCCAGACGGGACGTCGCCGTCTCGGATGCGTTCGCCGCGTGGGCGCGCGGGGAGGCGTCGCTCGATCTCGGTGAGGGCAAGGTGGCTGATGTTCCACGTGCGGGCGAGACAATCGCCCGGGGGCGTCCGGTGGTGACGGTGTTCGCCTCGGCGCCGGCGGGCGGGTACGATGAAGCGCTTCGGCAGCGCGTGGCGGAGGTCGAGCGGCGGCTGTATGGCGGGGGGTGATGCGGCGGGGGGCGGCGCGTGGCATGGCGCGGCGTAAACGCCGCGACTAAATGGCGGGAGGTGTGACTGCTTACGCGGTAGCGGAAAATGACGTTTGTTTTCTGAACCTTGAACCCTGCCTGCCCCCCTCGGTGCTGTCATGCGTCTGGGCGTCGTTAGCGACACTCATGGGCACGTTGAACGGACGCGGCCGGCGGTTCGCATGCTGGAAAGCCTTGGCGTGGATCGCGTGCTGCACTGCGGCGACATCGGTTCGGCCGAGGTGGTCGCCCTGTTTGCGCCGTGGCCGACCGACTTCGTGTTCGGCAATTGCGACGTCAACCGGCAATCGCTGGCGGCGGCGATCGAGGCGGCCGGCCAAACGTGCCACCACGCATTCGGCGGCTTGGAGATCGACGGCAAGCGGGTCGCGCTGCTCCATAGCGACGATCGGCGCCAGTTTCAGCAGGCGATCGACAGCGGCGAGTGGGACCTCGTCTGCTACGGGCACACGCACATCGCGGCGATCGAGCGGCGGGGAAAGACGCTGGTGCTGAACCCCGGCGCGCTATATCGGGCCAACCCGCACTCGCTGGCCGTCGTCGAGTTGCCGTCGCTCGAGGCGACGATCGTCGCCCTGTGATGGCGTGCGGGCGGGGAGGCGCGAACCGACCTTGCCGCATTTCCGTAATTGCCGTACAGGGGCCTATCGTCTGCCTCTGAGAATGCCGAAAGCAGGCGATGGCGGGCGCTGGCCGTCGGGCGCCTGGAGCTGCTGCCGTCCGTGCGTCGCTGGGAAACACGCGGCGGGGCCGCCAACAACGGAGCTTTCCATGGATAGCGACCCGCGCGTTGCCGCCGAGTCCCTGCTGGATGAAGCTGAAATGCTGATCTGGGCGCTGCTGGACGAGCGGCTCGACGACGCCGATGCGGCACGGCTGAGCACGCTCATCGCCCAAGACGCGGCGGTGCGGACGCGATACCTCCAGTGCATTCAATTGCACGTGGACCTGCGGGAGTATTTCGCCCGGCAGGTCGATGGGAAGGCCGGTGCGATCATGCCGGACCTGTTTCCGGGTCTTCTTCCCGGCTTCCCGGCGACGCCCGGCGTGACGCCGAGGGTTGAGTGAACCAAGGCGCGACGATGGCGCCAAGGCGGCGTCGGGACGGCTGCGCTTGTTCTCGCGACGAGCCGCCGCCGACGTGCGACGGGCGGACGGCGGTTTTCTTTCGCGCGGCCAGCGGCTATTCTGCGGCACTGGGCGGCGTGTAGCGGGCGGTAGGCGCTGTTGCCAAGGCGCTGAGCCGCCGCCTGCGTAGCGAGGGGGGTGCGACCACGGCTAAGAACGGCAAGAACAAACCGGGCGCCAAGGGCGACGATCCCAACGAGCGGCTCGTCGCCCAGAATCGCAAGGCCCGGCATAACTACGAAGTGCTCGATACGCTGGAGTGCGGCATCATGCTCACGGGCAGCGAGGTGAAGAGCCTGCGCGCCGGGCAGGTGTCGCTCGAAGAAGCGTACGCGCGGATGGATCGCGGCGAGGTGTGGCTGGTAGGCTGCGATATCCAGGAATACAAGCAGGCGAACGTCTGGAACCACGAGCCGAAGCGGCGTCGCAAGCTGCTGCTGCATCGCCGCGAGATCGCCAAGTTCGCCAGCCAGGCGTACGAGAAGAATCTTACGCTCGTGCCGCTTAAGATGTATTTCAAAGGGGGGCGGGCGAAAGTGCTGCTGGGGGTCGGCCGGGGCAAGAAGATGTATGACAAGCGCGAGTCGCTGAAGAAGCAGGACATGCAGCGGGAGATCAATCGCGCGATGCGCCGCGGATGACGAGGGTAGCCGCAAGATAGCCGCGGGAGTAGCCGCAAAGAGGCGCAAAAACCGCAAAAAGTCGCGGGGGGAAGCCTCAGTAAAGGGTTCGCCAAGGTTGCCGCTAAAACTGCGTGCCGGCTTTCTTCGTCGCAAGTTTCTTTTTGCGCTGCTTGTGCTTTTTGCGGCTGCTACTCAGCGGCCAGCAGCAGCGACACGGCCTGGCCGGTGGTCTTGTGGCTGAGTGCCAGGACGACGGGCGAGCGGGCCGGGGTGAACTGCGTTGTCACGTTCACGGGGCAGTTAGGATCGGGCGTTTCGTAGTTGAGCGTCGGCGGGATGACGCCGTGCTGGAGGCCGAGCAGGCTTACGGCGAGTTCCACGGCGCCGGCGGCGGCGCCGGAGTTGCCCATCCAGCTCTTGGGCGCGGTCACGGGCACGTCGCCGAGCGTGTCGCGTATCGCCTGGGCTTCGACGCGGTCGTCGATTTCCGTACTGAGCCCGTGAGCGTTCACGTGACCGACCTGGCTCGCCGCAAGCCCGCCCATGCGGAGCGCGGCCTCGATGGCCGCGGCGATGCTCGCGCCGGTGGGTCGATACGTCGCGATGGCCGCCGGTTCGTGGCGGCGGCCGTAGCCCAGCACGGTCGCCAGCGGCGGCGCCCCGCGGGCGGCGGCGTGGGCGCGGGTTTCCAGGACGAACATCGCGGCGCCTTCGCCGCCGACGAAGCCGTCGCGATCGGCGTCGAACGGTCGGCAGGCTCGTTCGGGTTCGGCGATGCGGCGCGAGAGGCGAGCGCCGGCGTGCCAGAGAAGGTCCATCCAGCCGATGGTCGAGCTGGTGCCGCCGGCGAGCATGACGTCGGCATGTCCTCGGGCGACGACGTCGGCGGCCTCGATCACGGCCAACAGGCCCGAGGTGTCGCCGGCGACGATGGAATTGCTCGGCCCGCGGGCGTCGTGGACGATGCTAGTGTGGGCCGGCGCCATGTTAGGGAGGTATTTCAGGAGCCAGAGGGGAAAGATTTCCCGCAGTCCTTCGCGGCCCCAGCGGGCGAAATCGAAGTTGCCGCCGCCGCCGTCGCTGGCGTGATAGGCGCTGGCCAGTTCGTCGACTTCCGGACAGAACATGTTCGAGCCGCTGGTCACGCCGAGCCGGTCGGGGTCGACGCCGGCGTCGTCCAGGCGTGCGGCGGCCCAGGCCATTTCCGAGGCCGTGAAGCCCAATTGGGTTTCGCGGGACATGACCTTGAGGGATTTGCGGGGCTTGACGTACTGCTTGGGGTCGAAGTCGGCGACGTCGCCGGCGATGGGGATCGGCAGGCCCGCGTCGGCCAGTTCGGGGACGACCCGCACGCCGCTGCGGCCGCTCTGCAGGGAGGTCCAGACCGCTTCGGCGCCGACGCCCAAGGGGCAGACGATTCCCATGCCAGTGACGACGACTTCGTGCACGAGGGGCCAGGCGAAATGGAGGCGAACTGACGGCTTTAGGCCGGCAAACGGGGCGGTTTCGGCGACAAACTGGCAGTCTAGTCGTCTCGCGGGGGAGCAACAAGGCAGGCGGAAGCGGCGGGTGTTGGTCCGGCATCGAGCGCGGATTAGACTCGTTTCAGGTTGCGCGCCGGCGGCGTTTTTCGCTTGTCCGGGGCGAATCCTTGGACTGGCGACAAGGCCCCGGCCGAAGAGAACTCGGACCGGCGCTGCTTGCCGCCGAAAAACTGGGCGCTGCAATTGCATGCCAGCACAACGAGACGACCGTGGCGACCGTACTGAATAACGCCGATCCGGGGCAGAAGTTCAGCGCGTTCTCGTTGTCCGAGGCGCGGCGGATTGTCGGCGATCTGTTCCGGCCGAACCCGTGGATCTATTGGTTCGATTTCCTAGCGAGCTGGTCGCTCGGCGTGGTGTGTTTTGCGCTCGTTAGTCGCCCCGGCGCCGTGACCGCGGACGCGGCATGGCACTGGCCGTTGCGGGTGCTGTTCTTTCTGGCGTCGTCGCTTTTGTATTACCGCTGTGCGCTGTTCATCCACGAGCTGGTCCACATTCCGGCCAACCAGTTCCGGGCGTTTCGCATCGCGTGGAACCTGTTGTGCGGCATTCCGTTTTTGATTCCTTCGAGCGTGTATTACACGCACATCGATCATCATCGGCGGAAGCACTACGGCACGCGCGACGACGGCGAGTACATTCCGCTGTCGAGCATGCCGGCGTGGCAGATCCTGTTTTATCTTTCGCAATGCCTGGTGATTCCAGTCTTGGCGGTGTTGCGGTGGGGCGTCTTTACGCCGCTGACCTGGGTGAGCCGGCGGTTTCGCGATTGGGTCCATCAGCATGCTTCGTCGATGGTGATGGATCCGAAGTACATTCGGCCGTTGCCGACGAAGCGGGCCCTGCGGCTGATTCGCGTGCAGGAAGCGCTTTGCTTTTTGTTCGTGTGGGCTGTGGCGGGGCGAATGACGCTGCACTACGGGCTCATCTTCGAGGAGCCGCTGTCGCCTTGGTTCCTGTTGCAGGTGTATCTAACGGGCGTGTTCATCGTGACCGTCAACGCCCTGCGAACGCTGGGAGCCCATCGTTGGACCAGCCAGGGCGGCGAAATGACGTTCGTCGAACAGATGGTCGACTCGGTCAACTATCCGCGCTGCCCACTAGTGGCCGGCTTGTGGGCGCCGGTGGGACTGCGGTTCCACGCGCTGCACCACATCTTCCCGACGATGCCGTATCATGCGCTGGCCGAGGCGCATCGGCGGCTGATGCAGCAGCTTCCGGCCGACTCGCCGTACCGGCTGACCGAGGCGCGGTCGCTGCGGGCGGAGATCGCGGCGCTCTGGCGACGGGCCAGGGCGAGCCAAGGGGCGGCCGGTCGCGGGGGCTCGGCGACGGCTTCGGCGGCGTAGCGGACGTAATTGCCGGCGGGTGCGAGTTAGCCGCGACGTTTGGGCCGCGGTGATTGGGCCGCAAAAAGGCGCAAGAAACGCAAAAAAAGAAAAGAGAAAAGAAATTTGCTTATTCGGTGGTGAGCCCGCCGTGGGAGCGCGTGCGGCCCCCCAGACTGCTTCCAGTGGTCTACTCGCGACGCTTTCTATTGAGCCGAACGCAGCCGTAATACCTGTTTTTTGCGCTTTCTGAGCCTCTTTGCGGCCCGTTTGAACGGCCCGTCGGACTACAGCGGGTGCTCTTCGAGCTTGGGCAGCAGGCCGGCGAGCACGCCCAGCAGCGGCAGGTAGGCGCACATGGCGAAGACGTGCTGCATGCTGGTGCGGTCGGCCCAGGCGCCCAGGGCCACGGCGGCGATGCCGCTGACGCCGAAGGCAAAGCCGAAGAACAGCCCCGCCACCGTGCCGACGCGGCCCGGGAGCAGTTCCTGGGCGAAGACCAAGATCGCCGAGAAGGCCGAGGCGAGGATCATGCCGATGAACACGGTGAGGATCACCGTGGCGGTGAGTCCGACGTGCGGCAGCACGAGCGCGAACGGCGCGACGCCGAGGATGGAAAACCAGATGACCCATTTGCGGCCGAAGCGATCGCCGAGCGGCCCGCCGGCGAACGTCCCGGCGGCGACGGCGAAGAGGAACACGAACGCGTAGAGCTGCGACTCGACCTTCGAAACGCCGAAGACATCGATGAGGTAGAGGGCGTAGTAACTGGTGAAGCTCACTAGGTAGATGTACTTCGAGATGACCAGCGCCACGAGCACGGCGAGGGCGGCGGCCACGCGGCGCGTCGGCAGCGGCGCATAGCGGGGCTTGCGCGCGGCGGGTTGGGCCCGGCGCTGGCGCAGACGGGCGTTGTACCAGGCGCCGACCCGCAGCAGCACGACGATGCCGACCGCCGCGAAGAACGTGAACCAGGCGATCGAGCCTTGGCCGTTGGGTATCACGAGCCAGGCGGCCAGCAGCGGTCCGAGCGAGGTGCCGAAATTGCCGCCCACCTGAAACAGCGACTGGGCGAAGCCATGCCGGCCCCCCGCGGCCATGTGGGCCATCCGCGAGGCTTCCGGATGAAACACGCTGGAGCCCGTGCCGACCAGCGCGGCGGCAGCCATGATGAACCACAAGTTGCCGGCCTGCGACAGCAGCACGAGCCCGACGAGCGTGCAGCCCATGCCGGCGGCGAGCGAGTAGGGTTTCGGCCGGCGGTCGGTATACATGCCGACGACGGGCTGCAACATCGACGCGGTGAATTGGAATGCGAAGGTGATGAACCCGATCTCGCGGTAGCTGAGCGCGTGGACTTCGCGCAGCAGCGGGTAGATGGCGGGAATGACCGACTGAATGACGTCGTTGAGCATGTGGGCGAAGCTAATCGCCCCGAGGACCTTTAGCGCGGTCTTCTCGACGGCCTGCTGGCGCAGGGCCGGCGTTTCCTGTGCGGCGGGAGTGGAGGGAGCCGACTCGGACATGAGGACGGGAGGCGGCTAAGCCGGCGAGCGTTACCTGTTCAGCGGCTGCCAGGTGGAGCGGACGACAGCGCCTGGGCGACGCCATCGGGCAGCGATGCGCTTATTCGACAGGCGCCGTGCAAGTCGTAGTCCGCGCCGAGGCGCCGATGGGCAAGGGGCTAATCTTACCGAAGTGCCGACCGACGTGCCACCGAGGGAACCCGCCGCACTGGCGTTACTGGCGTGACCGACGGGGCCGGTCTCGGCTTGCGGCGTTGTCGGGGGCGCACCATACTGGGCCTGCCTTGAGCGACGGCTTTTCGCCTTTTTCGCCCGCCTTCGGTCTCGCGCCACGTCTTTTCTTTTCGCCGCCATGCCCGACGATACCTCTACGCCGCATCTGGAGCGGGGCCTCAATCTGGTGCATGCCACGTCGCTGAACGTGGCCAACATGCTCGGGGCCGGGCCGTTTATCACCATCCCCGTGTTGCTGGCGGCGATGGGGGGTCCGCAGGCGATGTTGGGCTGGTTCGTGGCGATGGTGGTGGTGATGTGCGACGGGCTGATTTGGGCCGAACTGGGCGCGGCGCTTCCCGGCAGCGGCGGCACGTATCACTACTTCCGCGAGATTTACAAGGGGACGGAGTGGGGGAAGCTTTTGCCGTTTCTGTTCATCTGGCAGTTCCTGGTCAGCGGCACGCTGGAGGTGGCGTCGGGGTACATTGGGGCCGCGAATTTCGCCCTGTCGCTGGCGCCCGGCGTGCGCGAGATGGCCGGCGGCCAATGGGGCTGGTCGGCGCGGGTCATTGAAGGGCTGCCGGCCAGCATCATGGTGGCGGTGATTTTCTTGCTGCTTTGCCAGCACATTCGATCGCTGGGTTGGCTGAGCACCGTGCTGGTGGCTGGCGTGTTGGCAGCCGTAGGGACGGTCATCGTGCTGGGCATGATGAACTTTCGGGCCGAGCTCATCCTGCCTTTTCCGGAGAACGCCTTCCGCGTGGACCGGAGCTTCTTGCTCGGGCTCGGCGCCGCGATGCAGGTGGCGGTCTACGACTACCTGGGCTACTACAACATCTGCCACCTCGGCGAGGAGGTCTACAAGCCGGAGAAGACGATTCCGCGGGCGGTGCTGCTGTCGATCGTGATCGTGGCCACGATTTACGTGTTGATGAACCTCTCGTTCATCGGCGTCGTGCCGTGGCAAGAGGCGGTGTCGGAAGGGACGATGGCCAACCGGAACATCGCGGGAGCGTTCATGACGCGGCTCTACGGCGAGCAGGCCGCGAGCCTCTTCACCGGGCTGATCATCTGGACCTGCCTGGCGGGGCTGTTCGCGATGACGCTGGGATACTCGCGCATTCTCTACGCGGCGGCGGCCAACGGGGACTTTTTCACGGCCTTTGCGGCGCTCCACCCGACGCGGGGCTTTCCGTGGGCGGCGCTGGGGTTGATCAGCGTGCTGACGGCGTTCTTCTGTTTCTTTCCGCTGGAGATCGTCATCACCGGCGCCGTGACGCTGCGGATCGTCATCCAGTTCATCGGCCAGATCTTTGCGCTGCATGCGCTGCGTCGCCAGGCGACGACGCCGCTGCCGTTTCGCATGTGGCTGTACCCGGCGCCGAGCGTGATCGCGCTGGTCGGATGGCTGTTCTTGCTGTTCACCAGCGATGCCAAGGTGCTGTTGCTGCTGGCGGGCGTCTACGCGGCGGGGGTGGTCGCGTACCTGGTGCGCAAGCGCGTTGCGCTGCGGGCTGGTTGACAGCCCAACAAACCGCCGGGGCGGCGCCTCAGGCGGACGTCGCTTCCGCGGGGGCGGCCGGTTCAGCGGCCGAGGCGTCGGCCGCGCGAGCCGCGGCGTGGGCGGCGCGGGCGTGGAGATGTTCCGCGGACTCGCCGAACTGCTTGGCGGCCGTTCCGGTCGCCAGATCGAGCGTCACGCGGATATCGGCGGACAAGCGAACGCTTCTGGGCACGGACGCCGCGACTCGCTGTGCGACGATTCTGGCGGCGGGCTCGGTGCATCGCGGCAGGACGATCATGAATTCGCCCGGCGACCAATGCCCGACGACGTCCATCTCGCGGAGCACCTGCGAGACGGCCTGCGCCACATGCGCCTCGGCCAGTTCTGGCACTTCGGAACCATGCTGCCCGGCGAGCGCCTCGAACTGCCGAATGACGACGTGCAGCAGCGCCAGGGGTTGTCCGGAACGATCGCTCTCGGCGACCGCCCGCTGCAGCAAGTTGGTCATCATCGCGCGATCGGGGAGCATCTTCGCGGGCAGCAGCGGGCTGGCGAGCGGTTGCGCGTCGGCGGCCGGCGGGCGGCGCGTCACCACGCGGCTGGGCTGCGTCGTGGCCAACACGCACTCGGCGCCGTTGTGCCAGTGGAAGCAATTACGGCCGGCGCGCTTCGAGGCGTACACGCAGTCGTCGACTCGACGCACGACCGTGAGCGCCTGGTCGGCGGCCGCGCCTTCGGCGGCGCCGAGGCTGGCGGTCACCTTCAGGGATTTGCCTTCGGCGGAGACGGTGAGGGCTTCGATGGCCGCGCGAATCCGCTCGCCGATCGCCTGCGCTTCGAGGATGTTGGCGCCTCGCAGGACGATGGCGAATTCCTCCCCCCCATAGCGGCAGGCGACGTCGCTGGATTTGAGCACCGCGGGCAGCAGCTTTCCGAGGGAGCGGAGGACCTCGTCGCCGGCGAGATGGCCGTGGACGTCGTTGAGTTGCTTGAAGAAGTCGACGTCGAACATCACGACGGAGAACGGCTCGGCGACTTGTCGCAACCGCTCGAGGCTTTCTTGCAGGACGCCGTCGAACGCCCGGCGATTGGCCAGGCCGGTGAGGGCGTCGGTTTGCGCGACCGACTGCTGCAATTGGATTTCCTGCGCCTGGGCCTGGATCCGCTGTTCGGCGATTTCCAGCCGCGCCTGGAGCGCGGAGTTCGCCTGGAGCAATTCGCCGACGGCCTCGGAGATCATCCGCTCCTGGTCGGCGCCAGTGCCTTCGGGCTTGGCGAGCCGGCTGGAGATTTGCCCGACGATGGTCTTATGCGCGTTGACGTCGCTGGCGACGTTGAGCGCCATGTCGTGTAATTGCCGGATCGCCATCTCGGCGCGGGACGCGTCGTTGGCCTGTAGCGGCGGCTGGTCGGCTGGCGTTGGCTCGTCCTTGGCCGCGGCCCGCTTCGGCGCGAAGCGGACGTAGAGCAAGGTGAGCCCTACGCCGCTGAAAAACGCGACGAATCCAAGATAGACGTCGAGCGTCGCCTGGCTGCCAACCATTGCGCTGATACCGTAGGGTCGCAGGAGCTTAATACCACCGAGACGCACAACTCTAGGGCAAACGGCACTTGGGGCAACCCGCACCTCGCCTCGCCGCCGCCCTATCGCCAGGGCGTAATAGGCGCTCTCGCCACAATCGGACCATCCGGTACGCGCCCGGCGTGGGGCGCCACGGGCGATCCGCCCGTTAGGGGGCGCGACGGTCGCCATTCGGGCCGTTACGACTGGTCGCGTCGGTCAGGGCCGCCGCCGCGCGAGTCTCCAGCGGCGGCGCGGGCGACAGGCCGGTGACTTCGAGAATCTCTTGTTCGTCGAGCGTTTCCCGTTCCAACAGCGCGGCGGCCAGTGCATCGAGCTGCGGCCGGTGCTCGGTGAGGCGTCGCCGGGCCTCGTCGTGGCTTTCAGTGATGATTCTCAGGACTTCGGCGTCGATGGCTTGGGCCGTTTGTTCGCTGAATGGGCGACTGCGGGCGAAGCCGTCCATGGGGCCCAGAAACGGGTTTTCGCGGGGCGCCAGTTGCACCATGCCCAGCCGGTCGCTCATTCCCCAGCGGGTGACCATCGCGCGGGCGAGGTTCGTCGCCTGCTCGATGTCGCTTTCGGCGCCGGTCGTCTTGGCGCCGTACACCAGCTCCTCGGCGACGCGGCCGCCGAGCATGCCGACGATGCGGGCCCGCAGGTACGCTTCGGGATAGTTGTAGCGATCGCTTTCCGGCCGCTGATAGGTAACGCCCAGCGCCTGGCCTCGCGGCACGATGGTGACGCGGTGCACGGGATCGGCGCCGGGCACGACGAGCCCCAAAATGGCATGGCCCCCTTCATGGTAGGCGATCCGCTCGCGATCGTGCTTGCTCATCAGCAGCGGCCGCTCCGGGCCGAGCACGATTTTCTCCAGCGCATCCATGAAGTCCTTCTGGGTGACGGCGTTGCGATCTCGGCGGGCGGCCAACAGGGCCGCTTCGTTCACCAGGTTCTTCAGGTCGGCGCCGGCGAGTCCCGGCGTAGCGGCGGCGATTTCCTCCAACTTCACGTCGTCCATCAGCGGCACGTTGCGGGTATGGACCTTGAGGATCGCCTCGCGGCCGTTGCGGTCGGGCAGATTCACGACGACGCGGCGATCAAATCGGCCGGGCCGCAGCAACGCCTTGTCGAGGACGTCCGGCTGGTTGGTGGCGGCCAGCACGATGATCCCCTCGCGGCTGGAAAAGCCGTCCATTTCGGTAAGGATCTGGTTGAGCGTCTGCTCCTGCTCGCTGGAGCCGCCGAGGGCGAACTGGCCGCGGGCGCGACCGATCGAGTCGAGCTCGTCGATGAAGATGATCGCCGGGGCGTGTTCGCGGGCCTGCTTGAAGAGGTCGCGGACCCGCGCGGCGCCGACGCCGACGATCATTTCGACGAACTCCGAAGCGCTCATCGAGAAGAACGGTACGCCCGCCTCGCCGGCGACGGCGCGGGCCAGCAGCGTCTTGCCCGTTCCCGGCGCGCCGATGAGCAGCACGCCCTTGGGCGCCGTGCCGCCGAGCCGCGTGTACTTGCCGGGATCCTTGAGGAAGTCGACGATTTCGACCAGCTCGTTTTCAGCTTCTTCGATGCCGGCGACGTCGTCGAACGTGACTCGGCTCTCGTCCTGCTGGTCGTAGCGCCGCGCCCGGCTGCGTCCGATGCCCATCAGGCCGCCGCCCCCCAGGCCGCCTTGGGCGGCGCGGCGATACATCCACACGTAGAACAGAATGAGCAACAGCGCCGGTCCGAAGCCGAACAGGAGCGTCCAGAGCACGCCCTCGCCCTGGTGGATCGGTTCGGCGCGGATTTCAACGCCGTGGTCGATGAGGTACTGCTCCAGGCCCTCGTCGACGAACGCCGGCAGGATGGTCGTGAAGTGATCGACCTGGCGCGGCTCGATTTTTTCCGTTGACGTAGGCCGTGCGGGCGAGGCGGCGGACTTGGCGGACGGAGGCGGCGGGGCCGAGGACTTGGCAGCTCCGCTCGCTTCGTCCCCTAAGTTCGGTTCGGCGGCGGCTTCCTCCGGCGCGTTCGCCGCGGCCTCCGCCGCGGGGGCGCTGGCCGCAGGTCGCGGGTACATGATCGGCGTGATGAACCGCCCGGAGATTTCTTCGCCGCGGCTGTAGATGGCCTCGACGTTGTTGCGGCCGACTTCCTCCTTGAACAGCGTGTAGGGGACGTTAACCGGCGCCGACGGGCTGGGGAACAGCAACCGCACGAGCAGGTAGTTGACCAACAGGATCAGGGCCAACCACCACCAGTTCCGCTTGGGCATCGGCGGCGGCTGCTTGCCTTGGCGCGGGTCTTGGTTGTTCCGCATCGACTCGCTTGTTCGCGATGAGCGAAGATTCGGGACGTTCATGAATCGGCGTCAACCCCGCGCGTGTGCGGCGTTAAGCGTGCAACTGGGAACAATTTGTAAACAGCACAGTCGATGTCAGGGCCAACGATCGTAGACGTTACCACGCCGCCGGGAGCGCTAACAACTCGTCCGCGACGAACTCATGCCATCTGGCGGCCTAAGCCAGTTCTTGTACGCGCGGGCGCAGCCAATCGAGCAGTTCTATTTCGCCCATCTCCCCGGCGGCAAGTCGCAGTATCGCGTCAACCTGTGACTGCTGATCGGCCACAAGTCGCTTGCCGTTAAGCTGCAAGAACGTATGGCACGCAATGAGTGCTATGCGTTTGTTCCCGTCGACGAAGGGATGATTCCTGGCCAGACCAAACGTCAGGGAAGCAGCCAGAGCGACAATGTCTGGCCGGGGGTTTCCCAACGCCCATAGATAGCGAGGGCGAGCTAGCGCCGACGCTAACAAGCCATAATCGCGAATCCCGCCCAAACCGCCGAACGCTTGGATCTGATCGCTGTGAAGCGCCAACACGACCGCCTCTTCCAGCCAGACCGGGTCGTCCATGACCTACTTCGCCAGTTCGCGAAGGGCGTGCTGGTTTTCGGCTATCACCTGCCTGCCGACCCGTAGTTGCTCGGCCTGCTCAGCAGGGAGCGAGACGATCTCTACGCCGTTGGGCGTGTCGATCAAACAGAGCTGATCGCCCGAGGAAGCGCGGAGCTTGTGCAGCACCTCCTGGGGCAAGATGATTCCCAGCGATTCTCCGATCGTCGTCACATTGGTAGTAATCATGCCTGCCCTCCTGGGAGCATTATACGTCAAGTCGCTGGCTGGCCTTCATAAAAAGCGACCTGACGCGCACCGGCCTCCCCCGGCCAGCGGGCGTACGTTCCGTTCGAAAGGCGGCGCCCGTCGGCGGCGGCCAGATGCAGTTCGCCGGCCTGGGCCGGCCAGCCGCAGTGGCCGAAGATGCCCTCGGCCAGATAGGCCGCCAGTTCCGCCGGGCCGATGCCGGGCGTGTGGCAGGTGAGCAGTACGAACCGGGGGCGGCCTGCGGTGAGCTCGCCGCAAAGCTGCAATAGCGGCAGCAGGTCGCGCTTGATATTCCATGGCTGGCCCTGGGGGCCGTGGCCGTAGGTCGGCGGGTCGAGAATGACGGCGTCGTAGCGGTTGCCGCGCTTGGCTTCACGGCGGCAGAACCGTAGCGCATCTTCGACGATCCAGCGGATGGGGCGCTCGGCGAGGCCGGAGGCTTCGGCGTTCTGGCGGGCGCGGGCGACGACGCTTTTGGCGGCGTCGACATGCACGACGCTGGCCCCGCCGAGGGCGGCGGCGAGCGTGCTGCCGCCGGTGTAGGCGAAGAGGTTGAGGATTCTCGGCGCGGATGTGGCTTGGGGTGGCGACGCGTGAACCGCATTCGGCCCCGACCTGGCTAGGTCGGGGCTAGGCGGGTTGGGGCTGGGGGTGGCTGCGCGGGCGGTGATCCAGCGCCAGCAGGTCCATTGCTCGGGGAAGACGCCGATTTGTCCAGACGGCAGGGGCTCGAGCGACATTTGAAAGCGGAGTACGTCATCCCGAATAGGAACCGATAAGGCCGTCCTGGCCGTGGACCACTGCTTGGGCGAGGGCGTCCACGCGCCGGCGGCGGCGCGATCGCCTTCAAAGCGCGCCGTGGCGTGGCGCCACAGCGCCGGTTGTGCTTTGCGGACGCCGGCGGCCGCGGGGGCCGGCCGATCCAGCAGCCACTGGCCGAAGCGCTCCAGCTTGCGGGCGTCGCCGAAATCCAGCAACTGGTAATCGGGCCAGGTCATGTCCTCGTTACTTCGCGGCATCGAGGAGCATCGGCTTTACCAATTCTGCCCACAACGCGTAGCCGGCGTCGTTAAGGTGGAGGCCGTCGTCGCGGAACAGCTCTCGGCGGGGCTGGCCGTCGTCGCCCAGCATCGGGCGCCAGACGTCGACGAAGTGCAGTCCTTCGTTCTTCGCGCACTGCGCTTCGATGAGCTTGTTCGCCCGCTTCATCTTTTCGGCCAGCTTCCACCGGGCGATGCTCGGCTTGATGGCGATGTAGATGATCGGCGTGCGGGGGAGCGCCGCTCGAACGGTGGCGACCAGCGCCTGGAAGTCGCCGGCGACCTGCTCGGGCGATTTGCCGGCGGCGATGTCGTTGTCGCCGGCGTAGACGACGATTTTCGCCGGCTGGTGCTTCAGCACGAGCAGCTCCGCGTGATGGACCGAATCGCATAGCTGCGAGCCGCCGAAGCCTCGGTTGATGGCTGGGAGCTCGGGGAACGATTTTTCCAGGTCCCACAGCCGGATGCTGCTGGAACCGACGAACAGCAGGCCGCGCTTGGGCGGCGGCGACTGAGCGTCTTGCTTCTCGAACGCCGCCATTTCCGGGGCCCACCGCTGCGGCTCGCAAGGGGAGGTCTGAACGGCGGCGGCCGTGCTGGCGCCGAAGCAGAACAGCAGAAATGCGGCGAAAATCGCGAGCGGTTGTCTCATTGCGGTGATGTTTCCGTTGAGCGGCGGGCCGGGGACCGCGGGGCGGGGGCGGCTTTTTGGGCGGGGCGATGCGCCGAGCCAGGATGGCTCGGCTATGTAGGGATTGGCGCTTTTTTCTTCAGCGTTGGAAACTTGCTGGACGGGCGTACAATGAGGGATTCGCCTCCGGCGCGCCTTCGGATGCCAGTACTTCAGCCTCGACCTGGCCAGGTCCGGGCGGATGCGGATGGCGCTTCAATCTGACTCTCCCAAGCACGGACGTATGCCCGCAGCAGATATCATCATCAAAGGCGCCCGCGAGCACAACTTGCGGAGCGTCGACGTTACTCTCCCACGGAATCAGCTCATTTGCCTCACCGGGGTTTCGGGGAGCGGCAAGAGCTCGTTGGCGTTCGACACGCTGTTCGCCGAAGGGCAGCGGCGGTACGTCGAAAGCCTCTCGACGTTCGCCCGGCAGTTCCTCGGGCAAATGCCGAAGCCGGACGTTGATCACATCAGCGGGTTGTCGCCGTCGATTTCGATCTCGCAGAAGTCGTCGGGCAACAACCCGCGGTCGACCGTCGGCACGATCACGGAGATTTACGACTTTCTGCGCGTGCTGTACGCGCGGGTCGGGCAGGGACACTGTCCCCAGTGCGGCGAGCCGATCACCGCGCAGAGCCGCGAGCAGATCATCGCCCGCATCGAGATGCTGCCGGCGAAAACGAAGTTCATGGTGCTCGCGCCGCTGGCCCGGCGGCAGAAAGGGGAGTTCCGCGATCTGTTCGAGGATCTGCTCAAGCAGGGATTCGTGCGGGCACGGGTCGACGGCCGCGTCGTGCAACTGACGGACGACCTGTCGCTCGATCGGCAGATGCGGCACGACATCGAAGTGGTGATCGATCGGCTGGTCGCGGGGCCGAGCATTCGCACGCGGCTGGCCGAAGCGGTGGAACTGGGGCTGAAGCTGGGGGGCGGGAATCTCATCGTTGCGCTGGAGGATGGGGCGTCCGCGCCGGTGGTGGGCGAGTCTCTCCGAGACTCGCCGGTTTCGGAGAGACCGATCCACGGCGAAGCGGAATCGGCGCCTCCCACAAGGGGGCGGCGCGGGCGCCAAGCGAGCCGGGGCGTCCTCGCCCCCGGCACGCCGGACTCGGGGACGAGCCGGCTCGCTGCGGGAGGACCGGGCTCGGGGACGAGCCGGCTCGCGGGGGACATTACGCTGAGCGCTGATTACGCGTGCAATGCTTGCGGACTGAGCTTCGAGCCGCCGACGCCGCAGCTTTTCAGCTTCAATAGCCCGCAGGGGATGTGTCCCGCGTGCGACGGGCTGGGCGAGATGTTCAGCTTCGATCCGGCCAAGTTGGTTCCCGATCCGTCGAAGTCGTTCTTCGAAGGCGCCGTCGAGCTGATCGGTCCGCTGAAGGAGTTGGGCCGTTGGAAGCGGCACATCTACGAGGGCGTCGCCGAGACGATGGATCGTAAGCTCGAGTTGGGCGACGACTTCCTGCTGCGAACAGCCTGGTCGGAGCTAAGCGAAGAGCAGCGGTATCTCTGGTTGTGGGGCACGGGCGACGAGCACATCACGTTTACTTGGAAGAATGGCCGCAGCGTCCAGAAGTACGGCGGCAAGTTCGAGGGAGTTATTCCGGAGTTGCTGGAGCGGTACCGCTCGGCGAAGGCCAAGCCGCTGATTGCCAAGCTCGAGCAATATATGAACGTGATCGGCTGCCCCGATTGCCATGGCGAGCGGCTCAATCGGCAGGCGCGGGCGGTGCGGATTACTTCGGCGTCGGCGGCGTCGGTCGTAGCGGCGCATCCCTCGCTGACGCTCCCCGAGGTGTGTCGGCTGCCGATTGCCGACGCCGCGGAGTTCTTCAGCGACCTGGTGCTGGACGGCACGCAGCGGCAGATCGCCACCGAGGCGCTCAAAGAGATTCGCGGCCGGCTGGGGTTCCTGGCCAACGTGGGGCTCGACTATCTCAGCCTCGATCGCACGGCGCCGACGCTTTCGGGCGGCGAATCGCAACGCATCCGGCTCGCCGGGCAAGTGGGCTGCGGCCTGGTCGGCGTCCTTTATATTCTCGACGAGCCGTCGATCGGCCTTCATCCCCGCGACAACGACCGGCTGCTGGCCACGCTCCAGCGGCTGCGCGACTTGGGCAACACGGTCGTCGTCGTCGAGCACGATGAAGACACGATGCGGGCGGCCGATCACATCATCGACTTCGGCCCCGGCCCCGGAGTGCGCGGCGGACACGTGGTGGCCGTCGGCGACGCCCTGGCGATCGAGCGGGCGCAGGATAGCATCACGGGGGCGTATTTAAGCGGGAAGCGGAAGATCGAGGCGCCGCCGCGGCGGAGGATTTCTGATTTAGGATTTATAATTTCTGACGGGCCGGAACATTTGCCGGCGCATTCGCCCAGCCCAAATCATAAATCAGCAATCATACATCCTAAATCACCCACGCTTCGCGTGGTCGGCGCTCGCCACAACAACCTCAAGAACATCGACGTCGAGATTCCGCTGGGCAAGTTCGTCTGCGTCACCGGCGTTTCGGGGAGCGGCAAGAGCTCGCTGGTGAACGACATTATCGCCGAGGCGCTCAACGTCGCCCTGATGGGGGGCAAAGGGCTGCCGGGCGAGCATGATCGCATCGAGGGGTTGGAGCACCTCGACAAGCTCATCGCCATCGACCAGACGCCGATCGGCCGGACGCCGCGCTCGAACCCGGCGACGTACATCAAGGTTTTCGACGAGATTCGGGACCTGTACGCGCAGCTTCCGGAATCGAAGCGCCGCGGCTACAAGCCGGGGCGGTTCAGCTTCAACGTCGTCGGCGGCCGCTGCGAGGCGTGCAGCGGCAACGGGTCGAACAAGCTGGAGATGGATTTCCTGGCCGACGTCTGGATCACCTGCCCGGTGTGCCAGGGACATCGCTTCAGCCACGAGACGCTGCAGGTGCTGTTCAAGGGCAAGTCGATCGCCGAGGTGCTGGAGATGGACGTCCAGCAGGCGATGGAGCACTTCGTGAACGTGCCGGCGATTTACGACAAGCTGGCGACGCTGCACGCCGTCGGCTTGGACTACATGAAACTGGGGCAGCCCTCCCCTACCCTGTCAGGCGGCGAAGCACAGCGGATCAAGCTGGCCCGCGAGCTGGTGAAGAAGTCGACCGGGCGGACGCTCTATTTGCTCGACGAGCCGACGACGGGTTTGCATTTCGCCGATATCGAGCTGCTCTTGAAGGTGCTGCACGACTTTGTCGACGCCGGCAACACGGTGCTGGTGGTCGAGCATAATCTCGACGTGATCAAGACGGCGGACTGGATCATTGATATCGGGCCCGAGGGGGGGAAGGCCGGCGGGCAAGTCGTCGCGGCGGGGACGCCGGAAGAGGTGGTGGAGCACGCGGTGGAGCGATTGCGGAATGCGGATTGCGGATTGCGGAATCAGGGCGATGGAGAGCTTGCTTCGGCGGATTCCGCAATCCGCAATCCGCAATCTGCATTGCCCTCGCACACGGGCGTGTCGCTTGCTCCGTACCTGGGCGTGAAGTTGCCGAGGGGGGGCGGCAATGGCGCGGCGGGGCGGGCCGGGGCCGAGGACGGCCCGGCTCGCAACGGGGGCCCGGCTCGCGGTGGAGGGGCGGCTCGCGGTGCGGGGGCGGCTCGCAGTGGGGGGCAGGCGACGCATATTACGGTGCGGGGGGCGCGGCAGCATAATTTGCGAAATGTCGATGTGCAGATTCCCCGCGATCAGCTTACCGTCTGCTGCGGGCCCAGCGGCAGCGGCAAGACGTCGCTGGCGATGGATACGATCTACGCCGAGGGACAGCGGCGCTACGTCGAAAGCCTGTCGAGCTACGCCCGGCAGTTCGTGGGACAACTGCAGAAGCCGATTGTCGAGCACATCGAAGGCCTCTCGCCGGCGATCGCCATCGAGCAGCGGACCGCCGGGCACACGCCGCGGAGCACCGTCGGCACCGTTACGGAAATCTACGATTACTTCCGCATCCTGTTGTCGCGCTTGGGCCAAATGCACTGTCCCGAATGCGACGTGCCGGTCGGCACGCAGTCGCCGGATGAGATCATCGACGCCGTGCTCGCCGAGCCCGAAGGGACCAAGGCCTATCTCATGGCCCCGCTGCAGCTTGCGCAAGGCGAGCAGTACGAAAACCTGTGGGCGAAGCTGAAGAGCGAGGGGTACCTGCGCGCACGCATCGACGGCCAGACATTCGAGCTGGACGCGATTGGTGCAGTTGATCGGCGGCGGAAGCATGAGATCGAAATCATCGTCGACCGCATCACGATCCGCAAGGACGGTCGCGGGCGGCTGGCCGACAGCGTCGAAAGTGCGCTGGCCCTCGGTCGCGGCGTCTTGCACCTGGCCATCGTCGACGACAAGCAGCCGGAGAGCCGCTGGCCGGTGAAGGTCCACAGCCAGCACCTGGTGTGCAGCCAGTGCGGCCGCAGTTTCGAGCCGCTGTCTCCGCACCACTTCTCGTTCAACAGCTCGCTGGGCTGGTGCCGGGCGTGCGAGGGGCTGGGCTCGGAAGTGGGCGCCAACCCCGCGGCGCTCTTCCGCAATATGCAGATGACGCTCGCCGAAGGCGCCGTGCTAGTCTGGCCGGGCGTCGAGCAGCCGATGTTCGCGGCAATGCTCGCGGCGTTGCGCGACCGGTTTGGCCTGCCGATCGACGTGCCGTTCTCGCAGCTCTCGCCGCGGCACCGGCGGCTGGTGCTGTACGGGGCGGGAGAGGAGTGGATTGACGTAGGCGCGAGGCGCGAGGCGCGGGGCGCGAGCAACGACGGAGACAACGCTACTGGCGTCTCGTTCCGCTTCCAGTACAAGGGCCTCTACCCCGCGCTGGAAGAGGCCTCGCGGCTGTCGCCGCGGTTGCGCGGGCGGCTGGAGCACCTGGTTGATGAGATCGAGTGCAGCCAGTGCGGCGGGAGCCGGCTGCGGGACGATTCGGCGGCGGTCCGCTTCCAGGGGCGCACGATGGACGAGTATTGCCGGCTGCCGCTGGGCGAGCTGCTGGCGGCGGTCGAGAAGTGGAAGTTGCCGGCCGCACAGAAGAAGATCGCCGGCGAACTGATTCGCGAGATTCGCAATCGGCTGACCTTCCTCGTGGACGTGGGGCTCGAATACCTCACGCTGGGTCGCAGCGCGCCGACGCTCTCCGGAGGCGAGTCGCAGCGCATCCGCCTGGCTAGCCAAGTCGGCAGTGGATTGTGCGGCGTGCTCTACGTGCTCGACGAGCCGACGATCGGCCTGCATCCCCGCGACAATGCGCGGCTGGTGGCCGCGCTGCACAAGCTGCGCGACCTGGGCAACACGCTGTTGGTGGTCGAGCACGATCGCGACGTGATCGCCGGCGCCGACGGACTGCTCGACTTCGGCCCCGCGGCCGGACGACTGGGCGGCGAGATCGTGGCCCGCGGGACGCCCGCCGAAGTGGCAAGGCGCCGCGGCAGCGTGACGGGACCGTATCTCAGCGGGAAGAAGGCAATAGGGGTGCCGACGAACAGACGGATTTCTGATTTAGGATTGATGATTTCTGATGTGGAGAAGCGTGGCTCAAAGTCGCGACGGAAGGGAGCTGCGGCCTCCACTCATAAATCAGAAATCATAAATCAGAAATCGACCGTTCCCACGCTTCGCGTGGTAGGCGCCCGACACAACAACCTCAAGAACATCAACGTCGCCATGCCGCTGGGTACGCTCACGGCGGTGACCGGCGTTTCGGGCAGCGGCAAGAGCTCGCTGGTCGAGGACGTACTCTACAACCAGCTTGCGCGGCAGTTGCATCGGGCGAAGACCATTCCCGGGGCCCACGATTCGATCGCCGGCGTGGAACTGATCGACAAGATCATCCGCGTCGATCAGCGGCCGCTGGGCAACACGCCCTCCAGCAACCCGGCGACCTACACGGGCGTGTTCGACCTCATCCGCGAGTTGTTCGCCCAGCTTCCCGATGCGAAGGTCCGCGGCTACACAGCCCGCCGGTTCAGCTTCAACGTCCCCGGGGGGCGGTGCGACGCCTGCGAGGGCGCGGGGCAACTCTGCATCGAGATGCACTTCTTGCCGGACGTCTGGGTCAATTGCGATACGTGCAACGGCCACCGCTACAACCGCGAAACGCTCGAGGTGAAGTACCGCGGCAAGAGCATTGCGGAGGTGCTGGAAATGTCGTGCGGCGAGGCGCGGGAGCTGTTCCAGAACATCCCCAAGGTCCGCAAGATCCTGCAGACGCTCTGCGACGTGGGGCTCGATTACGTCGCCCTAGGGCAAAGCGCGGCCACGCTCTCCGGCGGCGAGGCCCAGCGCGTGAAGCTGGCCGCGGAGCTCGCGCGGCCCGACACCGGCCGCACGCTCTACGTGCTCGACGAACCGACGACCGGCCTGCACTTCGACGACATCGCCAAGCTGCTCGACGTATTGCACCGGCTGGTCGACCTCGGCAACACGGTGGTAGTGATCGAGCACAACCTCGACGTCATCAAGCAGTGCGACTGGATCATCGACATCGGACCAGAAGCAGGCAGCGGCGGCGGCCAGGTGGTGGCGATGGGAACGCCGGAGCAAGTCGTGGAACGGATTTATGATTTAGGATGTAGGATTTCGGATGTAAAGGATAAGAAGGCGCCGCGAAAGCGCACCGCTACGGTCAAATCAGAAATCAGAAACCCTAAATCAGAAATCGCATTTCCTTCCCACACCGCCGCGGCGTTGGCGCCGGTGCTCGCCGCCGGGCCGCATTTCGAGCGGAAGCCCTACGACTTCGCCGCGGCAGAGGCGGCGCGCCAGGACGATCTCGAGATCGCGGACCTGGGCGCCGATGTGAAGATGCCGTGGGAAGTGGACGGCCGCAGGTGGCACGTTGAGACGCGCACGGCCCGCAACGGCCAGCCGTGCCGCTGGGAAGGCCGCATCCTGGCGGAGGTGGAGAAGCGGATCCACGAGCTGGGGCAGTTCAGCCCCACGGATTGGTCGAGCCGCAGCGTCGTCGAAATCTGCGCGATTAAGAAGAGCGACGGCTGGTTCTTCCACGCGATCACCGCCGAGCCGTGGGTGGTGAAGCTGAAATTCCGCACTGCCAAGCGGACGTTCAACCGCGACACGCTCGCCGACGAGCTGGGGCTGAAGCCGCTGAACGACATCCCCGAGATCGAAGCCTACGGCGCCGGGCCGCGGGTGAAGTGCAAGAACCTTCGCGGCCCGTTCCAGGAAGTGCAGGTTTTCGCCCATAGTTGGGCGGAGATCGACACGCCGGCGTTCTGGAAGTTCCTCGAGAAGGCGGTGCAAGGCTTCCGCCGGTTCACCCAGCGCGTGGGCCAAAACCCCGAGGACGTGATGCCCTGGAAGGTGCTGGGGCGCAAGTGGCACCTCTCGCGGAAGGGGTTTCCGCCAGGGAAGAAGGTGCTGTGGCCGCAGGAAACGCTGGAAGAGCTGTTGGAACTGCTGGAGTCGACGGCCAACCAAGCGGCAAGGGGGGAAGGCGGAAGGGGGAAGGCGGACGACGGGGCGGCGGCCCAGTTTCTGTGGAATAATCAGCAGTTGATTCACCTGATGGCGCCCGGAGAGCGGACGCCCTGGGCGACGGTGCAGACGAAGCGGACCGTGGGGGTGGATCTCACGCTGAACGGCCCGGCGGGGGCGTTTGCCACGGGCCGCATCGCGGAGATTGGCGTGAAGCGGCTAATTCAGCCGGCGGGCGACGGAGTGGACCAGGTGAAGCTGCGGTTTGTGAATCCCGAAGAGCTGCACCGCGGCGGACTGGCGGCGTTTCTGGCAGAGCACCTGGCAGCCGTCCGCGCCGCGAGTCGCGAAACGGCTACGCGATAGTCGTCTGTTGAAAAGAGGAGGCAGGCAAGATCGCTGCAGCGCGGTGCGCCGGTTGCAACTGCCTGGTCTACGCCGTATGCGGTTCGCCAGAGCCGTGGGCGCGGCAGCGCTATTTGACGCGCTCGTACGTCACCGTGACGATCGGCTGCCATTTCCCCTCGTCGGTTTCCATGAACGAGGTGAAGGTCTTGTGATCGGCGTCCTTCAGCTCGAGCACTTCGCGATACTTCGCCGGCTTGGTCGGGTCCAACATCGACGGGCCTTCAGCGTGGAGGGTGAGCTTCTTGCCGCTGGGGTCCATCGCTCCCTCATACTGCCATAGGTCGGCGGCGACGGAGCAGATGAACGTCCCGACGTACTTCTGCTTGGCCGGATCGTAGCCGATGGTTAGCAGGCTGGTCACCGGTTGCCCCAGCATGTCGCCCTGGCCCTCGGCGACGAGCCAGTAGCCGCCGAGCATCCGCGCGGTTTCGGTTCCCTCGCACACGATCGGTACCTGTCCCGGCGCCGGCATGGTCTCGGCTCGCGACTTCCACTGGCCGGCGAACTGCGCCAGCAGTTGATGTTCTTTCGTCGGCTGCGGCGCCGCGGGTGTTTCCGCCGCTGGGCCGAGCTGAACCATGGTCAACAGACTCGCCGTCACGCCGGCTATAGCAATTCTTCGCATGTCGTTTCCTTTCA